>NZ_CP117430.1:1569279-1883134 GCF_030687395.1 Pseudomonas wuhanensis | reverse complement strand
TCATACCTGGGGCCCTCCAAACCGCCAGTCAGCAAGCTTCTGTACAGGCACGGCATTCAAGTATTCTCCACTGACCCTGAATGCAACACTTTCTGACAAGGACAGGTGACTGACCCCATCCGGGCTCATTACCTGGATGGACAAGGAATAGGGGCCAGGGGCCAACTCTGCGCCGCCCAACTGAGCGACCAGCCGACTGGCAGCGTCAGGCCAACTCAAGTTACAACGAGCTGAGTTCCAATCCATGAGAACACCTTGCGAACTGTCTCTTAAAAATACACAGACCTGAGCATTGGCAGGCAGCCTGGAAACATCGATATCCAGAGCCATTTGCGCGCCATAAGGGATAGTCTGTCCCGAAGGCAGTACGCTTCCATCAATCAACAAGTCAAATGACACCAGTTCCGGATTCAACACGTGACCGCGTTTCTTCTCGCTTTGGTCACCCAACTTGTCCTGGTAGATGGAAATGGCTTGTTGTATGCCGCCATCAAAAATGACCCGGCCCTTCTCAAGAAAGAAACCGCGATCGCACATGCGTGCAACTTGTCCGATGGAATGAGAGACAAACAACACCGCAGCATTCCTTGCCAGCTCATTGACTCGTTCATAACACTGCAGCCGAAATGAAAGATCACCCACCGCGAGCACTTCATCGATGATCAGGATGTCGGGCTCAATGACCGTGGAGGCAGCAAATCCCAGACGGGATTTCATCCCCGAGCTGTAAAATTGCACAGGGGAATCGAAAAACTCATTGAGCCCGGCGAAATCCTGAACAGCGCTAATGTAGTGTTTGAGCTCTTTGCCGGATTTCCCCATAAGCTGACCACGTACAGATACGTTGTCCCTGCCCGTCATGGAAGGCACAAATCCGGCACTCATTTCGAGCAGGAATCCGATTTCCCCTTTGCGAGAAATCTTGCCGCGGTCGGCAACGAGCTTTCCCGCTATGCACTTGAGTAACGTGCTCTTTCCTGCGCCGTTATGTCCCAATACTCCAAGTACTTCGCCTCTGCGCAACGAAACATTGATATCCCGCAGAGCCCAAAACTCAGAGTCGCGCAATTCAGTGGATGCTGCGCCTCGTGACAACGCCCCCCGCAGCAAGTCTTTAGATGCATATTTGACGGATGATTTCAGATCCCTGGAATACTTCTTCCACAAACCGTCGATTTCAAGCAAAGCACTCATCAGTTACCCATCCGTTCAAGAAGAATTGGCACCTGACGACTCAAGGACTTGATCAGCCAACACAGTACCAGAAGCGAAACCCCCATCGCGATCAACATCGGGAGCATATAAACAGACGCCTCACCGTGCAGGGATCGGGAGATGACCGCCAGAGGAGAGGCAATAGGGTTGAAAACATTCACCCAAAACAACGCGCCACTTTTTTGCTCAAGGGCCGCATAAAAAATGGGGGAAATCAGAATCATCGGCAAGCTGATTGAACTGAGGCCTTTACGCACATCGGCGTATAGTACAGCCCAGGGCGCCAACAGCAGGCCGAGCATGGTAGCCGATATCAACAAGGCAATCAGACTGCAGAAAAACCAAAGCCATGACGAGATATCCGTGGGCAACGTAAGCCCGAGTACAGGAACAGCAATCAGGATCAGTACCACTCTGATAACCAGCGCGATAACGCCCTCAAACGCAACGGCCAGCACGAAAGGAACGGGCCCCACATTCATGCCCTTGAGCAAACCACGATTGCGTCGAATGAATTCGGAAGTTTCCTGAACCATATGCATCCAGCACTGAAACAGTGTGATCCCGGCAAAGGCACGCAATACATCCCAGCTTCCTTCCACCGTGTGGGTGGCTTCACCGTTGAGTTGACGTTTTACAAAGATATAACAGCCGGCGTAAAGCATCGGGATGATTAGCGTCCAAGCATAACCCAATGCATGCTGCTTTATTTGCATGACAATACTGCGACGTGCCAGGGCTAAACTTGAGTTGATAATACTTGCGATCATAGTGACGATCTATCCTCAGCGCACAACAAATTGTGAAATTATCGAAAGAACTTGCGCTGCAATTTCATCCAGTCGGGCCTTTGACGCTTCCGGTTGAGACATATCCACCGCATAGCATTCAAGAAACCAATCTACAAAATTCTTGTATCTTACTTCCAACTCAGCTGCGGTACTGTTCTGAACATAACCCCAAGCCTCATCCAAAGTGGCCGGCGTCGCGTTGAATGTAACACAGTCGTACTCGACGCGACCGAAAGTGACAACGGGCTTGACTTGCAGCAGCGCCTCAAAACCCACGCCACTGTTAATGGTATAAACCGCAGTAGCATGCGCGATCAAATCCTGAACATTGGCTTCGCTGTAAAAAATGTACGTATCATCGACCATTTTCTCGAAAGGCTTCATGCTCTTCATGTTTGCAGGATGAGGCTTCAGCACCACAGTGACGCCATTTTCCTTCGCCCATTCCACCAACGACTCAACAAGCACTTGTTCCGAAAAATCGGAGAACAATTGAATCGATTGATCTGTAGGAATCTGCAGAGGAAAAAAAATATAGGGGCGCAGAGTGCGACGGGGGAACCAGCGGCCACCGATATCAAATGGTAACAAACCTTCATCAATCAACTGTCTCTTCGACTTGGCAGTTTGCTGGGCAAACTTGCTAGCCAAGCGACCATCCACAAGACGCGCTCGATATTCGTTAAAAGACGTTTGTGCCTTATCAGAGTTGATATTTCGTGCAACGGGATACACGCTGGACGCTGCACTCCATCCCCGCCCATCGACAACAAAAGCCCATCGAAAGAACTCTTGCATGTAAAACAACACCGGAGTCTTGCCATCCAAAAAGTTCAGGTGACATCGATGGGGAACAAACGCGAGAGCAGCGCCATCCGCGTCAATTCTTTCACGATCGATTTCCCAGCCTGGCAACTCGATAACATTGACGGTCAGACCGGCACGCTCAAGCGCATTAGCCATGCGCACGGCAAATTCCTTCCAGCGCAAACGCAAATCGATAACGTCATCACTGACCACGGGAAACTGGGTTGACGTTGCCGGCATCCTCTTCCAGGGAAGGTCGAGTCTGGGAATGTAAAAGGCAATAGTCCGGGTGGACGCTTCCAGGTTCAGGGACCGATTACTAAGGCTCTGGAGGTACTTCCCTTCTACTGCCGTGGCTATCCGTGAACGAATCCATTCATTGGCAAGTGAGTTGTCTACAGTAAAAAACTCTTCAGCCAGATGATGGCTAATGGTACGTTTTTGCGCGTCGTCGCATAGCAGGTTCTGAAGCAGAAAAAAACGCAAGTCATAAAGTTTGAGACCGCCTTTGCCGGCCCAGAGAATGCTGGAAGTGGAAAATGTCCAATCGGCATATTTACGCTTCAAATTGTAAAACTTGAGCTGATCGGCATATGCGTTCATCTGCCTGAAAAACAACCTTTGATCGACGAACCATTCTAGAGAGCGCTCAACAACGCCCTTGTCGATTTCGCTGGAGACTTCTCTCAGCAACCGAATAATCCCTTCCGAAGGAGCCAGCCAGATAGACCCCGTAGCAATAGCCAAATGCTCTGGCTGATCCTCGGTCAGGTTTCGCCGAACAATAATGACGTCGGCGTCTGTTTTGTTCGAAAAATCAAAATCAAACGGATTAACCACCAACGAATCAGCATCAATACTGAACACAGGAACAGAAAATACAGACAGAATATTGGAAAGTTGCAGAAAGCGGGCACTGGCGTAATAAGCGCGCTGCTGATCTATATTCAGAGCTGAAAGATCAATGGTTTCGAATGATACGCTGAGTCGTGTCGACACCAAACAGCCAGACAGGATTCCGATACGGCTCACAGTGTCCGCACCGGGATTGATGACGTGTAAAAAGAAGGTAGCACCTGGAGAATACAGATCTACACTTTTGATCAAAGAGATGGCATAACCGAGATAACCCGCGTCACAGGCAGAAAACAGTAAAAGGGGCTCATCACCGCTTACTTCCGGAGCGATGAACCACTGCACAGTCCGATTAACCATTCTCACAACACCTTGCCAAAACACATTTTAAAAATCCAATACAATATAGCATCGAATACTCACCACAATTTCTCCACGCCTGAACCATGGCGAGCCTCTACTTTTTGCACACATTCAGACGTTCGTTGTCACGCTCCAAAGCAGACCGCTCCAGCACAGGATAGAGATCATGCTGCTGTTCAAACCGATTGGCACCGGCCTCTAGCGCCAACAAAAGTAAACCGCTGCCGACACACGCGTCCATATGGTCTTCGTCACTGAACAGACTCCAGTCTTTCATGTAATCCAATTCCGGTTTATCGAGATCGATAAAGGGAATCTGATATTTCGTGGAAACGCGCAACAGGTCGTCAACGTGCTGTTGAAGGCCATACTTGACCTGAAATGCATAGAGATCCGAGCGTACTGGCGGTTGAAACAACACGATCTGGATACCATGATCACGTCCCCACAAGGCAAACATGTCAAACAAACCATCCCACGGGGCGTTGCTCGAAATATCCCTCAGGCGTTGAACCTTGATGTTGTCATTGGTCACTTCAGGCAGCATTTCGGCCTTTTCGGTCAGGGCCTTGAATTGCCCCTTTTTCTCACCGTTTGCCTCAAGTTTTCCAAGCAAAGGATCAGCTTGGACAGGCATTGATTCCTGTGACCTCGGCAACAAGGACGAGAATCGAAACTCACTTCTGTGCCAACGCATCTCCGGCTTCCAGCTTGCCATTGACGCGTTGGTCAGCTTGGCCGCCTCAGCAAACACCTGCTGGCAACCTGGCACATCACTTGAGCACAAGGGCGCCAGGGTTTTAAACAACGGGAGGTACTTAAGATGGTCAGGCTCGACAACCAACCTGCCGGGACGTCGCAGCAAAAAAGAAGCTTCGACGTAAACCCGCTTCAAATTTGGAAACTTCAAGCGCAAGATTTCTGCCTGAAGCAACAATCCATAAGTAATTTCGTTGTACGTATTTCCGGCCCCCACGACCGCATCCGGCACACCGAACTTGCTGGGGCGCAGCACCTTACTGCGTGAAGTACCGACGTAGCCAGAGGTCACCTCAGCCGGATCGGGGTACTTGCCAAACAAGGCAACGTTCTGAATCAGCAACTGATTACCCAGTTCCCGCCCCGATATCGTCATGTTCGGCAACGCCGTCATCAACGCCGAAGCACTTTGCATGACATCCGGTTGTTTGAGGGATTCACGATAACGAACGGCAACTTCCAGGCCAATAAACCCAATGACCACCAATACAGCCGTCAGTACGTATAACTTGAGCAGACTGGATCGCGTCAACCTCAAGCTTTTAGAATTGAAAGTATATGAAGTCATTACCGTCTACATAATAGATGTAAGAGAAAAGAACCAACGAGGCAAAGCCGAATGCCGCCTGCCAGGGAAAGGCGTTCGTAATATCATGCTGATAGGTCGTGCGGTGAACAAACCATTGCAATGGCAGGTAAAGAAGCAGCAACTCGAAAAACAATGGCGCGAGCTTCGTTTGAGCCCAGCCCGAGGCGGGAACAACGATGCGCTCGAGCATCATCATTGCGTCACCCGCATTGGCTGCACGGAAAAATATCCACGCGACAAAAACCACCGTCATGGTCAACAACCACGCAACCGGTACCCATTGCAGCACTCGCTTCAACGACAAGGGCAAACCGCTATTCTCGAACCAGCGATTAATGGCCAGCGCACCACCGTGCAAACCACCCCAGATGATGAAATTCCAGCTGGCGCCATGCCACAATCCACCCAGCAACATAGTCAGGATCAGGTTTCGTTGAATTTTCCATTTGGCCTGGGTGCGCGAGCCACCTAGCGCAATGTAAAGGTAATCTCTCAACCAGTTGCTCAGGGTGATGTGCCAACGGCGCCAGAAGTCCTTGATGGACAGCGATGAATAGGGGGCATTGAAGTTGTAAGGCAGCACATAACCGAAAAGCAACGCCGCTCCCAAGGCCATGAGCGAGTAGCCCCAGAAGTCGCACAGGATCTGTACGCCAAACCCGATAACCGCGAAAAGATTGTCAAGCCCGGAGTACTGGTCTGGCGCCTTGAATATGACGTTGATAAAGGGAGCTATCCCGTCAGCGATCCCGCACTTGAGTGCTAGGCCGGCGATAAAATAGTAGAGGCCGTTGTAGCAATGAGCGCCATCCAGTCGTTGCTTCACGTGTATCTGAGGCATGAACTGGCTTGCCCGACAGATAGGGCCGGCGATGAGGTGTGGAAAAAACAACACGAAGATGGCGAAAACGACCGGGTTCTTCTCGTGCTTGAATTTTCTCTGGTAGACATCGACCTGATAGGAAATCAATTCGAAAACATAGAACGAAATGCCGAGCGGCAGGATCACCTTCAGCAAACCTATTTCAAACGAAGGGTCCTTGAGTCTGGCGACGTACTCAATATTCTCCAGAAAGAAATTCATGTACTTGAAGTAACACAGCAATGCGAGATTCAGCACACACGAAAGAATCAGCCAACCACGCGTTTTGGTGGCCGAGACCTTGCCGGCAATAAGCCAGTTGACGGCGATAACCCCCAGCAACATGAAGCCGAACTCTTTGCTCCAACTCATGTAGAAATACAAGCTGGACAGCAGCACGATCCATTGCCTGCCGCGCAATGATGGGCACAACCAGTAGAAAGCCAGGGTGATCCCCAGCAAAATTACATATTCCATAGAGTTGAATAACATCGCCACCAATCCCACATCATCTATTTATTTTTTTGCATAACAAAATTATTCAACACCTGCAACCGCCTCAAAAAAAATCCATGAGGCCTCAACACACGCTAACCGTATCAAAAATCGTGGTCAGTTGTTGTTCGAGCTTATGAAGCGAATAGCGCTCAGAACAATAAGACTGAGCTATCTCAACAGCCCGCTTTCTAGCGTCTGTCGAGTCAAGATATAGTACCAACGCTGAGTACCAATCTTCGTTTACCAAGACTCCAGCGCCTTCCGGAATAATCATGCTGTAAACCGGAATATTCGACGCCACCACGGGAATACCGGCAGCAGAGTATTCAAGATATTTCGTGGGAGCCTTGCAAAGATTGAACTCCTCATTGACCAATGGAGCGAGACCAATATCCCAGTTCAACCCAGCCAGGACTGATAAGAATTCAGTATAAGATTTGTTGACTTTATGGCTTTTGACTCTTTCTCCAAAACGCAAAAGACGCTCGGGCATCTGTATCGTCCCGAATACTTCAAAGTGCAATTTCGGCTGCTCTTCGAGTAATCGCTCAAGCACCGGAACCACCAAATTCAGATCTTCCTGGTGCCCTTTTGATCCCATGTACCCAATAGTCTGGTACTGCCGCTCTTGTCGATTAACTGTCACCCGTTGCCCCATGTACGGAAAATACTCTCCAGTAAAAACATGTTGCCTCGGAAACAGACTTTTGAGCAGTTCGGCAAGATGAGGGGTCGATGCATAAATCAGGTCACATTGCGCCAGCAAATTTCGACGCGCATCAATGACATCTTTAGCACCTTGACGCTTCTGAATTTCGGCCCCTAGAGAAGGGGGTAGCTCAAGCAAGTTATCGTCAATGTGATAGATGACGGGAACATTCAGTGCTTTAAAGAACTTGAGTATATCCACACCAAACGGTTGACCATATCGAGTAAATATGACCAACTCAGGTTTAAAGCTATCGTTCCACTGTTCCCAGCAACCAGCCCCCTTTTGCGAAACTAGTTTTTGCGACACCACAGCGACATTGACCTCTCCTCGCTGATGCATCTCGCGCAGAGGGATATCAAAGCTAATGAAATACGTGGCATTCACCTGCTCTGTGAATATAAGAATATTCCTCCCCTTCGGGTTCCCGTCGAGGAGGACATCAAACTCATTCAGCGCGATGATATGGCGCTTTTTGAAAAGCGCCTTGAGCAACGTAATCATGCGTTTGAAGCCTTTTGCCCGTTAGAGTTGTTGGCTGGGAGCCTGGCTTCGTAGTCCTTGATAACCTGCTGACGGCGCCGCTTGGCTTCGTAAACGGCTTTATGAGGAACATAACCGGCAAGCTTGTCCCGAGCCGCATTCTTCTTGTCCCAAAGACTATGGAGAAACGACGGAACAAGATGACGATATTTGATATCACGAATCAATGAAGGTCGGAAATAACCAAGATCGATCTCTTTTTGGATTTCCGCCTCGGTCAACGCCCCATTTTTAAGCATCAACCGAACTTCCGCAAACCATGGCCCGGCGTTTTTATTTGCACAAGCAGACCAGGGCTGAGTATAAACGTCGGTGTAATGAATCAACCGAGTGTCTTTATCCAAATGCTCGAGGCTGTTCCACTCAAAAGGCACGCCATACTTGACGTATTTTTCCTCAAGAATGATCAGCTCCCACATCAGCTGGTCATAATCGTACTTGCCCTCATCCATTTCTTGAACGATGGTTTCGATTTCCCAGTCCAACTGTTCACAGTCAAGCAGCA
Organism: Pseudomonas wuhanensis; assembly: GCF_030687395.1. Lineage (GTDB taxonomy): Bacteria > Pseudomonadota > Gammaproteobacteria > Pseudomonadales > Pseudomonadaceae > Aquipseudomonas > Aquipseudomonas wuhanensis. The sequence continues at coordinate 1,874,638 of NZ_CP117430.1, read as the reverse complement.
TGACGGCGCATTGTTTCTTGCGAGTTTTCGGCGCTCCAACCTTGTCGGTCGACGCTTCGGAAAACTTGACTTCTTGCTGGATTATAATTTTCGCACCGTCGAACGGAATGTTCCACAACTCACGAATATCGTGAAACACCAACATGTCTGCGTCCATGTAAATGGCCTTGCCCTTGTAGCCGCAAAGCTTTGGAATGCAGAAACGACTGAATGAAAAACCGGTACGTTGACCATTGCGCGGATCCAGTGGCTCGGGAACTGGGAGATCCAACATCGGAATGACTTCAACATTTGCAGTCGTGTGGCGTTTGATGGAGTATTCAAGAACAGGAACGGCGAGCAATTGCGAACGATCGACACCTACATATACCCGTATTACTTCGTCACCATCAACCATGGGAAATTCCTCTTAAAACGTTAGCACTCTGAAAATCAACTATCGACCACCTTACAAGATGCCTATAGCGGACCGGATACTCATTTAAAGCTCTGGTCCAAGGCTCTGCAGGGGTGACGTTGCTGGAGCACGCATAGCGAATATCACCGGCTCGATGTTGCCCGGTTATTTTATAGGAGCTGTCATTTATTCCCAAGATGCGCATCGGCCCGCCACCTTCAAGCACTGACATCATTAAGCATGGACGTAGAGAGCAAGTCGTCAACCAATCGGGCGGCGGCATCGCCTTCCAAGACCATACGGTTTACAAAGCGCTCGGAAAGGTGCTTGAGCTCTGGCGCTTGGCTTTCATCCAGAACGCACTCGATGAACGCGGACCAGTTCGCCATCTGCTCGATGGTATAAAGCGGGGCATAGGTATCAGTGTCGAGATCGCCCTTGACCACCGCAACCGGCAACCCCCGCGCTGCTGCATCGAGGGCCACGGTAGAGGGGCTGGTGATGACCGCTTTCATTCGACCCAACAGGCCGCCAGCGGTATAACGCTCCCATTCCGCCTGCTTGGGATCGGCGATGATCAGGTTCGAGGCGACGGGCTTGTCTCCTTTGTAACGGGAGGTCAGCCACAGACCCGCGTGATGAGGCTTGATCAAAAAGGTGACGGAAGGGAACTGATCCGCCAACGAGGTCACCCCTTCAAGAAAAAACTGCCGATACGCTTCGGAGTAACGATGCCAGTGCAGGTTTTCAAAGACACCGACCACACACGCCTCGGGAGCGATCAACGCATCCAGGTTGGCGCTTTCATCCCGGCCAACTTTGGAGCAACCGATTGCAACGCATTTTGCGCGAGTGGCTGCGCTGACATCTGCGTGCAAGGTGTCTAGCCCGCCCCAAAGGTAGATCCTGTCGGCGGCGAAATTGACCCGGTCTATCGAATGGATCTTGTCGCTATAGGTCAACCCCACATTCTCGAGGCCATGTTGCAAGGTCGCGGTCATGATGCCGGCGACCTTCGCCGCCTCGGTAAGCGTGCGACTGAATTGATGAGGACTGAGATTGGTTTCCGACACCGTCAGGAGCGCTCTGGTCCGGGAACCGAAACGGAATGAAACCAATGGCTCGGTGGCTGACACCACCCGGACATTGCTCTGATGAAGTGACAGGGTTTTCATTACTCGCGGAGAAGCCTTGAGCAATGCGTGGCTGCACACCACTTGCACTGCTATCTCGCGCTGTTTGAGTTCAAGAATGATGGGCAGCGCAAGATCAAGATCCTGGACCAGGTGCAGTACCACCAGGACCTCTGCTCCGTGGACATCTGCTGCGCCGGAGCTTTGAGCGATGACCGATTGCAGCGCATCCCGCCACAGAGAACCAATGACAGCAGAGCTGAAGTGCTGCTCGATCAGCGTCCTGGCGAGTGCTACGTCCTGGCGACCATTTTCGGTGCTCGACAGATAACGACGCAGCCCCTGCAAAAAATCACCGGTCATGATGCTGCCAGCCAGCGGCGACAATGCAGGCGTTGCGGTAGCGACGACAGGAATGCCTTGGATCAGGGCGTGAACCGTTCGATTGGCGGACTTGCAGACGCTGAACGGATCGCAGGAGTTGGGGATCAGAACAACCCGTGAAACAGCCATCCAATCGTCTAAAACGTTGATCGACCATTCCACATAGCGCGATGCAATTGCCATCGGCTTGATAAAGCGCTCGTACTTGGCAGCATTGTTACTGATCACCACAAGCTCAACCGGATATTCCAGCGCGATCGCTTCCAAGGCATTCTGAATGAGAAGCAGGTCCAACATGCCGAAAGCAGCGTAATCAGCGCCGTGATTTCCGAACCACAGCAAATACATGGTTTTCGACGGATCGCGGGCCGGGGTATTTGAAATGACGGGGATAATCACGGGAGCGGCGACAACCGTCGCCTTTTTGAAGCTGACCACTTGTTTCCGAAGCGGGCGCAAAAGCGCTCTCGGAATGGCCATGACCGTTGCGATCGAACCATCCCTGCCACGCTTTTTTCTGACGAGTTGCAATTGCTTTTTCAGCAAATGCTTAAACATCTTCAGCAAACGTTTGAACGTGTGGATACCCCCTGAATCCTTGATCTCATTCGACAACTTCTTCAACCGGTTGCGCCACAAGGATGGGGCCGTGTTTTTTTCTATCGCCCTGGCGCCTTCGATGAGCTTGCTGCCTTCGTCCGTTACCGTTTCAGAAGCCAGGCCATCGGGAATGACGTGCACGACAACGCCCGGCACATGAGCCTTTATAACGTCTGCCAAAGGTTCGGTGGTTGTCACAACGGCAGTTGCAAGTTGGGCCATTCTGGTGAACATTTCGCCATGCGTGCCCAACGGCCCCTTTCCATAACCTGGCACAAAAATGTTGTCACACAGATCGATAATGACGGGTATGTTAAGTGCCCGGGCACGCTGAACCAATGCCAGGCTTTCAACAGAAAAGGCTTTGACGATGACAAGAGCATCGAGGCTTTCAAGATTGACAGGGCCTCGACTGGTAAACAGACTGCAGATAAAGCCTTGCGCTTCAAGTGCCAACAAAGGAAGTAATGCCCGGTAGCGCACGCTGGCCATGTCGAGCGACAGTGAGGCTACGCACCAGCCCACGTTTATCTGACGTCTATCCATAAGACTTCCCATCTCTGAACACTTCCCCGCCCTTCGGTCAATGCAACAACAAACGGACCGGCCAATAAATAAACAAAAAAATGAAAAAGAGACATAGCGATCCGCGTCCATGCATAAATACAGGCCCGCGGAGCCGCGCTCACGACCTGAATCAGAAGGTCCTGCGCATGCAGCGCAAGCTCAATCCGGACGCGAGTCATAACCGCACATTCTACCGAACACATACCGATTCGCGGGGCTTTTTTTCGATGCAGGCATTCTGGACGATATTCGCGAGAAGGCCATGACGTGCGTCAAACGCACTAAATTGAATACGGCTGCAAAACGATCGCCAGCCAGATCATTGCCTTCCCATTCACCGTCCAGCGACACACCAGCACAAAGGACTGACGGATGGGTGCACCAGGCTTGTCACCGCCGAATGAGCAAACCAGAAACCCCTATGAAGCAAAGAAGCAAAGAGCAATGTCAACTTGATTAGAATTTATGACCTGCCCGCCTTGAATAGATAAGCCAAACAGACGAGCGGAGCATACGCCACGAATATCCCTGCCACGACATTCAAATGACCGTGTACAACCAGAATCGAGAGCGGCAGCAAAAAAGCGACATTGATGACTGCCACACTTATCGTCACCTTTTTATGCCCCCAACGACGCGCCGCGTTCTGATAGGCATGACTACTATGAGCCTGATAGACCTTATCTCCACGAATCAGCCGCCGAACAAGTGTCCAAGTCGCATCAACAATAAAAACCCCTAGCAGAATCAACCAACTCCAAATCAGCTCCGGCTTGCTCCAGGCCGCTTGAAGCGCCATCGCCCCGAGTATGATGCCGAGGAAGCCGCTACCCGCATCGCCCATAAAGATCCGGGCAGGCGGAAAATTCCAGCAAAGAAAACCCGCAACGGCCCCCGCCAGCACCAACGGAGCCCAAACCAGTTCAACAACGCCACCCACCCAATAGACCAGACACATCCCCAAACACACGCTGATAGCTTCAGCACTGGCTAAACCATCGATACCGTCCATGAAGTTATAGAGATTAAGCATCCAGACCAGATAAATCGCCCCAACGACACCGCCCAACCATCCCGGCGTCAGCGAAACACCCAACAGCTCAATGGGCGCCAGCCCGTTAAGCCAGAACAACGCCCAACCCGCTGCGATAAAGTGCCCCAGCAATCGCCACCTCGCAGCGATATGACCATGGTCATCGGCGAAGCCGATTGCTGCAATCAACATTCCCGCCCCCGACAATGCTATCAGCACCGGCAACGGCAACAACTCCAACAATGTCAGAACTGGAAGCGCGAACAAAAACGCGACAACGATTGATACACCGCCCCCGCGAGGCGTGGGAACAGAATGAGCGCTACGCTCGTTCGGAATATCCATCAGGCTTCGGGACAAGGCATACCGGCGCAAAAACCGGGTCAGCCCCCAAGAAATAGCAAACACCACCACCAATAACGCAAAAATCATCTTGTCTCTTTATCCCGATAATGGGCGGCAGCCTGACGCAAAGCCTTTTCTGTACTGATAGGCGGACGCCATCCAAGCAACTCGCGTGTGGGCTGGATATCCACCTGCAAAGAACCACACAGCCGCTCGGCAACCCCTGACTTGCCCACCATCGAGGCGGTCACTCTCAACAACCCCGAAGGCACTGGCAGCAGTCTCGCGACCTTGCCCAATGCAAATGCCATACGGTGCAGCAATTGGGTCGTGGACAGATCTTCGCCATCGCTAACCAGAAAGACCTGACCGACGGCAGCAGGGTTGTCAATGCAGGTCACCACCAGGTCCGTGAGATTTCCGAGTGCGACCAGACTGCGCTGATTATTAATAGCGCCCAATGGCAAAGGCACGCCGCGATCCAGCCAACGCATCATGCTGAGGAAGTTGGCTTTGACACCCGGCCCGTAAACGAGGGGCGGACGGATGACAACGACCTCCATTCCGGTTTCCAGGCTGATTTGCATCAACGCAGCCTCTGCCTCGCGCTTGGACACCCCATAAGGATCAACTGGCGCGGGCGTATCCGTAGCCTTGAACGGCATATCGCGAACTGTGCTTTCGCCATTCACTTTGATCGAGCTGATAAAAATAAAACGCTTCACGCCGGACTCTGCTGCACGCCTGGCAAGCCGAACGGTGCCCTCGACATTGGCTTTACGAAACGCCGCGAGGCTGTCCGCAGCCGTTTCGTTCATGACGTGCACCCTGGCCGCACAATGAATGACAACGGCGACGCCTTCCAGCATCGACTTGCCTATTGGCAGATCAAGATCGAAGGGGACGACTCGGCACAAACCGCTCAAACGCGTGCTTGCGCGAACCGCGGCGACGGGGGTGAATTTCTTGTCGAGCAACAACCTGAAGACCACAGCCTCGCCGACAAATCCGGTCGCGCCCGTCACTAAAACCTGCGGACCTTTCATCTGGATTTACTTCCGATCAATGCAGTGGCCCAACAAATCAAAAAAAAGAAAACCTTATCCCGCGCACGCCGACGACATTTCCAGGCACTTAAAGAGAGCCTCAATAACTGCGCGCGCCCTAGACGTAACCAGCCCTGAACGAAAGGATCAGTACTTCGCCCCACCTGACATGCAATTAGCCGGACCTGGGAGAACCACCAACCGTCATGAATCGTCTTGTAACGCGCGATCAACGGATTGAGGCCAGTATTGGCCCCAACCTGATTTCGCTCGTGCTGGCGATACTGCATGGATGGCTGCGGGTCGATAAACCACTTGAAGCCGTGGCTACGCGCAAAGGCGTAGCAATACCAGTCATGCAAGCTGACACCTTGCAGGTCAGCCCAATTATTCAACATGGACGCCTTCAAAGTCGCCACCATCTTCTGACTCATCACATACGTGCACCCTGGCCCAGCCGCTTCAAACAGGAAGTCCCAGGCAACCTGAGGCTGAGCCTTGTCCAGCAACTGCGTCCTGCCGTTCGGCCAAAAAGCGGTGACGTTACTGGAATAGGCATCTATTTCACGGGACTGAATCGCATGGGTCGCGCGCTGAAGCTTATCCAAGTGCCATACATCATCCTGATCGGCAAAGGCGACAAAGTCGTATTTATCAAGATCAACATCACGGATCAACCTGAAAAAGTTGCGCGAAGCCCCTCCGAAGGCGCCAGCAGCAGGTAATACAATTACGCTTGGGTGCTGGGCAGCATAAACCGCGCACCACGCCTCGGTACCATCAGTGGAGGGGTCGATACTGATATAAACGGTTAGGTCGACAGCTGACTGGTCGAGGATCGAGGCCAACTGCTCCTCGATCCACTGCATGCCATTGTAGGCAGCCAGCAAAACCGCAACCTTGGGATGTTTTACTGGCATGCCATTCCTGCCTGGACTGATTAAACGCTACTGTTCGAAAGGATTGAGCCTTCGAATCAGTGGGAAGGCGAGTCCAGGAGTTTCTGCAGGTACTGACCGTAGCCCGTTTTCTTCAGGGCATCGGCCTGAGTACCCAACTGCTCGGCAGTGATCCAGCCATTGTGATAAGCGATCTCTTCCAGGCAAGCCACTTTCAGCCCCTGACGCTGCTCGATGGTATGCACGAAGTGACTGGCTTCCAGCAGCGAATCATGGGTACCGGTATCCAGCCAGGCAAAACCACGACCGAGCATTTCGACGTTGAGGGTCTTCTGCTCGAGGTATGCACGGTTAACATCAGTGATTTCCAGCTCACCACGTGGGGATGGCTTGATATTCTTGGCGATCTCGACGACTTGGTTGTCGTAGAAGTACAGGCCAGTCACCGCGTAGCTGGATTTTGGCTTCAGCGGCTTCTCTTCGATGCTCAAGGCACGGCCGGCAGCGTCGAACTCGACGACCCCGAAACGCTCCGGATCGGATACGTGATAACCAAATACAGTCGCACCGTGCTCTTGAGTAGTGGCGGAACGCAGGTTTTCCGAGAAGTGCTGACCGTAGAAGATGTTGTCGCCCAGGATCAGACAGCAAGGGTCTTTGCCGATGAATTCTTCGCCAATGATGAAGGCTTGTGCCAGGCCGTCCGGGCTAGGTTGCTCGGCGTAGGTCAGCTTGATGCCGTACAGACTGCCGTCACCCAGCAATTTTTGGAAACTTGGCAGGTCTTCAGGGGTGGAGATAATCAGGATTTCGCGCATACCGGCGAGCATCAGCACCGACAGCGGATAGAAGATCATCGGCTTGTCGTAGATCGGCAGCATCTGCTTGGACACGCCGAGGGTCAACGGGTGCAGACGAGTGCCCGAGCCGCCAGCGAGGATGATGCCTTTACGATTTGTCGTGGTCATTTATTCAGGACTTCCATCAGCATTCGGGTGACACCACTTTGCCAATCCGGCAAGTGTAGAGAAAAATTGTCGCGCAGCTTCTGAGTGTTCAACCGTGAGTTCAGAGGGCGGCGCGCCGGTGTTGGGTAGGCGGTCGTATCTATCGGATTGATCACCGTGACGGCGAGTTCTTCGCCGTTGGCTTTGGCAAAACCGATCACATGGCTGGCATAGCCGTGCCAGGACACTTCGCCGGCGGCCGCCAGGTGATACAGGCCCGCCAGTTCAGGGCGCTGCAAGACTTGTTGAATGGCCAACGCCGTCACGTCGGCAATCAAATCTGCACCGGTCGGGGCACCGATCTGGTCGGCGATGACGCTCAGGGTTTCGCGGTCCTTGGCCAGACGCAGCATGGTCTTGGCAAAGTTGTTGCCGCGCGCGCCATAGACCCAACTGGTGCGGAAGATCAGGTGCTTGCAGCCCGAAGCAGTAATCGCTTGTTCGCCGGCCAGTTTGCTGGTGCCGTAGTGATTCACCGGGGCGACGGCATCTGTCTCTTGCCATGGCTTCAGGCCTTCACCACTGAACACATAGTCGGTCGAATAGTGAATCAGCCAGGCGCCCAGGGATGCAGCCTCTTCAGCCATGACCTGACTCGCCTGACCGTTTACGCGGTCGGCCAGCTCTGTCTCGGATTCAGCTTTATCGACAGCGGTGTAGGCCGCAGCGTTGACGATGACGTCGGGCTTAACCTGACGGATCGTCGCACGCAGTGCGTCGAGGTCGGACAGGTCGCCGTTCAAACCATCGACCGAGTGACGGTCCAAGGCGATCAACTCACCAAGCGGTGCAAGGGAGCGTTGCAACTCCCAGCCGACCTGGCCGTTTTTTCCCAACAGGAGGATTTTCATGCCTTGTCCGAACGATCCGCGTAGTTCTGGTCAATCCACTGTTGGTAGCTGCCGCTCTTCACGTGAGCCACCCACTCAGTGTTGTTGAGGTACCACTCGACGGTCTTGCGAATACCGGTGTCAAAGGTCTCTTCCGGCGCCCAACCCAGCTCGCGCTGGATTTTGCTGGCATCGATCGCGTAGCGCTGGTCGTGGCCCGGGCGATCCTGGACGTAGGTGATCAGGCTGGCATGTGGACGATGAGCAGAGTCTGGACGCAGTTCGTCGAGCAGTGCGCACAGGGTATGCACCACTTCGATGTTTTGCTTCTCGTTATGGCCGCCGATGTTGTAGGTCTCGCCGATTACGCCTTCGGTCACGACTTTGTAAAGCGCGCGGGCGTGGTCTTCGACATAGAGCCAGTCACGGACCTGGTTACCTTTGCCGTAGACCGGCAGCGGCTTGCCTTCCAGTGCATTAAGAATGATCAGCGGGATCAACTTCTCAGGGAAGTGGCAAGGACCGTAGTTGTTCGAGCAGTTGGTCACCAGAGTCGGCAGACCGTAGGTGCGGCTCCAGGCGCGAACCAGGTGATCGGAACTGGCCTTGCTGGCCGAGTACGGCGAGCTTGGCTGATACGGCGTGGTTTCGGTGAAGAGGTCTTCCGGACCTTCGAGGTCTCCGTAGACTTCGTCGGTGGAAATATGATGGAAGCGGAAGTTGGCTTTACGCGCATCATCCAGTGCCGCCCAATAATGGCGTGCAGCTTCCAGCAAGGTGTAGGTGCCAATGATGTTGGTCTGGATGAATTCAGACGGACCGGAGATCGAGCGGTCAACGTGGGACTCTGCGGCCAGGTGCATGATGGCATCTGGTTGGTGTTCACGCAGGACACGGTCTACTTGATCACGGTCGCAGATGTCGACGCGCTCGAACACGTAACGCGAGTTCTGGCTGACTTCGGCCAGCGACTCAAGATTACCGGCATAAGTCAGTTTATCGACGTTAACGACAGAGTCGTTAGTGTTGGAGATGATATGACGAATGACTGCCGAGCCGATAAACCCGGCGCCGCCGGTAACTAGAATTTTCACGCGAAACCATACCCTTAAGTTGCTGACAGGGCCGCCAATCGCGCACTGTCTAATCCATGAATGCAAAAGCCATCAAGTCAGCTGAGGCTTCTGACAGAGTCAGTCTGAACCGATTCGGGAATGCCTTATCGATCAAGCGCAGCATTTTACAGCTTAATGAAGGTTTTACTAATGGATATGGACAAGCTGCGACGCAAATTAGACGCGTACAACGGGTTTGTCGCCGTCAGACAAGGCGCTTGCGTGAGGCTCTGGACGTACGTCCCAGAAACCAGCCGAGAATCGGCCCGATCACCATGCCAATCAGCAGCGCAATCACCATGATCAGCGACACAGGCAATTGTGGACCTGCCCAGCCCAGGAATAACAGTGACACGCTTTGCTGGTTCTCAAGAACGAACGCCAGGATCGCCAGAACGAGCAATAGGACAAATACAGCGAGAAGTACGCGCTTGAGGTTACGCATCAGCGGTTCCTTGAAGTGCAGCAGCTGTCAAAGCCCCTCCTCCTCTTCTTCGTTCACGCGATCGCGCAGTTCTTTGCCTGGCTTGAAATGCGGAACGAACTTGCCGTCGAGGCTGACGGACTGACCGGTTTTCGGATTGCGGCCTACGCGCGGCGCGCGATAGTGCAGGGAGAAGCTGCCAAAACCACGGATCTCGATTCGATCACCGGTGGCCAGACATTGGGACATTTGCTCAAGCATGGTCTTGATGGCCAGCTCCACATCCTTGGATGAGAGCAGCCCTTGATGGGTGACAATTCGTTCGATCAACTCCGACTTCGTCATATTTTTCCCTTCTTTTTCAAGCAGCTAGGAAAAGCGCTTCAAAGGTTTTAGCATGCCCGGAGAAATTTGAACAGCCCGAGTTTTGACATATCTTTCCTTGCAATGAGGTGCCCGATTTCAGAACATCGGAACATTGCTCAAACCCGGCATTCACCTACAGATAACCAGCATGGTGCGCGTCAGATAACCCGCGGGATTGAAGCCAAAAGGGAATTCATCTTCCTCCTTCGCGTCATCGGACCTTACAACAACTTTATAACCTGCACCCTTGCACTCCCTGGCGGCTCTCTTGTGACACCTCTCCCATCCGGAGCCCAATCCTGAACAATCGATCTCTATACCACTGACTCCGCGTACCGCATGAGTCTTGGCGCTGGTGGTACAACCTGCCAATGTCAGTACTGCTATCACGACAATGAGCTTGTTCATTCACTTCCTTATGCCGGGCGCATTGCACGGCGGTCGTTCACTTCAGACTAAGCCTAGCCTTGAATAGACGATTGACCTGTATGAAGTTACAGACAGTTTATGTAGATCATTGGTTTCACGAAAGAAATAAGGCGGCATCAGCACGCTTGGATTCACCAAATCGTAGACACAAAAAAGGGCGACCGAAGTCGCCCTTTTTCTATGGTCTGACAGAACTCAGTTCTGTTTTTCCATTTGTGCACGCAACAGGTCGCCCAGAGTGGTAGGACCAGCAGCGATGCTATCCGAAGGCTTGTCTTTCAAGCTTTGGATGGCTTCTTTCTCGTCTTCAACGTCTTTCGACTTGATCGAGAGCTGGATTACGCGGCTCTTGCGGTCAACGCTGATGATCTTGGCTTCTACTTCTTCGCCTTCTTTCAGAACGTTGCGCGCGTCTTCAACGCGGTCACGGCTGATTTCGGAGGCTTTCAGAGTCGCTTCGATATCGTCGGCCAGAGTGATGATGGCGCCTTTAGCGTCAACTTCTTTCACGATGCCTTTAACGATGGCGCCTTTGTCGTTCTCTTGAACGTACTCGGAGAACGGATCGCTTTCCAGTTGCTTGATACCCAGGGAGATGCGCTCGCGCTCTGGGTCAACCGACAGGATAACGGTGTCCAGCTCGTCGCCCTTCTTGAAGCGGCGAACGGCTTCTTCGCCCACTTCGTTCCAGGAGATGTCGGACAGGTGAACCAGACCGTCGATGCCGCCGTCCAGACCAATGAAGATACCGAAATCGGTGATCGACTTGATGGTGCCGGAGATTTTATCGCCCTTGTTGAACTGGCCAGAGAAATCTTCCCATGGGTTAGATTTGCACTGCTTGATGCCGAGGGAGATACGACGACGCTCTTCGTCGATGTCCAGAACCATAACTTCCACTTCGTCGCCGACTTGTACGACTTTCGAAGGGTGGATGTTCTTGTTGGTCCAGTCCATTTCGGAAACGTGTACCAGGCCTTCAACGCCTTCTTCCAGCTCAGCGAAGCAGCCGTAGTCGGTCAGGTTGGTTACACGAGCGGTAACGCGAGTGCTTTCTGGGTAACGGGCTTTGATAGCAACCCATGGATCTTCGCCCAGTTGCTTGAGGCCCAGGGAAACACGATTGCGTTCGCGATCGTACTTCAGAACCTTGACATCGATCTCGTCGCCAACGTTGACGATTTCGGAAGGATGCTTGATACGCTTCCAAGCCATGTCGGTAATGTGCAGCAGGCCATCGACGCCACCCAGATCGACGAATGCGCCGTAATCTGTGAGGTTCTTGACGATACCTTTGACTTGCTGGCCTTCCTGCAGGGATTCCAGCAGAGCTTCACGCTCGGCGGAGTTCTCGGCTTCGAGGACGCTGCGACGGGAAACGACAACGTTGTTGCGTTTCTGGTCGAGTTTGATGACCTTGAATTCCAGCTCTTTGCCTTCCAGGTGCGTGGTGTCGCGCACTGGACGGACGTCAACCAGAGAACCTGGCAGGAACGCACGGATGCCGTTAACGTCGACAGTGAAGCCGCCTTTAACCTTACCGTTGATAACGCCCTTGACCACTTCTTCGGCTGCGAAGGCTGCTTCCAGAACAATCCAGCATTCAGCGCGCTTGGCTTTTTCACGGGACAGCTTGGTTTCACCGAAGCCGTCTTCAACCGAGTCCAGCGCAACGTGAACTTCGTCACCGACGTTGATGTTCAGTTCGCCAGCGTCGTTGTAGAACTGCTCAAGCGGGATGAGTGCTTCAGACTTCAGGCCAGCGTGAACGGTTACCCAGCGAGCCTGGTAATCGATATCAACGATAACACCGGTGATGATGGAGCCTGCCTGAAGGTTCAGGGTTTTTAGGCTTTCTTCAAAGAGTTCCGCAAAGCTTTCGCTCATTTTAATTCCTGTTGATGAGGGCGAAGAATACGCCCATCTCCACATCCCAGACGATGTGGGTTAGTTTCATTTTAAAGAAGCGCCGCAGGACTATGACTGGTCCCCTGCGAAGCTTCTTGGTCACCCGGCGATATCGCGAATGGCGATTTCGCTCATGATGCGTTCCAGCACCTGATCGATGGATAATTCCGTGGAATCCAGCTGGATGGCGTCAGCCGCCGGTTTGAGCGGGGCTACCGCTCGCTGGGTGTCGCGCTCATCGCGCGCACGTATCTCATCTAGCAGACTCGACAGACTAACACCATCGACTTTGCCCTTCAACTGCAAGTATCGACGGCGCGCACGCTCCTCGGCACTGGCGGTCAGGAAAATCTTCAACGGTGCGTCGGGAAATACCACCGTGCCCATGTCGCGACCATCGGCCACCAGACCCGGTAATTCCTGAAAGGCCCGCTGGCGCTGAAGCAGCGCCTCACGCACGGCGGGCAGCGCAGCGACCTGCGAGGCGCCCGAGCCGATACTTTCGGTGCGAATGACATCGCTGACTTCGTCGCCTTCCAGAATGATGCGCTGCAGCTGACCGTCGGTCGCCGCGATGAATTGCACATCCAGATGAGCGGCCAGTTTTTTGAGCAGCTCTTCATTCGTCAGATCGACGCCATGGTTATACGCCGCGAACGCCAGCAATCGGTACAGCGCACCGGAATCCAGCAAGTTCCAGCCCAGGCGCTTGGCCAGCATCCCGGCGACTGTGCCCTTGCCAGAGCCGCTTGGCCCATCAATGGTGATGACCGGTGCGATGATTTTCACGACTGAGCCTCTTGTGCAACACGGATACCGACCTGCGCGCACAGCGCAAGGAAGTTCGGGAACGAGGTCGCGACGTTGGCGCAATCATGGATGCGAATCGGTGCAGTGGCGCGCAGCGAAGCCACGCTGAAGGCCATGGCAATTCGGTGATCGCCGTGACCGTGCACTTCGCCGCCGCCGATCTGGCCGCCGTCGATAATGATGCCGTCCGGGGTTGGCTCACACTTGACGCCCAGCGCCAGCAGACCGTCCGCCATCACCTGGATCCGGTCCGACTCCTTCACGCGCAGCTCTTCGGCGCCGCGCAGCACGGTGCGCCCTTCGGCACATGCAGCGGCCACGAACAGCACCGGGAACTCGTCGATAGCCAGTGGAACCAGCGCTTCAGGGATCTCGATACCTTTGAGTTTAGCTGCCCGCACGCGCAGATCCGCTACCGGTTCGCCGCCCACTTCACGCTGGTTTTCCAGGGTGATGTCAGCGCCCATCAGGCGCAGGATGTCGATCACGCCGGTACGGGTCGGGTTGATGCCGACGTGCTCAAGCACCAGCTCCGAACCTTCGGCAATCGACGCCGCCACGAGGAAGAACGCCGACGACGAGATATCGCCCGGCACTTCAATGTGGGTCGCGGTCAACTTGTGGCCGGACTCGACCGAGGCAGTCGCGCCGTTGACGGTCACCGGATAGCCGAAGCCGCGCAGCATGCGCTCGGTGTGATCGCGAGTCGGTGCCGGCTCGGTGACGGTGGTCTTGCCTTCGGCATACAGACCCGCCAGCAACAGGCAGGATTTAACCTGGGCGCTGGCCATTGGCATGGTGTAAGTCAGGCCCTTGAGCTTGTTGCCACCACGAATGGTCATCGGTGGACGACCTTCAGCAGCGGTCTCGATCACGGCGCCCATTTCACGCAGCGGATTGGCCACGCGATTCATCGGACGCTTGGACAGCGAAGCGTCGCCGGTCAGCGTACTGTCGAAGTTCTGCGCAGCCAAAAGGCCAGACAGCAGACGCATCGAAGTGCCGGAGTTGCCCAGATAGATCGGGCCCGGCGCAGGCTTCAGGCCATGCAGGCCGACGCCGTGGATGGTCACACGACCGTGGTGCGGACCTTCGATGACGACACCCATGTCGCGAAAAGCTTGCAGGGTCGCCAAGGCGTCTTCGCCCTCGAGGAAACCTTCCACTTCGGTGACGCCTTCGGCCAGGGAACCGAGCATGATCGAACGGTGGGAAATCGATTTGTCGCCCGGTACACGAATCCGCCCAGTCAGGCGGCCACCAGGTTGTGCCAGGAAAATCAGATCGTTGGAATTCATAGCGTCCACATAGGCCCGGCGGGCCAGGATTTTACTGAAATGCTCGCGGGCAACCCGGGCGCGCGTGAACACGCCCAATAATTGGTGCCCATCCCCTGCATCGACCGCGTCGCGCAAGGCGTCGAGATCGCTGCGAAATGTATCGAGTGTGCGCAGGACAGCTTCGCGGTTGGCGAGGAAGATGTCGTGCCACATGACCGGGTCGCTACCGGCGATTCTTGTGAAATCGCGGAAACCGCCCGCAGCGTAACGGAAGATCTCAAGATTTTCATTGCGTTTGGCCAACGAATCGACCAAACCGAACGCCAGCAAGTGCGGCAAATGGCTGGTCGCCGCCAACACTTCGTCGTGACGCTCGACCTGCATGTGCTCGACATCGGCACCCAGTTCGCGCCACAACCGGTCGACCACCGCCAGGGCGGCCGGGTCGGTCTGATCCAGCGGCGTCAGAATCACTTTATGGCGACGGAACAGGTCGGCATTGGAGGCTTCCACCCCGCTCTGCTCGGAACCGGCAATCGGATGCCCCGGCACGAAACGCGCCGGCATGCCGCCAAACGCTTCGGTCGCCGCACGCACGACGTTGCCCTTGGCACTGCCGACATCGGTCAGAATCGCTTGCCCCAGGTTCATGCCCGCCAACAGCGCGAGCAATTTCTCCATGGCCAGGATTGGTACCGCCAGTTGAATAACGTCAGCGCCCTGGCAAGCCGCTGCCAAGTCTTCTTCGCAGCGATCCACCACGCCCAACTCGACTGCCAGCTTGCGCGACTGCGGATCGAGATCGACCCCGACCACTTCGCGGCACAGGCCGCTTTCACGCAAGCCTTTGGCAAACGAACCGCCGATCAACCCCAGGCCGACCACCACCAGGCGACCGATCATAGGCTGAGCAGATTGCAGTGCAGTGACATCAACCACGAGCCATAACCTTGGTCAGCGCCTCGAGGAAACGGCTGTTTTCTGCCGGCAAACCGATGGTGATACGCAGGTGGTTCGGCATGCCGTAGTTGGCCACCGGACGCACGATCACGCCTTCACGCAGCAACCCCTCGAACACTGGAGCCGCAACGCGACCCAGATCGACACAGATGAAGTTGCCTTTGGATGGAATCCAGCTCAACCCCAGCTCGCGGAAACCCGCTTGCAACTGCTGCATGCCGGACTCGTTCAGGCGACGGCTTTCGGCCAGGTACTCGACGTCTTGCAGCGCCGCACAAGCGGCCGCCAGTGCGAGGCTGTTGACGTTGAACGGCTGACGCACGCGATTCAGCACATCGGCGACGATGGCCGAGGACAAACCATAGCCAACCCGCAGCGACGCCAGACCATAGGCCTTGGAGAAGGTGCGCGAGACCAGCAGGTTCGGGTAGGCCGCCAGATAGTCCAGGCCATCGGGCAAGTCGCTGCCTTCGGCGTACTCGATGTAGGCCTCGTCCAGCACCACCAGCACATGGGCCGGCACGTCCTGCAGGAAATCGTCCAGCGCTTGGGCGTCGAACCAGGTCCCGGTCGGGTTGTTCGGGTTGGCAATGAACACCACGCGAGTATCGGCATCGATCGCGGCGAGCATGGCCGACAGATCATGGCCCCAGTCTTTGGCCGGGATCACTTTTGCCTGGGCACCGACGGCCTGGGTAACGATCGGATAGACCGCAAACGCATGCGCACTGAACACCGCGTTCAGGCCCGGCGCCAGATAGGCACGCGCCACCAGCTCCAGAATGTCGTTGGAGCCGTTGCCCAGCGTTACCTGGTTCAGCTCGACTCGGCATTGATCGGCCAGCAGGGTCTTGAGCGCAAAACCGTTACCGTCCGGATAGCGGGTCAGTTCGGTCAGCGCCTCGCGAATGGCTGCCAGTGCCTTCGGACTGGCGCCCAACGGGTTTTCGTTGCTCGCCAGTTTGACGATATTGGCCGGATCGAGGTTCAGCTCGCGGGCCAGTTCGTCCACGGGCTTGCCCGGAACGTAAGGCGAAAGTTGTTGCACGCCCGGCTGTGCCAGAGCGAGGAAGTTGCCACTCATTTGCTACCGCCCTTAGAGAACTGCTTTCGGGTAGGAACCCAGCACTTTGAGTGCTACTGCTTCCTGACTGATCTTTTCCAGCACACCTTTGATCAGCGGATCGCGATGGTGGCCGACGAAGTCGATGAAGAACACGTAGGTCCATTTACCGCTGCGCGACGGACGGGTCTCGATGCGCGTCAGGTCGATTCCATTGTCGTGGAACGGCACCAGCAGCTCGTGGAGCGCGCCGGGTTTGTTGCTCATGGAGACGATGATCGAGGTCTTGTCGTCGCCGGTCGGCGGCACTTCCTGGCTGCCGATCATCAGGAATCGCGTGGAGTTGTCCGGACGATCCTCGATTTTTTCGGCCAGACGAGTCAACCCGTACAGACCGGCGGCCATGTCGCCGGCAATCGCCGCCGAGTTCCACTCACCCTTGACCCGCTTGGCCGCTTCGGCGTTGCTCGAAACCGCCACGCGCTCGACATTCGGGTAATGGGCGTCCAGCCACTTGCGGCACTGGGCCAGGGACTGGGCGTGGGAATAGATGCGGCTGATGCTGTCGGTCTTGGTGTTTTCACCCACCAACAGGTGATGGTGAATACGCAGCTCGACTTCGCCACAGATCACCATGTCGTGTTCGAGGAAGCTGTCGAGGGTGTGGTTGACCGCGCCTTCGGTGGAGTTTTCCACCGGAACCACGCCAAAGTTCACCGCACCGGCTGCCACTTCACGGAACACTTCGTCGATCGCCGCCATCGGCTTGCTGATCACCGCGTGGCCGAAGTGCTTCATGGCCGCAGCCTGAGTGAAGGTGCCTTCAGGGCCGAGGTACGCCACTTTCAGCGGCTGCTCGAGGGCCAGGCACGAGGACATGATTTCGCGGAACAGCCGCGCCATTTCTTCGTTGCCCAGCGGCCCCTGGTTACGCTCCATCACACGCTTGAGCACCTGAGCTTCACGCTCGGGACGATAGAACACCGGCACTTCGCCTTCGGCCAGCGAGGCCATCTTTACTCGCGCAACTTCTTGGGCGCAGCGTGCGCGCTCACTGATCAGCTCCAGGACTTTTTCGTCCAGAGCATCAATGCGCAGGCGCAGTGCCTTGAGTTCTTGCTCAGACATTAACCGTGTTCCTTCTCGAACTCTGCCATGTACGAAACCAGCGCGTTGACCGCAACGATATCGACGGCGTTATAGATGGAGGCACGCATGCCGCCCACGGAACGGTGGCCCTTGAGGTTCAGCAGGCCGCGCTCGTCGGCACCGGCCAGGAACGGCTTGTCGAGACGATCGTCGGCCAGACGGAACGGCACGTTCATCCACGAGCGGTCCGACTTGTTGATCGGGTTGCTGTACATGCCGCTGGCGTCGATGAAGTCATACAGCGTGCGCTGCTTCACTTCATTGAGCTTGCCGATGGCTTCAACACCACCCTGCTCTTTCAGCCACTCGAACACCAGACCGGACAAGTACCAGGCCAGGGTTGGCGGGGTGTTGTACATCGAACCGTTATCGGCCGCGACCTTGTAGTTGAGCATGGTCGGGCAAATGGAACGGGCGTGACCCAGCAGGTCTTCGCGAACGATGTTCACGACGATGCCGCTCGGGCCGATGTTTTTCTGGGCGCCGGCGTAGATCATGCCGAAGCGCGAGACATCCACCGGACGCGAGAGAATGTCCGAGGACATGTCGGCAACCAGCGGTACATCACCGGTTTCCGGGATCCACTGGAATTCCAGGCCGCCAATGGTTTCGTTCGGTGCGTAGTGAACGTAGGCCGCATCTTTCGACAGGCTCCATTCGTTCTGACCGGGAATAGCGAAATAGTCGTAAGGCTTGGCGGTGGCGGCAACATTGACGTGGCCGTAGCGCGAGGCTTCTTCGATAGCTTTCTGCGACCAGATACCGGTGTCGATATAGTCGGCGGTGCCGCTTTCCGGCAACAGGTTCAGAGGAATCTGAGCAAATTGCTGGCTCGCGCCACCTTGCAGAAACAGCACTTTATAGTTCGAGGGGATATTCAGCAGATCACGCAGATCCTGCTCGGCCTTGGTGGCAATGGACACGAACTCATCACTGCGATGGCTCATTTCCATGACCGACAGACCCTTGCCGTGCCAATCAAGAAGTTCAGCCTGGGCGCGCTTCAGGACAGCTTCGGGAAGCGCCGCAGGACCGGCACAGAAGTTATAGGCTCTCTTGCTCACATCCAATCTCGCTCTGATTTGGTGGTATCACGCAATAAAAATCACGATATCAGTCAACACAACCCCTTGCTGGAGCAAGCTTTTGTGGGAGCTGGCTTGCCTGCGATTGCATCACCGCGGTGTGCAAGAAACACCGCAGCGCCTGCATCGCGGGCAAGCCCGGCTCCCACAAAAGCCCTTCCACACAGGATCTTCGTGGGTGTCGATATTTTCAACCGGGACAAACAACAAGGGGGCGAATCTTCATCCGCCCCCTGCTTGCCCGCTTACTCTTGCGGCTCTTCGTCAGCGGCGGCGTCGAGTTGCTGGTCTTCGGCAACGTCGTCGATCACGACCTCACCGTCGAACACTGCACCCTCTTCACCTTCAAGACCTTCGCCTTCCAGCTCCTCGCCTTCGACTTCCGACGGCTCCTGAACCCGCTCCAGGCCCACCAGTGTTTCATCGCTGGCCAGCTTGATCAGGGTCACGCCCTGGGTGTTACGACCCAGGCTGGACACTTCGTCGACACGGGTACGAACCAAAGTACCCTGGTCGGAAATCAGCATGATTTCCTCGCCGTCAAGCACCTGGACCGCGCCGACCAGACGGCCGTTACGGTCGTTGCTGACCATGGCGATAACGCCCTGACCGCCACGCTTGTACTCAGGGAACTCGGTGATCGCGGTGCGCTTGCCGAAACCACGCGCCGAAGCGGTGAGGATCTGGCTGCCTTCTTCCGGGATCAGCATGGAAATCAGCTTCTGGCCTTCCGGCAGACGCATACCGCGGACACCGCGAGCGGTACGGCCCATGGCGCGAACGTCGGTTTCCTTGAAGCGAGTGACCTTGCCGCCGTCGGAGAACAGCATGACTTCGCGCTCGCCATCGGTAATGGCGGCAGAGATCAGTACGTCACCTTCGTCCAGCTCCAGCGCGATCAGGCCAACGCTGCGTTGACGGCTGAAGGATTCCAGCGGGGTCTTCTTCACGGTGCCTTTAGCAGTGGCCATGAAGATGAAGTGACCTTCGGTGTATTCCTCGACCGGCAGCATGGTGGTGATGTATTCATCACTGTCCAGCGGCAGCAGGTTGACCAGCGGACGACCACGGGCAGCACGGGACGCTTCCGGAATTTCGTAGGTTTTCAGCCAGTACACTTTACCTTTGCTGGAGAACAGCAGCAGCGTGGTGTGGCTGTTGGCGACCAGCAGGTGAGCGATGTAGTCCTCATCCTTGACGCCGGTAGCCGATTTGCCTTTACCGCCACGACGCTGAGCCTGGTACGCAGCCAAAGGCTGGGTCTTGGCGTAGCCACCGTGGGAGATGGTCACGACGCGCTCTTCTTCCGGGATCATGTCGCCCAGGGTCAGGTCGAGACGGGCATCGAGAATCTCGGTGCGACGCACATCGCCGTACTCGGCGCGGATCACTTCCAGCTCTTCGCGGATCACTTCCATCAGGCGCGTGGCGCTGCTGAGGATGCGGATCAGCTCGCCGATCTGGTTGAGGATCTCTTGATATTCGGCCAGCAGCTTTTCGTGTTCCAGACCGGTCAGACGGTGCAGGCGCAGTTCCAGAATGGCTTGCGCCTGCTCTGGCGACAGGAAGTACTTGCCTTCACGCAGACCGTATTGCGGGTCCAGGGTCTCTGGACGGCAAGAATCGGCACCGGCACGTTCAACCATCGCGACCACGGCGGAAGATTCCCAGGCCGTGCTGATCAGCGCTTCCTTGGCTTCCGACGGTGTTGGGGAAGCCTTGATCAGGGCGATGACCGGGTCGATGTTCGACAGGGCAACCGCTTGACCTTCCAGAATATGACCACGTTCGCGCGCCTTACGCAGTTCGAACACGGTACGGCGGGTAACCACTTCGCGACGGTGACGAACGAACGCTTCCAGCAGGTCCTTGAGGTTCAGGATCCGCGGACGGCCGTCGATCAGCGCGACGATGTTGATACCGAACACCGCTTGCAGCTGGGTCTGGGCGTAGAGGTTGTTGAGGATCACCTCAGGCACTTCACCGCGACGCAATTCGATCACGACGCGCATACCGTCCTTGTCGGACTCGTCGCGCAGCTCGGTGATGCCCTCGAGCTTCTTCTCTTTTACCAGCTCGGCGATCTTCTCGATCAGACGGGCCTTGTTCAGCTGGTAAGGAAGTTCGGTGATGACGATCTGCTGACGACCACCGACCTTGTCGATGTCTTCGATCATCGAGCGGGCACGCATGTAAATGCGTCCGCGACCGGTGCGGTAGGCTTCGATGATGCCGGCGCGACCGTTGATGATCGCGGCGGTCGGGAAGTCCGGACCGGGGATGTATTGCATCAATTCATCGACGGTCAGTTCCGGGTTGTCGATGAGTGCCAGGCAACCGTCGATGACTTCACCGAGGTTGTGCGGCGGAATGTTGGTCGCCATGCCCACGGCGATACCGCTGGAACCGTTGACCAGCAGGTTGGGAATACGGGTCGGCATGACCGCCGGGATCATTTCGGTGCCGTCATAGTTCGGCACCCAGTCCACGGTTTCTTTGTGCAGGTCAGCCAGCAGCTCGTGCGCCAGCTTGGTCATGCGCACTTCGGTGTATCGCATGGCCGCGGCGTTGTCGCCGTCCACCGAACCGAAGTTGCCCTGACCGTCTACCAACAGGTAACGCAGCGAGAATGGCTGCGCCATCCGAACGATGGTGTCGTACACCGCGGTATCACCGTGAGGGTGATACTTACCGATCACGTCACCGACAACACGGGCAGATTTCTTGTACGGCTTGTTGAAGTCGTTGCCCAGCTCGCTCATCGCGAACAGCACACGCCGGTGCACGGGCTTCAAGCCATCGCGCGCATCCGGCAGTGCCCGCCCGACAATCACGCTCATTGCGTAGTCGAGGTAGGACTGCTTCAGCTCGTCTTCGATATTGACCGGGAGGATTTCTTTGGCCAGTTCGCCCATGAGAAGCCTGATTCCTTTTTCTGGTGAAACTTCGTCACATCCATATGGGACGAACGAAGCTCGCCGATGCAGACTGAGTGCCATGCACCGACTTACGACAAATCAACGAGTTATGCCATGGATCTGCGCAGTAAAGGCAGCCACATCAGGCTACCCTGGAAACCGCCGGATGTTATCACAAGAGCCGCCACGCACCTATCCCCCAGATGCGCATGGAGCATAGTTAGTTGACCGGTGACAGGCTTGAAGGGGACGAGAGGGGCTTAGAGCCGTGTTGAATGGAGAATTCAGGGCAGATTCGGCTTGCTTCATTGATTTTCAGGGCCTAATCGCGGGCAAGCCCGCTCCCACAGGGATCGCTGCCTGCCTAGTGATTTTCGGTTCGACACAGATTCCTGTGGGAGCGGGCTTGCCCGCGAAGGCGATTTATCAGGCGCCGGATACCTTTAATGCAACCGCTTACGGCACATCAACTGCGCCATTTTCGCGGT
The DNA here is from genome assembly GCF_030687395.1 of Pseudomonas wuhanensis. Taxonomy (GTDB): domain Bacteria; phylum Pseudomonadota; class Gammaproteobacteria; order Pseudomonadales; family Pseudomonadaceae; genus Aquipseudomonas; species Aquipseudomonas wuhanensis. The sequence continues at coordinate 1,852,402 of NZ_CP117430.1, read as the reverse complement.
ATCAGGCCGTTCGACGATGCCTTTTTCAGTAACGATCGCGTCGATCAAATCCGCAGGCGTCACATCGAACACCGGGTTGAACGCATCGACATCCGCCCCGACCCGCTTGCCGCCGACTTCCAGCAACTCGCGGCCGTCGCGCTCTTCGATGGGGATCTCGTCACCACTGGCCAGGTTCATGTCGATGGTCGAACTCGGCGCCACCACCATGAAACGCACGCCGTGGTGCATGGCGTTGACCGCCAGTTGGTAGGTGCCGATCTTGTTCGCCACATCACCATTGGCGGTGATGCGGTCGGCGCCGACGATCACCCAGGTCACACCTTTGGTTTTCATGATGTGCGCAGCGGCGGAATCGGCATTGAGGGTCACGGGAATGCCTTCATTGGCCAATTCCCATGCGGTCAATCGCGAACCTTGCAACCATGGCCGGGTTTCGTCGGCGTAAACGCGCTCGACCATGCCTTCGATGAAAGCCCCGCGAATCACCCCCAGCGCCGTACCAAAGCCGCCGGTGGCCAGTGCGCCGGTGTTGCAGTGCGTGAGGATCGCCTGGGCGTTGCCCTGATGCTTGCGGATCAGATCGACACCCAGTTGGGCCATGGTCAGGTTGGCTTCGCGATCACTTTCATGGATGGCGATGGCTTCGACTTCCAGCGCAGCCAGAGGGTCTGCGTCTTCCTTGAGGCGGTCCAGGCGGTCACGCATGCGACTCAAGGCCCAGAACAGATTAACCGCTGTTGGACGGGAATCGGCCAGTAACGCGTAATCCTCTTCCCACGCTGCCTGCCAGTCACCGCCCTCGGCAATTCGGGCGCGGGCTGACAGCACCATGGCATACGCCGCGCTGATGCCAATGGCCGGCGCGCCGCGCACCACCATCGAGCGAATGGCCTCAGCCACTCCCGCAGCGCTGGTGTAGGCGATCCAGGTTTCCTCGAATGGCAAAATACGCTGATCCAGCAGATACAGGGCGCCATCACGCCAATCGATGGCCTTCACCTTCTCCGCAGCCAACAGTCGATCGCGCATCCACATACCCCGCACTCATGAACAAAAGCCGCCGATTATAGCGATCCCCCCGCGAAGACGCTCGGGTATACTTCGCCATCCTTTACAAAAGCACTGGAACCGACTTTCGATGCCGACCCCCACCGCTGCGCTCGACCTGTTATTGCTGCCGACCTGGCTGGTACCCGTCGAACCGGCTGGCGTGGTCCTTAAAGAGCATGCCTTGGGCATCCGCGACGGTCGCATCGTATTTATCGGCCCGCGCGCAGCAGCCTTGAAGTTTAACGCAACCGAAGTCCGCGAATTGCCGGACATGTTGCTCGCCCCCGGCCTGATCAATGCCCACGGGCATGCGGCAATGACGCTGTTCCGCGGGCTGGCCGACGATCTGCCGCTGATGACCTGGCTGGAAAGCCACATCTGGCCGGCCGAAGCCAAGTGGGTCGACGAGGCTTTCGTACGCGACGGCACTGACCTGGCCATTGCCGAGCAGATCAAAGGCGGCATCACCTGTTTCTCCGACATGTATTTCTTCCCGAAGGTTGCCAGCGAACGCGTCCATAACAGCGGCATTCGCGCCCAGATCGCCATTCCGATCCTCGATTTCCCGATTCCAGGCGCCGGCTCGGCGGATGAAGCCATTCGTCAGGGTGTTGAATTATTTGGCGATCTCAAGCATCACGAGCGAATCAAAATCACCTTTGGACCCCATGCACCCTACACCGTGGGCGACGAAACCCTGGAAAAAATCCGGGTGATCGCTGAAGAACTGGACGCCTCGATTCATATGCACGTCCATGAAACCGCTTTCGAAGTGCAGCAGTCGGTCGAGCAGTGCGGCGAACGCCCGCTGGCCCGCCTCGGCCGCCTGGGCCTGCTCGGGCCGCGCCTGCAGGCCGTTCACATGACCCAGATCAGCGATGAAGACCTGGTGCTGCTGGTAGAAAGTAACACCCATGTGATTCATTGCCCGGAGTCGAACCTGAAGCTGGCCAGCGGTTTCTGCCCGGTCGAGCGCTTGTGGCAGGCCGGGGTCAATGTGGCGGTCGGCACCGATGGCGCGGCCAGCAATAGTGACCTCGACCTGCTCGGCGAAACCCGCACCGCTGCGTTGCTGGCGAAGGCCGTCGCCGGCTCCGCCACGGCGCTGGATGCCCATCGCGCGCTGCGCATGGCCACGCTCAATGGCGCTCGCGCGCTGGGAATCGAAGCTGAGACGGGTTCGCTGGAAGTCGGCAAAGCGGCGGACATCGTCGCGTTCGACCTGTCGGGCCTGGCACAGCAGCCGGTCTACGACCCGGTTTCGCAACTGATCTATGCCACTGGCCGCGACTGCGTGAAACACCTTTGGGTCGCTGGCAAGCAACTGCTCGACGACCGTCGCCTGACCCGCCTGGATGAGGCGCAGCTGTGTGCCACTGCCAAGGCCTGGGGCAGGCGCATCAGCGGCCACACCGAATCGTAAGCACCCTGGACCAAAACCGGGGCAACAGGATTTTTCAAGTTTTAGAGGACTGACACCATGAGCAACGTCGACTACGCCGAAATCGCCAAATTCGAAGCCCTGGCCCATCGCTGGTGGGACCGCGAAAGCGAGTTCAAACCGCTGCACGACATCAACCCGCTGCGGGTCAACTGGATCGACGAGCGCGTCCATCTGGCCGGCAAGAAAGTCCTCGACGTCGGTTGCGGCGGCGGCATCCTCAGCGAAGCCATGGCTCAACGCGGCGCGACCGTGACGGGTATCGACATGGGCGAAGCGCCGCTGGCCGTCGCTCAACTGCATCAGCTGGAATCCGGTGTGAGCGTCGAGTACCGGCAGATCACCGCCGAAGCCCTGGCTGAAGAAATGCCCGAGCAGTTCGACGTAGTTACTTGCCTGGAAATGCTTGAACACGTGCCGGATCCGTCGTCGGTGATCCGCGCCTGTTTCAAAATGGTCAAACCGGGCGGCCAGGTGTTCTTCTCCACCATCAACCGCAACCCGAAGGCCTATCTGTTCGCCATCGTCGGCGCCGAATACATCATGAAGTTGCTGCCGCGCGGCACCCACGACTTCAAGAAATTCATCCGCCCCTCGGAGCTTGGCGCCTGGAGCCGCATGGCTGGCCTGACCGTCAAGGACATCATCGGCCTGACCTACAATCCACTGACCAAGCACTACAAACTGGCGGCGGATGTCGACGTCAACTACATGATCCAGACCCTGCGCGAGGAGTAAGCCGATGCGTATCAGAGCAGTCCTTTTCGACATGGACGGCACCCTGCTCGACACCGCGCCGGATTTCATCGCCATCTGCCAGGCGATGCGCGCGGATCGTGGTTTGCCGCCGATGAATGACAAACACATCCGTGACGAGATCTCCGGCGGCGCCAAAGCGATGGTCGCGGTGACTTTCTCGATGGACCCGGAATCGCCGGGTTTCGAGGAGCTGCGCCTGGAGTTTCTGGAGCGCTACGTCAAAGGTTGCGCGGTTCACAGCAAGCTCTTCGACGGCATGGGCGAATTGCTGGCCGACATCGAGAAGGCCAACCTGATCTGGGGCGTCGTCACCAACAAACCGCTGCGTTTCGCCGAGCCGATCATGCAACAACTGGGGCTGGCCGAGCGTTCGGCGCTGCTGATCTGCCCGGATCATGTGAAGAACAGCAAACCGGATCCGGAGCCGTTGATCCTGGCGTGCAAGATGCTCGACCTGGACCCGGCCAGTGTGCTGTTTGTCGGCGATGACCTGCGCGATATCGAATCCGGCCGCGATGCCGGCACCAAAACGGCTGCCGTGACCTATGGCTATATTCATCCGGACGATAACCCGCGGCATTGGGGCGCGGATGTGGTGGTCGATCATCCGCTGGAGTTGCGTCAGGTGCTTGATAGCGCCCTTTGTGGCTGCTGAGAACCGGTTTCAAGCTCCGGGGATGTGGCGTGAATGATGACGCCTTCGCGGGCAAGCCCGCTCCCACAAGGACTGAGAGTGTTCACACATTCTTTGCCCAACAACGGGATCCTGTGGGAGCGGGCTTGCCCGCGATTGGCCGCGCCGCGATCTGTCTTCTGTTTTTGTGAGGTTTTTTATGTTTGATTATTCCGCCCGCCCTGAATTGCTCAAGGATCGGGTCATCCTGGTCACCGGCGCTGGCCGTGGCATCGGCGCTGCTGCTGCAAAAACCTACGCCGCCCACGGCGCCACCGTGCTGTTGCTGGGCAAGACCGAAGCCAACCTGACTCAGGTCTACGACGAGATCGAAGCAGCCGGGCATCCACAACCGGTTGTGATCCCGTTCAATCTGGAAACCGCCCTGCCCCATCAGTACGATGAACTGGCGGCAATGATCGAAACCGAGTTCGGCCACCTCGATGGCTTGCTGCACAACGCGTCGATCATCGGTCCCCGGACACCGATCGAGCAGTTGTCCGGCGAGAACTTCATGCGCGTCATGCACGTCAACGTCAACGCCATGTTCATGCTCACCAGCACCCTGCTGCCACTGCTCAAGCTGTCTCAGGACGCCTCAGTGGTGTTCACTTCCAGCAGCGTCGGCCGCAAGGGTCGTGCGTACTGGGGCGCTTACGGCGTTTCCAAATTTGCTACCGAAGGCTTGATGCAAACCCTGGCCGACGAAGTAGATACAGTGGCACCGGTGCGTTCCAACAGCATCAACCCCGGCGCTACCCGCACCAGCATGCGCGCTCAGGCCTACCCCGGTGAAAACCCGCTGAACAACCCGACACCCGAGGAGATCATGCCGGTCTACCTTTACCTGATGGGTCCGGACAGTACCGGTATCAATGGCCAGGCATTCAACGCTCAGTAATGCCCGTGCGTCGCTTTTCTGCCGCGACGGCTTCCCGCCGCGGCACTCAAACCCTGTGGTAACCACCCTGCTTCAAGTCAAATAAATGTCATAACCCTGCGCAATTTCTCGCGTACAACCTTCCAGTATTTTGATTTTTAAAGCTTTTTATTCGACTGAACCGAATGGCACGACTTTCGCTCTAATTTTGTTCAGACACGCCGTGTGAAAGCAGAAGAAGCGGAGCTTCGGCCGAGAGGTTACTAATCTTCGGCAAAGCGGATTAAACTCGTGCCACATGTCCTACGGGACTGATGGACCAGTATGACGCGCAGCCCAAAGCCGCTCTCACCCAGCCTGTAAGACAGCCTTACTGCTTAGGGGCTCACGCCATATGAAATCACCTTCCCAGACCAACGCAATTGACTTCGACAGTGCCAAATTGCAACGCCTGGGCTTTGGTCAGCAGCCTCCCCTCCTGGAGCGGCCCGTCAGTCTTGCGCAGTTGCGCCAAGCGCTGGGCCTGCAACTGCAAACCAGTCTTGAGCCGCAACGCATTCTCGGACTTTTCTTCCGTGAAATTCAGCGCCTTGTGCCGCTGGATGCCTTGAATTATGAACATCAGCCCAGCGACTTGCGCCTGCAATTCGGCGCACGGGGTCATCATTCAATCAGCTACAGCCTTAGCCATGAAGGCGAGCAATTGGGTGAGCTGGTGTTCCGTCGCAATCAGCGTTTCAGCGAACAGGAACAGGGCAACCTGGAGTCATTGCTATCGACCCTGCTCTTCCCCATGCGAAACGCCCTGCTCTACCGAGCAGCGACCCAAAGTGCATTGCGTGATCCGTTGACCGATACCGGCAACCGCATCGCCATGGATCAGACGCTGGAACGGGAAATCGAGATGTCGCGGCGACACTCGCAGCCCCTGTCGCTGCTGATGCTGGACATCGATCACTTCAAACACATCAACGACACCTATGGGCACAGTGCCGGCGATGAAGTACTGAAGGCCGTCGCAGCCTCGATCAAAAACCAGTTGCGCAACGTCGACATGGTGTTCCGGTTTGGTGGCGAAGAATTCATGATTCTGCTTTCCAACACCAGTCGGGAAGCTGCAGCCATGGTCGGTGAACGACTGCGGTTTGCGGCGCAGGCTCAGGACTATGAGGCCGAGGGCAAGATGATCGATCTGACGGTCAGCATCGGTTGCTCGACGCTGCTGCCCGGCGAGTCTGCCGAAAGTTTGTTGCGACGGGCCGACAGTGCGCTGTATGTGGCCAAGCGCGAGGGGCGTAACCGCCTGGCGATGGCGGGCTGATATTTCAGCAACGCTGCATAATCCATGTGGGAGCGGGCTTGTGCCACACAAGCCCGCTTGTGTCTTGCGCAGGACTTAGACTGAAGATGAGAGCGGTGAGTGGCAAGCTGAACGCCCGGAGTGCTAGCAGCACGTGTGGGAGCCCATGCTGCCATTCACCTCTCCACTCTGGTTATTGAGCCCGAACAGTTGAACGAGCCGACCTCGAACATTACAAGCGTGGAGCCCAACCAGAGCGCTCTCATTTATGAGTGTAAGAGGGTTTAGCCATGTTTTCCTGCGCAGGCATTGATGTTTCCAAAGACAGTCTGGAAGTCTGGATTAATTCGCAAGGCATTGGTGCGAGTTTTCCGAACAGCGCCAGTGGTTTCCCGGTGCTGATTGATTGGTTAAAAGGCTTCGAAGTCACCCGCGTGTTACTGGAAGCCACCGGTGGCTACGAGCGGGGGCCCATGAAGGTGCTTCAAAGGGGCGGCTTTGACGTCTTACGAATCAATCCTCGTCGGGCGAAAGATTTTGCCAAGGCAATGGGTTATCGCGCTAAAACAGACGCGATAGATGCGCGGCTTCTCGCCGAATTTGCAACGATTATAAAGGACGCCGATAGCCGTATCACCAGCGCCGAACAGGACAATTTGCGTGCGCTGGTACAGCAACGCGAAAACTTTGTTCAGCAGCAAAGTGACGACAGGCGGCGTATCAAAACGGCTTCTGTCGACTCGATAAAACCCTTGTTGCAAAGCCATATCGACTATTTAGATCAGGCAATAAAGTCGATAGAACAGCTGATCTGCCAAAGCGCCAAAGACCTGGACAGTGAAAAAATTGCCCGCTTGCGCTCGGTTAAGGGACTAGGGCTCGTGACCGCAGCCAGCATCATGGCCTACCTGCCTGAGCTGGGAGAGGTTGGACGGCACGAGATCGCAGCACTGGCAGGGATCGCCCCTTACAACGACGACAGCGGCAACCACGAAGGGCCTCGTCATATAAGCGGTGGCCGATTTGCCGTGCGACGTGCGATGTACATGGCCAGTTGGGCTGTGATTTTGCGACAACCCGAGTTCAAAGCCCGATATGACGCGCTTCGCCTGAGAGGTAAATGCGCGAAAGTGGCGCTGATCGCCTGCATGCGGGTGTTGTTGATAAGGCTGAACGCGATGATCCGTGACCAAACTGAGTGGAGAGAGCAGGCAGCCTAAACAGACTGCTTGCTCATTTGGGAAATCACATGGTTTGAGACTGTGGAAGTTCGGCTGCCCTTTGATCAAACTTCAAAATAAAAGACATCAAGACAGTTGCTCCCACATTTGGTTTGTGTTGCTTTCAGGGGATCAGCTTTCGGCCAACGCCATCCGCTCACGGGCAACCGGAGTTTTCACTGCCAGTTCCAACTGCATGCAACGTTCCAGGAACAGGTACATGTAGTCGTAACTTTTGCAGACAGCCTGGCGCAATTCCACTTGCAGCGCTTTGCTCGGGTTCATGCCCGCCAGGGTGCAGATGATCTCCAGCGCTTCCCATGGATGGGCATCGTCATACTGGGCATGCATCTTCAACCACTTCATGGCCCGCTTGCGATCTTCCTCGGGGAACGCTGCCGCATAGACACCATTGGAGCAAACCAGGGCCGACCACTCCCCCGTCGCCCCTTCGATGGCGTAGTTGGTGGCGGCGATGGCCACGATCAGCGAATCCGACGAACTGGTGTGCCAGCACCAGTGGCTCAAGGCGTGAAGCTCAGGGGCCACCTGTTGGGCTTGCAGATCTTCCAGGCTGATACCGTGAGCACGACTCCAATGCACCCAGTAATCGGCATGGTTCAATTCGACGCGAATGTTACGCATCAGCCAGCGACGCGCCATGTCTTCGCCAGGGTGGCGTGCAAAACGGGTCTTTGTCAGGTTCTGTGCCATGTATAAAGCGAACTGTTCGACCACCGGCCAGCCACCAATAAGGTACTGGCGCATGGTTTTAGCGCTGAGTTTGTTATCTCGCATGCGTTGATACAGTTCGTGTCCGACAACCCGGCGCTTGCTCTCGTTGCAATCCTGGATCAGTTGCTGAGCCCAGGCGGGGTAACTTGCAGCTTCCATGAGTGGTCCGATTCTGTTGAATGTCTCGATCACTGTCGCGCTCCTTTTGATTGTGATTTTCAGATCAGCAAGAGTTTCAACGGAACGTGCCGGGCGCCTTGAACAACAAAGGTCGGGGCCGGGCAGGACGACTTTGCAAACTATCCCAGGTAAACAGATGCGGGCGTTCAATCACATACCCTTGAGCGTAATCCACCCCGATCTCCAGCAATGCCTGCTCGATCTGAGGTGTTTCAACGAACTCGGCAATCGTGCGCTTACCCATGACATGACCGATGTGATTGATCACTTCGACCATGGCGCGGTTAATCGGGTCGTCCAGCATATCCTTTACGAAACTCCCGTCGATCTTCAGGAAGTCTACAGGTAAATGTTTCAAGTAAGCGAATGAAGACATACCGGCGCAAAAGTCATCTAGCGAAAAACGACAACCTAAACCTTTGAGTTCATTGATAAATCTAATTGCACTGCCCAGGTTTGCAATCGCACTGGTTTCTGTAATTTCAAAACAAATCATTTCAGGTGGAATTGAATATGCAACAAACTGTTCACGAAGGAAGTCCAGAAACGCCTCATCTCCGATAGTAATACCTGACAGATTTATCGCACACATGGCCAACGGCCCTTCGCGCTCTTCAACGATGCACTGGGCAATCACCTTGAAAACGTTTTCCACCACCCAACGGTCAATCGACGTCATCAAACCGTAACGCTCGGCGGCGGGAATGAAACTGTCCGGCAGAATCATGCGCCCCGCTTCGTCATGCAGGCGCAGCAGGATTTCAATATGCCCGCCACCCTGCTCGTCAGGACCAAGGGGCGCGATTTCCTGGGCGTACAGGCAGAAGCGGTCTTCTTCCAACGCCACGTGCAGGCGCTGCACCCACGCCATCTCGCCAAAGCGCAAGGACAGCTCCGTGTCGTCGGCGTGATAGACCTGAACCCGGTTGCGGCCCTTTTCCTTGGCCATATAACAAGCCATGTCAGCGGCACGCAGCGAAGCTTCGAGGGTGGCCGGACTCTGGGCTACATGCACCAGCCCGATGCTCACGGTGGTCACAAACGGCCGGCCTTTCCAGACAAAATGCAGGTTCTGCACCGTCTGGCGCAGGCTTTCGGCGATTTTCTCGGCCGCTTCCGGCGCGCAGTTTTCCAACAGAATGCCGAACTCGTCGCCACCCAACCGGGCCAGGGTGTCGCCTTCGCGCAAACCTGATTGCAACAACGCACAGATATGCCGCAACAGCTCGTCGCCCGCCGCATGACCGCAGGTGTCGTTAACCAGTTTGAATTGATCCAGGTCGAGGAACATCAAGGCGTGACGCCCCGCCTGGCGCGTCAGGTAATGCAGGGCCTGTTCGAGGCGATATTCGAATTCGCGGCGGTTGGCCAACCCGGTCAGGGCGTCATGGGTCGCCTGCCAGGACAGATTGGCGATGTACTGCCGCTCCTGAGTCATGTCGTGCAGCACCAGCACGGTGCCACTGACCTTGCCCACGTTGCGGATCGGCGCGCCGACCAGAGTGACCGAAACCGTGCTGCCATCCAGACGCTGGATCAGTTTGGAATGCTCGCTGCCACCGCCGAGCTGACCGCTCAAAATGTGCTCGATCAAAGTAAAACCATCGGTCTGGGCGTTCTCGTCCAACAGATTGAACAGTGCTGCCAATGGCAACCCCGCCGCCTGTTCGGCCTTCCAGTGAGTCAAGGCCTCGGCGGCCGGATTCATATAGGCGATCGCCCCCTCGACGTCCGTGGTGATCACCCCATCGCCAATCGATTGCAGAGTGATCTGTGCCCGGTCTTTCTCCAACTGCAAGGCATCGGCGAAGGCATGGCGCTGCTTGAGCAGTTTTTGAGTGCGCAGCAGCGCCAACACAATCAAACCCAGCGCAGTGGCAAGGTTCGTCACCAACAGCAGCCGCAGAATTACCCGCGAGCCTTCGCCCAAGGCATCACTGAATGCTTTGGCGGCTGGCGTCACGCCATCATTGATGGCAAAAATCTGGTCTTTCCAGCGTTTTACGTCGGCATCGGTGGCCTGGCTTTCAGTAAAGCGCTGATGCATCTCCCGGGCGACGTCATCGAGTTGCCCCAGATACCCGTCACCGACCGCCCAGAGTTCGATGGCTTTTTCAAGGTAGCTGAAGTGCCGGAAATTGAGGTACAGCCAAATCACGCTGGAGACGTCGTCCGGGTGGTTGCCGCCCTTGAGGATCGCGGTTCGCGCCGCCTCGATATTGGGCGGCTGATGATCCAGCGCCAGGCGCAATTCATGGCCACCCTGAGGCACCGCAATCGCGTTCTGGTATTTGAGAAAAATCGTTTCGTCACGACTGTCGGCGTAGAGATTGAGGTAATAGATGGCGTCTTTCTGGCCCTTGGACCACAGGCTCTCACCGCCTACGTAGCCGCGAACCGCTGCAAGAACGTAAAGACTGACGCCTCCCAACAGAGCCTGAAATAACACGACGGCGATAAAAGGCCAGACGATGCCCAACAGCCGAGGGGTTGCGCGAGTCCTTTTTTGCTTCATGAGATCCCTTGCATAGGCGCTGGCGATCAGCATCCAGACCGACCACTCACGCAAGACTAGGAGCCGCAGCAGTTCCTCGCAAGAGGTAGAGGATTCTTTGGCGCAACCCACCCTTGAATACCTAAGGCAGATAGTTACAACGCTCCCGGACGCCATACATATCTACCACCACTGATTTTTCTGGACTGATTTGATATGGGCCTCCTCAGACTTGCACTTTATCCAGGCGCGCAGAGGACCGCTCATTAATTACCAGAGATCATCAACATGCCATCAATACCAGTTTCCCCCACCCCCTCAGCGGATTCGTCACAAAGCCAATCGCCCTCTCATGCGCAAAAACATCAAGGCCTACTGGACGACTACGATTTTTTGCTATCGCTCATGCGAAACAATGAAACACCGCTGGCCAAGCTTGCCGACATGCAGATCACACCCCGATCTTTTTCTCCCATGGCCCTGGAAAATGAAATCGGGCAGCGTTGGCTGCAGGCACTGATTCAAGACAAGGACTATCGGACACTGTGCACAACACTGAACGCGTCATACAGCTATTTGACGGTCACTATGAAAGATGGGCAGGCCATCTATGAATCACGCGCACAGAACAGGGAAACAACCGTCCCGCTTGAACTGAACAAGCAACCCGTATTGAGCGACTTGCTTGCGAAAATCGAAAAAGCCGCTCGAATGCTAGGTGGACAGATTCGCTTCGACAACCTCTTCACTCTTGCAAGAATGACCCTGTTTTACGGTATTGCGCCCTGGGATCCGCAAAACTCCGAACAACGCGAAGCCGCGATTCATGCATTGGAGGACAAGCGCGCTCGCCACTCAATGGAGCTTGGAAACGGAATAGACATCGACGAGTTGAGCCGCGCACCAACCTCAAAAGAGCGCAAAGCTTATAACTTCTTGAAAAAAACACACTCGTCGTTGCCGATCACGATTGACGAATGGGTCCGCGCAATCACCCACACACAGATCATCAACACGGTACGTCAATTCCTGCCTGCACCGGGAACACCGTTGGTGAGGTACCTTGGCGATACCGATCCTGACAACCTGACGACAATGCAAATCCGTGCGAGACCTTCGGTATACCTGGAAAAAATCCTGGTATCGGCCAAAGCTCAGGAACTGGCAAACAAGCTATTGCAAGCCCTGGGCTGGTTCGGCGGCAAGCCCGGTGAAGATACTGCTCCGGGGATACGAATCAAGTTGCTGGTCAAAGCCCTTCGCCTCTGGCTCGCGTCTCCTAATAACGAAAATCCAGACGGTATAGCCGGCTACCTTTGGCAAAAGCCATCCAACTGGGGGAAAAGCTACCAGGAGATCCAGACCGAGTTCGAGTCGCATTTACTCACTTCAAAACGCGCCTCATCAGTGAATGAAGCTGTTTTGATTGCATGCCTTTATCAACCGCTGTTTCCAGCAGAATTTCAGATCCGCGATATCCCACCCAAACTGCCCTACCGCAGCTCTACCGTTTGGGTAAACTTTGTCCATGGTGTCTATCTTGCCAACGCTATTAACCCGATGTTGTTGCGAAGACTGAGTTTCCAGCAACTGGTCGATCTACCTATCGAACACGCCAGTGAAGCCACGGCTGAAGATCTGAAACTGATCACCCTTACAAGATTGAAACCGACGTTGGAGTGGGCAGTCACAAACGGCCTGGTTCCCTACAAGGCCGACGCAAACTACACAATGCAGGAAGTGGAAGAGGCTACGAAAAAGCTTGATTCCACGGTCCACAGTTTAAAAAGCACTGTCAGCTGGCTCGATCTCCGTCCACCCGAGAGACTGAACATTGCCAAACTTAAAATGGCAAAACTGTTCGGGGACGGCCGCTTCGTGATGGACGGCAGGAAACTCGTCGAAGAGGCCAGCTCTTATACCGCTCCCGCTATACGGTTTAGCGGCCCCGTAGGCAGGCTCGCACCTAATGCATATACGTTTCTTGATGTCTATGCATCCGGAAAGCTCTCCGGAGAAAAAAAATGGCTCATCACTGAGCCAGACGGCAAAGTCGTAACCGATGCCTGGGTCAGAATCGATGACGATCGTACGGTGCAGACTAATCTGGATTGGTCCGGCTTTACCTCAAACCCTCATGAAAACAGAACACTGCCAGATATTGAGAAGGCGTTCAAAACTCACTTCAATATCTACCTTGATTTCACCAGAAGTGCCTATCGGACGTTAATCACCCACCAGCTCGCCTCCCTTCCCTTGGCTGATCGCCAAGCCTTGGAATGTGGCGCGGTGAAGGTATACACCCTAAGAAAAGCAACCACGGGGATTGAGGCAGAGAATGAATCCGAAAATAAAACGTTACCCCTTCGGGCGCGCAATGGCTTCATTTTAGAAGCGACCTGCGATGGCAGAACTTACTACTACGAACTCCTGCCACGGGCGGGTGTGATTCGTCGTCGACCGGATATTCAACCACACCATATCGGGGGAAGAAGTACGCTGGAAAAATGGAAAATCGGCAAGGGTTCGTCTGTTAGCGTGACTGTTCTACGCCACAAAACCCTGCCTTTCGATTGGGATGCGCACGTAAAAGGAACCCCTCCTGGCACCAACGCAGAATGCCAGGCCATCATGGATCAGCTTGGCAGCACGCTTGGCGAATCAGGTAAGAGGGAGGACTACGACGTCATCCCTCAAACATTAGAATCGGCGACCACCTTTACAATTACTAATTTCATATCGAGCAACCTGCTCTTTATTGACGAAAAAAAACTTTACGACAGTTGCTATGGTGAAACCCGGTTTGACCGTGAAGACGCCAGGCGTGACAAAGTAATTGAAGTGGCCAAGATGTTTGTGCCCTTCTGGGGTAGCGTCGACGACCTGATATCAGGAGATCGTGATCGGTTGGCTCGTGGCGTGTTTGGCATATTCGCTGATCTGGTTTCATTCGCGCTTCCCGTAGGGAAATTCGCATCAGGGTCGCTGAAGCTAATCACCACGGCAGGTAAAGTGAGTATTAGCACCACGCTCCCCTCCTTCGCAAAACTCACGGGTACGCTACTTATTTCAACCCTGAACCCGCTCGATGGCGTCCCGTCCTTGTTAAAAGCAGGAGGCCGAAGCGTATTCAGACTCAGTAAAAGAGGTTACTTAAACCTGAAGGCATGGGCCGGTAGAGCAGGACAATACGACTTTGTACAAGGTATGCCACAAGTGACTGATCCAGGCCGATGGCGTCCTCTGGCGTCAAATGACCAACTGACAGTATTGCGGGGAGTCGAAGATGTGCCTGTACGCAACACCGGTTTGATCGGGAAATCGGCGTATCACCTTATCGACCCTGTGTCGGGTAAGCCTTACGGGCCACGACTGAGTGAAAGCGCTGGAGAAGTTTCGATTGGCCGTTCCAGTTACACCAGCCTTGCAGAGACGAACACTGACATCCTGTTTGATCTGCCGGAGCACGTCCACCTGCACAAGATACTTGAAGTGGATGGGCGCACCACCCTACTCATCGACAAGATTCCCTATCGACTCGACCAAGTAGCATTGCGCCGTGTCGATGTTATTGATGCCAGCAATACACTGAAGGCTCAACCCTGTCGTGTGCGGCGCGGCCTTGGAGATCCGGTCTGCCGTAATAGCTTCGTTCATAGAGAGTTGGCGCCCACACCGGAACAAGGCAGTTACGACCCCAGCCCGTACTACTGCGAGTGGTTCGGCGACAAGATCTATACACCTGCACCGGTCAAACCAGGTCGTTCTGTACCCGTATTGGCGCTGGACGGCCAACTCTATACAGGGTCGGGCTCAGTATTAAATTTTTACAGAGGCGCAAAATCTGTATTTGGTGTCGGTAAAAAACTGTCTTTAAACGCACGTATCCAAGTGACTATCGAGTTTCATAAGGGGATATTTGGACGATTCAAAATCAGGGGATTGTATGAGGGGCTTGATGACGACATGCGACAAGTCGGCGGACTGATCATCGAATCGAAAATTGATGCAAAAAAAGAGTATTTATTCACCCAGCTCAGCGCTGCGGACTATTACTACGCCGAAATCGTTAAAGGGCAGAGTCTCATCGGCTCACATAGGTTACAGCGCATTCCCGCCCATCAACTACTGGAGGATCCGCTATATCAAGAGCTCTTCACCGTATTTACCGGATCGTTACAAGCCAACAATATGGCTAGAATCCACGGAGTGGAAAAAGTGGATATAGCAGTCCGCTCTCTGGACGAACTTTCCATCGCCCTTGGCACGCCGACCACCCCGTTTGATAATTTGAAGAAAGTTAAAGTTTCCACTACCCCGGGTGAGGCAGTCATGTTCGATCACAAAACACGCATGATCGTCTGCCAGTTCCCCGAATCGACGAAAACCTGGACGCGCAGTAAGGAAGCCCCAACGGCACTACGTACCAGAACCGCAGAAATCTTCAACACGTTGTTTGACAAGCCACTCTACAAAGCGGATGAACTGAGCGACTTGAGAATATCCAATACGATGAAGGAGCTTCAATCCATTGTAAAAAAACACAAAAGCATGGATCGCCCCCGAAACATTGCCTATGCAGAAATAACGCCTCGTCCGGGAAATACCGAGGTTTATGTCAGCGTCTCTGGTGGCGGAGGTGACACCCGATTCTTACCACTCTTTGCAAAGCATCCCAACGCCAAAGAGGTAAAGGTGGGTGACACCACCTACTTCAATATCGACTATCGCACCACCTTCCCAAGGACATCCCTCGGCACAGAGGTCCAGGGACAATTGCAATCCATACCTCGCACCATAGACAACATGGCGACTTACACACCGGAGTTGACCCTCAGACCTACCTCTCTGGATAGCGAAAGCAAGCTGATCAAGGTGATACGAGATAAATATCCGGATGACGCCACTCGCAGTAACGTCATAGTGGCCACCACCATGGCGCCTTGCGACTCCTGCTCGGTGGTGATGCAACAGTTTGCTCATACGGGTGGAAAAGATGCACTTAAGGTCATCTGGGACTAATCCGGCACACCACTTACCACCGCTGTAAATGCCCATAAAGCTTTGCATACAACCCACCATCAGCAATCAATTGCTGATGGTCGCCATCCTCGGCAACTTGCCCACCATCGAACACCAGCACCCGGTCAGCCTGCTTCACGGCCGACAACCGATGCGCAATGATCAGCGTGGTGCGGTTGCTCAAGAACCGCGCCAATGCCTGGTGCAGGTTGTATTCGGTGGCCGCGTCCAGGGCGGACGTGGCCTCGTCGAGGATTACCACCTTGGGTTCGGCCAACACCATCCGCGCAATCGCCAGGCGTTGACGCTGCCCGCCGGATAAACGCACACCGGATCGCCCGACAATGCTGTCCAGGCCATTGGGCAATTCACGCACCGTGTTGTGCAACTGAGCAATTTCCAACGCCTGCCAGCAGGCCTCGTCGCTGCGTTCACGGCCCATGGTCAGGTTGGCGCGCACGGTGTCGTTGAACAGTGCTGGATGCTGCAAGACCACGGCGACATTTTCACGCACGGTTTCCAGACCGATCTCTTCCTGAGTCGAACCACCGAAACGGATGGTGCCGGCCAGCGGCGTGTACAAGCCCAGCAGCAACTGCACCAGGGTGCTTTTACCGCCACCGCTGGCGCCGACAATCGCGACTTTTTCACCGGGGGCAATCGACAGGTTCATTTGGTTCAGCACCAACTCGTCGCCGTAGCCGAAACTCAGTCCCTGAACTTCGATGCCCACCGTGTCGCGCCCTTGAAACGGGTCGACACTGCCGGTGTATTGCGGCTCGTCTGCACGGGCCAGCAGTTCGTTGATCCGCGACAGCGCACCGCCGGCAGCGTAAAAGGCGTACTGCAGGTTGAGCAGTTGTTCCACCGGACCGATCATGAACCACAGGTAGCTGAACACCGCCAACATCTGGCCGATGGACAGGTCGGAAAACAGCACGGTGAGCATGGCCGCGGCACGGAAAATATCGATGCCGAACTGGAACAGCAAGCCGCTGGCACGGTTCGATGCATCGGTTTTCCATTGCGAGTTCACCGAGTAATCGCGCACTTCACGCGCTCGCTGGCCAAGCCGCCCGAGGAAAAAGCCCTGACGATTACCGGCGCGCACTTCCTGGATGGCATCCAGGGTTTCGGTCAAGGCCTGAGTGAAGCGCGAGGTGCTGTCGTTCTCGAGTTTCTTCAGGTGTTTGACCCGCTTGCCCAACTGCACCGTGGCATAAATCACCAGCGGGTTGAACAACAGAATAAGCAGCGCGAGTTTCCAGTGCATCCACATCAGGATGGAGGCGGTGCCCACCAGCGTCAGCATGGCCACGAGGAAACGACTGAGGGTTTCGCCGACGAATTTGTCCAGCGTGTCCAGGTCGGTGACCAGGTGCGTAGTGACCGTGCCGCTGCCCAGGCTTTCGTATTCCCCCAGTGAGATGCACTTGAGTCGCTCGATCAACCGAACCCGAATCCGATACACGATGTCTTTGGCCAGCGCTGCAAATAACTTCGCCTGCACCACATTGAACAACAACGCAGCACAGCGTAGCGCCAGAGTCACCAGCAGCATCAGGCCAATGTAACCCGCGGCTTTTTGCCAGACGTCGGGCAGCGCGTGGTTCATGATTTTCAGCGCGGCGTCGCCGTGGCCCAGTAGCACTTCGTCGACCAGCAACGGCAACAGCAAGGGGATCGGCACGCTACACAGCGTTGCCAATACCGCGACGCCGTTGGCGATCCACAAGGATTTTTTATGGTGAAGGGCCAGGCGACGGATTTCCGCCCAGCTCAGACGGTCGACACGTGCAGGGGCTGGAACGTCGTCGGGCAGGTCATGCACAGGCAGCGCGCTCCAGCCAGCGGCCGAGCAACGGTGACAACACACTCAAAGGCTGATAACCATTGGTCAGCAACGCCAATTGACCATCACGCTCCGCCAGCAAGGTCGGGAAACCGGCAATGCCCAGGTCCTGGACCCAGGTGAAATCGGCAGCGGTCGCCGCGTGCTGATCGGCACGGTCGAAAGCGGCGGCGAACTCGATACGCGGCAAACCGGCCTGCTCTGCCAGCTCCACCAACACGCTGGCGTGGGTGACGTCGCGACCTTCGGCGTAGAACGCATGCTGGATCAACCCGAGCAGTTTCCAGGCGCAATCCGGTGCCAGGCTGCGCGCCGTCACCAGCGCCCGACAGGCAGGCTCGGTGTCGTAGACAAACCCGTCGGGCAGCGCGCCTTCAAACTTGAACGGTTGGCCGGTGGCCTCGTGCACCGCTTGCCAGTGCTCAAGAATGTAGCGCCGGGTGGTCGGCTCCAGCGCTGAGCCGCTGCCGGTACGCAAACCGCCGACGACCAGATGCACGTCCACCCCCGCTGCCTGCGCCTGCTCGACCAGCGCGTTGGCCACTGGTGCAAAACCCCAGCACCAGGAACACATCGGATCCATCACATAGAGCAGGCGACATGCAGACATGGTTCAAGCCTCGGAAGGAGTTTGCTTGTAGTTGTAACCGATCGGGTGCGGCATGTTGCGCGCCTTGGCCAGTTCGATCTGCTTCTGCCGGTCGATGGCACTGCGACGGGTTTTCTCGCTCAGCTTATCCCAGCAATGCGGGCAACTGATGCCGGCCACGTAATGCTCGGATGCGCGGTCTTCCACACTGACGGGCGTACGACAGGCATGACATTGATCGTAGTCGCCTTCGCTGAGGTCGTGACGCACGGTCACGCGGTTATCGAACACGAAGCAGTCGCCCTGCCATTTGGTTTCTTCCTGCGGCACCTCTTCGAGGTACTTCAGAATGCCGCCCTTGAGGTGATAAACCTCATCGAAACCCTGGCTGAGCATGTAGCTCGAAGCCTTCTCGCAGCGAATGCCGCCGGTGCAGAACATCGCGACTTTCTTGTGCACGGCCGGGTCGAAATTGGCTTTGATGTAGTCGGGGAATTCGCGAAAACTGGTGGTCTTCGGATCGATGGCGCCTTCGAAGGTCCCGATCGAGACTTCATAGTCGTTACGGGTGTCGATCAGCAGCACTTCAGGATCGCTGATCAGCGCGTTCCAGTTCTGCGGATCCACATAAGTGCCGACACTTTTATTCGGGTCCACGCCTTCGACGCCGAGGGTGACGATTTCTTTCTTGAGTTTGACTTTGGTGCGGTAGAACGGCTGCTCGTCGCAGTACGACTCTTTGTGGTCGATGTCGTCCATGCGCGGGTCGTTCTTGAGCCAGGCCATCAGCCCGTCAATGCCTTCGCGGCTGCCAGACACAGTGCCGTTGATGCCTTCTTCGGCGATCAGCAGCGTGCCTTTGATGCCGTTGTCGACCATTGCTTGCAGCAGCGGCTCGCGCAGGGCGACGTAATCTTCCAGGGTGACGAACTTATACAGTGCCGCCACGACAATCTGTTGTGTCATGGGTAATTCTCCAGGTGGCTACCCTCGTAAGGGGTGAACCGGATGCGAAAAAAAACGCGCCGGGTGAGCGGCGCGTTGCGGATTCTAGCAAAAAACCGATGTTTAATGCTTGCTGCCGCCAGCACAGGTAGGCGAGGCCGGAGCCGCATCGATCTGTGCCCATTCTTCCGGCGTGTAAGTATGCAGCGCCAACGCATGGAACTCGCCCATCAGTTCGCCCAAAGTGCCGTACACCTTCTGGTGACGCTTGACGCGATTGAGCCCTTCGAACTGCCGGCTGACCACCACCGCCTTGAAGTGGGTCTGTAACCCACGGCTGTGCATGTGGCTTTCATCCAGCACTTGCAGATGCTCGGGCTGTAGCAGCCCCAGCGTCGATTCGATGCGTTGTTGCATGGTCATCCCGAACTCCGCTTAAGGCTTTTTCTTGGCAGGAGCGGCGCCTTTAGGCTCCAGCTCGGCCGTCATGTCAGCCAGCAGTTTGTTGACCACAGGCACCGCGCTTTCCAGCTTGGCTTGAGTCATCTGGGCCGATTGCTGAGTCAGCTGCGGCATTTTTTCCAGGACTTTCTTGCCCAGTGGCGACTGGTAGAACGCAACCAGATCCTTGAGTTCGGATTCGCTGAAATTGGTGGTGTAAAGCTTGACCATGTCCGGCTTCAGCTTGTTCCAGCCAATGGCTGCGTCCAGAGCGGCGTTGGCCTTGGCTTGATAGGTTTCCAGCAGGGCTTTTTTCGATTCAGGAGCTTTGGTCTGTTCAAAGCGCTGAGCGAACATTTGCTGCACTTGCATGTACACCGGAGTGCCCAATTTGTCAGCGTGCGCCAGGGTCAGGAAAGCTTCGGCACTGGCGTTGTGGCTGGCGGTATCGGCAAAAACCTGGCCGCTGGCGCAAACCAGTGCAACCGCGGTACAGATGGCACGAAGACGAGTCATCGAGTTTCCTTTTCTAGCAGGCGAGGCAAAACCTCAAGGGCGTCCATTCTGCACCTAAAAAAGTGTGTCACTCAACCCCAAGCCTTGTCGCGCCTGATTTAGAGGGGTTGAACGGTCAAATTCCAGACTGATGGAACCACGGCCGACGATCACAGCCTAAACTGCGCTATCAGACCTACAGGAGTGTGCATGATGAGCCGTATCGAAACCGACAGCCTGGGCCAGGTGGAAGTCCCGGATGACGCTTACTGGGGCGCTCAGACGCAACGCTCGCTGATCAACTTCGCCATCGGCAACGAGCGCATGCCGCTGGCGGTGCTGCACGCCCTGGCCCTGATCAAGAAAGCCGCGGCACGCGTCAACGATCGCAATGGCGACCTGTCCGCCGACATCGCCCGGCTGATCGAACAAGCCGCCGACGAAGTACTTGACGGTGACCACGACGAGCAGTTCCCGCTGGTGGTCTGGCAGACCGGCAGCGGCACCCAGAGCAACATGAACGTCAACGAAGTGATCGCCGGTCGCGCCAACGAACTGGCCGGCAACCCGCGTGGCGGCAAGACCCCGGTGCACCCCAACGATCACGTCAACCGCTCCCAGAGCTCCAACGACTGCTTCCCCACGGCCATGCACATCGCGACGGTTCAGGCGGTGCAACAGCAATTGTTGCCGGCGATCGCTGAGTTGTCCGGCGGGTTGGCGGAGCTGTCCGCGCGGCACATGAAACTGGTCAAGACCGGTCGTACCCACATGATGGACGCCACGCCGATTACCTTCGGCCAGGAACTCTCGGCGTTCATCGCGCAACTGGATTACGCCGAGCGGGCGATCCGCAGTGCATTGCCGGCCGTCTGTGAGCTGGCTCAGGGTGGCACCGCGGTCGGCACCGGATTGAACTCGCCCCACGGTTTTGGCGAAGCGATCGCTGCTGAACTGGCCGCCCTCTCCGGCCTGCCGTTCGTTACGGCCCCCAATAAATTTGCCGCCCTGGCTGGTCACGAGCCGTTGGTCACCCTCTCCGGCGCACTGAAAACCCTCGCCGTAACCCTGATGAAAATCGCCAACGACCTGCGCCTGCTGGGCTCCGGACCGCGAGCGGGGTTTGCCGAAGTGAAACTGCCGGCCAATGAGCCGGGCAGTTCGATCATGCCCGGCAAGGTCAACCCGACTCAGTGCGAAGCCCTGTCGATGCTGGCCTGCCAGGTATTGGGCAACGACGTTGCCATCGGTTTTGCCGCCAGTCAGGGCCACCTGCAATTGAATGTGTTCAAACCGGTGATCATCCACAACCTGCTGCAATCGATCCGCTTGCTGGGCGATGGCTGCAGTAACTTCCAGCAGCATTGCATCGCCGGGCTGGAACCGGATGCAGAGAAAATGGCCGAGCATCTGGAACAAGGTTTGATGCTGGTGACGGCGCTGAACCCGCACATCGGTTACGACAAATCGGCAGAGATTGCCAAGAAGGCTTATGGCGAGGGGCTGACCTTGCGCGAGGCGGCGTTGCAGCTGGGCTACCTGACGAATGAAGAGTTCGATGCGTGGGTGAGGCCGGAGAATATGCTGGAGGCCGGCGCCAAAGGTTGAAACTTGCGGCGGTTGATAGTCAGTCATCGCGGGCAAGCCACGCTCCCACAGGATTCGGGTCGCTCACGGGTATTGTGATCGACACAAAACCTGTGGGAGCGTGGCTTGCCCGCGATGAACGATAACGCGGTCTACCGTGTGACTGCCATCCGCACCCGCCGGGCCCTGAGCCCCGCCATCAACGATGGCCCCAACGCCACCAGCGCCGAACCCAACACCACCAATACCGCCCCGCCATAACCCAGGCCATTGATCTGCTCGGCATGCACATACTCCGGCCATAACCACGCAGCCATGGCCACGGCGGCGAAGGTCACCAGCGGCGTGATCGCCAGCGTCGCACTGACTCGCGAGGCTTCCCAATGGGCCAGGGCTTCGGCGAAGGCACCGTAAGCGATCAAGGTGTTCAAACAGCACGCCAGCAGCAGCCAGCCTTGCAGCGGGCTCAGTTGCAGCGCCTCCAGCGGATGCACCCATGGCGTGAGCAACAACGCGCAGAACAGGTAAATCACCATCATCACCTGCAACGAATTCCACACCGTGAGCAACTGCTTCTGACCCAAGGCATAGAAGGTCCAGACCGTGGACGCCAACAGCACCATCAGCACACCGGCGGTGTAATCGGTCAGGGAGGTGAGCAACTCACTCAAGCGCTGATTGAAGAACAGCGCAAAGCCGATCAGCAGCACCAACAGGCCAACCCCCTGCCCTACGCTGAACCGTTCCTTGAACACGAACAGACTGGCGATCAGCAACATGATCGGGCCCATTTGCACCACCAGTTGCGCGGTACCGGGGCTGAGCAGGTTCAGGCCCATCAGGTACAGCACGTAATTGCCGACCAGTCCGAGGACCGCCATCAACACCAGCCAGCCACCGCGCGGGCCGAGAACTTTGCGACTCGGCAGGCGTTTGGTCGCCGCCAGATAAATGAACAGGCAACCGCCGGACACCAGCAGGCGAAACCAGGTCACCGTCACCGGGTCCATCACCAGCAGCACTTGCTTGAGCTTGATCGGCAGGATTCCCCACAGCAACGCGGTCAGCAAGGCCAGGAACAGACCATAAACCCAGCGACCCGATGAAATATGCATGCTGACCCCGAAGCCGATTGGCGAAAACGGTCATTCTAGGCCCAGACCGGGGCGCGACACAGGGACAGTTGCCGCCGGGCCGCGAATGAAACTGTGCAGGTCGCACCCTAAAGTTGACGATATGCCGTCGATCAGGTGGCCAGGCGTGGCAAGTGGTTCATGCATAAGCTCATTGAAAACGTCATCCGCAGGAGATCGCCCATGTACGGCATGCGCGCCCAAGACAACGCCCCCGCCACCCACTTTCGTTGTGACCGCTTGTGTCGTGTGAATGGAGAGCTGTATTTCACCACGCGGGAACGCACGCTGGAGGGGCCGTTTGAAAACCGGGAGGCAGCGGTGCGTGAGATTCAGGCGTATATCGAGCGGATGCAGTTCTTGTGCATGAGCCGGTAAACCGCGGCGCCTGCATCGCGGGCAAGCCCGCTCCCACAGGTTTTGTGGCGTTCGCAGAATTTGTGATCGCCGCTGATTACTGTGGGAGCGGGCTTTCCCGCGATAGCAATGCAACAGTCTCTACAAACCTCGGTACTTACCGCACGGCCTCAAACAACCCCGTAGCCCCCATCCCGCCACCCACACACATGGTGACGATGCCGTAACGCAGGTTACGCCGCTGCAACTCACGCACGATGTGCCCGACCTGGCGCGAACCGGTCATGCCGAACGGATGGCCGATGGCAATCGAGCCGCCGTTGACGTTGTACTTGTCGTTATCGATTTCCAGCCGGTTGCGGCTGTACAGGCATTGCGAGGCGAACGCTTCGTTGAGCTCCCACAGATCAATGTCGGCAACCTGCAAACCCTTGGCCTTGAGCAACTTCGGCACCGAGAACACCGGGCCGATGCCCATCTCGTCCGGCTGGCACCCTGCCACGGCGAAACCGCGGAAGAAGGCTTTGGGCTTGAGCCCCAGCGCCAGGGCTTTTTCCAGGCTCATCACCAGGGTCATCGAAGCGCCGTCAGACAGTTGCGAGGAGTTGCCGGCGGTCACTGAGCCGTCTTCGGCAAACACCGGTTTCAACCCGGCCAGGCTTTGCAGGGTGGTGTCCGGGCGGTTGCAGTCGTCATGGTCGACGATGCCGTCGAGGATCTGCACCTGGCCGGTGGCCTTGTCTTCAACGCGATACTTCACCGCCATTGGCACGATTTCATCGTTGAACAACCCGGCGGCCTGCGCCAGGGCGGTACGCTGCTGGCTTTGCAGGGCGTACACATCCTGCTCCTGGCGACTGACACCGTAACGACGCGCGACGATCTCGGCGGTCTGGCCCATGGGGAAATAGATGCCCGGCACCTGCTCTTTCAGCAGCGGGTTGATCAGGTTGTCGGTGTTGACGCTTTTCATGGTCAGGCTGATCGACTCGACGCCACCAGCGACAATGATGTCGCTGCAGCCCGAAGCAATCTGATTGGCGGCAATGGCGATGGCCTGCAAGCCCGACGAACAGAAGCGGTTAAGGGTCATGCCTCCCGTGCCGATGCCCAGGTGCGACAGCACCGCGACGTTGCGACCGATGTTGAAACCCTGGGCGCCTTCGTTGGAGCCGGCGCCGACGATGCAATCCTCGACGCTGGCCGGGTCGACATCATTGCGCGTGAGCAGCGCGTTAACGCAGTGGGCCGCCATGCCGTCCGGACGGGTCATATTGAACTTGCCGCGAAAGGATTTGGCCAGGCCGGTCCGTACGCTGTCGACGATCACCACTTCACGCATGGCATACACCTCATTGTTGTTGTCAGTCAGGAGTTGGACCGAGCATAAGTCCACCCTATGACTGACCGCGACAATCATTCACCCCGCGTATGCGTAGCCATCGGTTCAGCGCTTGCGTTTTTGCAGTTTCTTCTCGCGCTTGTCGGACTTTTCGAAGGCCTCTTCCAGCGCCTGGTTAATGGTGCGCAGGACCTTGACCCGCGCCCAGCGCTTGTCGTTGGCTTCCACCAGAGTCCATGGCGATATCTCGGTGCTGGTGCGATCGACCATGTCGCCGACGGCGACGCGATAGTCCTCCCATCTGCCGCGATTGCGCCAGTCGTCTTCAGTGATTTTGAAGCGTTTGAAGGGGATTGCTTCGCGCTCCTGGAAACGCTCCATCTGAGTCTGTTTGTCGATGGCCAGCCAGAACTTGACCACGATCACTCCAGCATCGGCGATCTGCTCTTCGAAGTCGTTGATCTCGCCATAGGCGCGCATCCAGTCCGCCTTGCTGCAAAAGCCTTCGATGCGCTCCACCAGCACCCGGCCATACCAGGAGCGGTCGAACACAGTGAATTTCCCCCGCGCCGGAATATGCCGCCAGAACCGCCAGAGATACGGCTGCGCCCGTTCTTCCTCGGTAGGTGCGGCGATCGGCACGATGTCGTACTGGCGTGGGTCGAGCGCCGCGGCCACCCGACGAATTGCCCCGCCCTTGCCGGCCGCGTCGTTGCCTTCGAACACCGCAATCAACGCGTGACGCCGCATGCGCTTGTCGCGCATCAGACCGGAAAACCGTGCCTGCTCGGTAATCAGTTGCTCTTCGTAATCGTCCTTGTCCAGCTGCAGGGTCAGGTCCAGGCTGTCGAGCAGATTCATTTGATCGACGCTGGGAAACAAAGGCGCTGCGCTGACTTTGTGCGGGTGAATCCTGGGTCTCTTCAGCGCGCTCTGCAGGCCCTCGAGCAAGATTTTGCCGACCGTCAGGCTGCGATAGTGCGCGTCCACGCCGGCTATCACATGCCACGGCGCATAGTCGCGGCTGGTCCGGCGCAGCACCCGTTCGCCGTACTTCACGAATTTGTCGTAGGTCGCGGATTGTTGCCAGTCCAGCGGGCTGATACGCCAGCTGTGCAGCGGGTCATCGGCCAACGCCTTGAGCCGTGCTTTCATTTGTTTTTTGGAGAGGTGAAACCAGAACTTGAAGATCAGCGCGCCTTCGTCGCACAGCATTTTCTCCAGCCGCTCGGCGCCGTTGATACTTTGATCGAGTCGCGGATCCTTGAACAAACCATGAACCCGCCCTTGCAGCATCTGGCTGTACCAGTTGCCGAAGAAAATCCCCATGCGCCCCTTGGCGGGGAGCATCCGCCAGTAGCGCCAGGCCGGTGGTCGCGCCAGCTCTTCGTCAGTCTGCTGGTCGAACGTACGCACCTCGATCAGACGCGGGTCCATCCATTCATTGAGCAACTTGACCGTCTCGCCCTTGCCGGCCCCTTCGATGCCGTTGATCAAAATGATGACCGGAAAGCGGTGTTGCTGCCGAAGTTCAAACTGCGCTTCGAGCAAGGCTTCACGCAGGGCCGGTACTTCGGCGTCATAGGTTTCTTTGTCGATGGCATGACCGATTTCGGCGGATTCGAACATAGAGCAGCTCCTTCCAGGATTGAGCAAGACTAGCGGAGTTTGAGGTGTGCGGTGCTGCAAAAATTGAAGCGCCTTGCCATGGATCAAGCACCGCTGCGGCGATCGGCTAGAATGGCCACCTTGCCGTTACCGAGCCTGCCATGAAACCTGTATTGCCCCACGCCCAGCTCGACTGGGACGACCAAGGTCGCCCGCGCTCGCGGGTGTTTGATGATGTGTATTTTTCCGACCTGTCGGGCCTTGAAGAAACCCGTTATGTGTTTCTGGAGCAAAACGATTTGCGCGACCGTTTCGCCGCCTTGCCGGTGGATGGTCGACTGGTGATTGGCGAGACCGGTTTCGGTACCGGGCTGAATTTTCTCTGTGCCTGGCAGTTGTTCGAACAGCACGCGGTGGCCGGTGCGCGGCTGCATTTTGTCAGTGTCGAAAAATACCCGCTGAGCGCGCCCGATCTGCAACGGGCCCTGGCGTTATGGCCGGAACTCAAGCCGTTTGCCGATCAACTGCTGGCGCAATACGTAGCGATCCATCAAGGCTTTCAGCGCTTGGTGCTGGACAACGGCCGCGTCACCCTGACCCTGCTGATCGGCGATGCACTGGAGCAATTACCGCAACTGGATGCGCAGATCGACGCCTGGTTTCTCGACGGTTTCGCCCCGGCGAGAAACCCTGACATGTGGACCGCCGAATTGTTTGCCGAACTGGCTCGTCTGGCGGCACCCGGCTCGACCATCAGCACCTTCACCAGCACCGGCTGGGTGCGCCGGTTGCTGAACGCGGCAGGCTTCAAGATGAAGCGCACGCCGGGCATCGGCCATAAATGGGAGATCCTGCGGGGCACGTTCCTCGGCTGGCCTGAAGAGACCGCTAAGCCAGCCACGGCAAAACCCTGGTTCGCTCGCCCACAACCGCTGACCGGCGAGCGTCACGCCCTGGTGATCGGTGCCGGGCTGGCCGGTTGCGCCAGTGCCGCCAGCCTGGCTGCTCGGGGTTGGCAAGTGAGCCTGCTCGACCGCCACGAAGCACTCGCGCAGGAAGCCTCGGGCAATCCTCAGGGCGTGCTCTACCTCAAACTTTCGGCCCATGGCACGGCGTTGTCGCAATTGATCGTCAGCGGTTTTGGCTACACCCGACGGCTGCTGGAACAGCTGCAACGTGGCGTCGACTGGGACGATTGCGGAGTCTTGCAACTGGCCTTCAATGCCAAGGAAGCCGAGCGTCAGGCGCAATTGGCCGCGGCCTTTTCACCGAGCCTGGTACACCTGCTCGATCAACCGCAAGCCCAGGCCCGAGCCGGCATTGAATTGGAGCATGGCGGCTTGTTCTACCCTGAAGGCGGCTGGGTTCATCCCCCCGCGTTGTGCCAGTGGCAGGCGTCCTCAACGAACATCCAGTGGCTACCCCATCGCGAGGTGCTGGAACTGCGCAAGGTCGATGACCAATGGCAGGCCTGGGACGGAGATACGCTGCTGGCCAGCGCGCCCGTGGTGATTCTGGCCGGTGCCGCCGAGATCAAGCGCTTCCCCTACAGCGCCGACCTGCCCCTCAAACGTATTCGCGGCCAAATCACCCGACTGGCGCAAACCCCTGAAAGCCAGAGCCTGGCGACCGTCGTTTGCGCCGAAGGCTATGTAGCGCCCGCACGCCTGGGCGAACACACACTCGGCGCCAGCTTCGATTTCAAAAGCGATGAGCTGACCCCGACCGTCGCCGAACACCTCGGCAACCTGGCGTTGCTCGAGGAAATCTCCACTGACCTGGTCGCCCGTCTGCATGTTCCAGATCTGGACCCGCAACAGCTTGAAGGGCGCGCGGCGTTCCGTTGCACCAGCCCGGATTACCTGCCGATCGTCGGACCGCTGGCCGAACAGGTCGCCTTCGCCGAGGCCTATGCCGCATTGAGCAAAGATGCCCGGCAAGTGCCTGATGTGCCTTGCCCGTGGCTGGATGGGTTTTACGTCAACAGCGGTCACGGCTCTCGCGGTTTGATCACCGCGCCGTTGTCTGGCGAGCTGTTGGCGGCATGGCTTGAGAACGAGCCCCTGCCCTTGCCGAAAGCGGTGGCCGAGGCCTGCCATCCCAACCGTTTTGCCTTGCGCCAATTGATCCGCGGAAAAGCCTGACCCGCAGCCTTATAACTTATCGGTCTAAAACTCCAGGGATTCACCTGGGTCAGTTTCTGAGTACCCGCCGTTTTTGGCGGGTATCGATTGACCCTCCCCAACGGAAAAACCGGTAAGGACTTATGTGCGGATTAGCTGGAGAATTACGTTTCGACCATCAACCTGCGGACCTCGCAGCCATAGAACGAATCACCCATCACCTGGCCCCTCGCGGCCCTGATGCGTGGGGTTTCCACAGCCAGGGGCCGATTGCCCTGGGCCATCGGCGCCTGAAAATCATGGACCTGTCGGACGGCTCGGCGCAGCCGATGATCGACAACCAGCTGGGCTTGTCCCTGGCCTTCAACGGCGCGATCTACAACTTCCCGGAACTGCGCACCGAGCTGGAAAGCCTTGGTTACGCCTTCTATTCCGGCGGCGACACCGAAGTGCTGCTCAAGGGCTATCACGCCTGGGGCGAAGCCCTGTTGCCCAAACTCAACGGCATGTTCGCCTTCGCCATTTGGGAGCGCGACGCCAAGCGACTGTTCATTGCCCGCGACCGTCTCGGCGTGAAGCCGTTGTACCTGTCGCGCACCGGTCAACGTCTGCGCTTTGCCTCGGCCCTGCCGGCATTGCTCAAGGGCGGCGACATCAACCCGATTCTGGATCCAGTCGCGCTCAATTATTACCTGAATTTCCACGCGGTGGTCCCGGCCCCGCGCACCTTGCTGGCGGGCATCGAAAAACTGCCCCCGGCGAGCTGGATGCGCATCGAAGCGGACGGCACCACCGAGCAGAGAACCTGGTGGACCCTGCCCTACGGCCCACACGCCGACGAGTTGAACCTGACCCTCGAAGACTGGCGCGATCGCGTGCTCGACAGCACCCGTGATGCGGTGGCGATCCGTCAACGGGCGGCGGTGGATGTTGGCGTGCTGCTTTCCGGCGGTGTCGATTCGAGCATGCTGGTCGGTCTGTTGCGTGAAGTCGGCGTTGAAAACCTGTCGACCTTCTCCATCGGTTTCCAGGATGCCGGCGGCGAGCGCGGTGACGAGTTCCAGTATTCGGACCTGATCGCCAAGCACTACGGCACACAACATCACCAACTGCGCATCGACGAAAAAGAGATCATCGAGCAACTGCCCGCGGCATTCCGCGCCATGAGCGAGCCGATGGTCAGCCATGACTGTATCGCGTTCTATCTGCTATCGCGCGAAGTGGCCAAGCATTGCAAGGTGGTGCAAAGCGGTCAGGGCGCGGACGAGTTGTTCGCCGGGTATCACTGGTATCCGCAGGTGGACGGTGCGAGCGATCCGTACGCGGCGTATCGCGATGCGTTTTTCGACCGCAGCTACGCCGACTACGCGGCCACGGTGCAGCCGAAATGGCTGACGGCCAACGACGCGGCCGGCGACTTCGTGAAAGAGCATTTCGCTCAGCCGGGTGCCGACGCAGCCGTGGACAAAGCCTTGCGTCTGGACAGCACCGTGATGCTGGTGGACGACCCGGTCAAACGAGTCGACAACATGACCATGGCTTGGGGTCTGGAAGCGCGTACGCCGTTTCTCGACTATCGCCTGGTGGAATTGTCGGCGCGGGTGCCCGGCAAGTTCAAACTGCCGGATGGCGGCAAGCAAGTCTTGAAAGAAGCGGCGCGGCTGGTCATTCCGAGTGAAGTGATCGACCGCAAAAAAGGCTACTTCCCGGTCCCCGGCCTCAAGCATTTGCAGGGCGATACGCTGAACTGGGTGCGTGAACTGTTGCTCGATCCGAGTCAGGATCGTGGCCTGTTCAACCCCGCCATGCTCGACCGCCTGCTGACCGATCCGCAAGGTCAACTGACCCCGTTGCGCGGCTCCAAGCTGTGGCAATTGGCAGCGCTGAACCTGTGGCTCAGTGAACAAGGAATCTGATCGATGAAACCTCACGCCACGGCTTACAGCCAACGCTTGTTGCGCGGTCAGGCGCCCTCCTACGAACGCTTGCAGGCGCGCCTGGCCGAAGACGGCAGTGAATTGAGCGCCGCGCCAATCGCGGTGCATTGCGGTTGGGGCCGGCTGCTGATCGGCCATACCTTTCCCGATGCAACGAGCCTTGCCCAAGAGTTGCTCAATGAGCAGCCCGGTGAGCGGGACATCGCCTTGTACGTTGCCGCGCCCCAGCAAGTGCTGGGGCTGGAGCCGGCGCAACTGTTTCTCGACCCGTCCGACACCTTGCGCCTGTGGTTCAGCGATTACCGCCAGTCCACCCGGGTGTTTCGCGGTTTTCGCATCCGTCGAGCGCAAAGCGAAGCGGACTGGCAGGCCGTCAATCAGCTGTATCAGGCGCGCGGCATGTTGCCGATTGATGCGAGTCTGCTGACACCTCATCACCAGGGCGGCCCGGTTTACTGGCTGGCCGAAGACGAGGACAGCGGCGCGATCATCGGCAGCGTCATGGGCCTGAATCATCACAAGGCCTTCAACGACCCGGAAAACGGCAGCAGCCTGTGGTGCCTGGCGGTCGATCCGCAATGTTCCCGCCCAGGCGTCGGTGAAGTGCTGGTGCGGCACTTGATCGAACACTTCATGAGCCGTGGCCTGAGTTATCTGGACCTATCGGTGCTGCACAACAACCGTCAGGCGAAAAGTCTTTACGCCAAGCTCGGTTTTCGCAACTTGTCGACCTTCGCCATCAAGCGCAAAAACGGCATCAACCAGCCATTGTTTCTCGGCCCCGGCCCGGAAGCCGAGTTCAATCCGTATGCGCGAATCATCGTCGAGGAGGCTCATCGGCGCGGCATTGATGTGCAAGTGGATGACGCGCAAGCCGGCCTGTTTACCTTGATTCACGGCAGTCGGCGGGTACGTTGCCGCGAATCCCTGAGCGACTTGACGAGCGCCATCAGCATGACGTTGTGCCAGGACAAAAGCCTGACCCACAAGGTGCTGAAAAACGCCGGCCTTAGAATGCCCGTCCAACAACTGGCGGGGAGCGCGGACGACAATCTGGCGTTTCTCGACGAGCACGAACGGGTGGTGGTCAAACCGCTGGACGGTGAACAGGGCCAAGGGGTGGCGGTGGATTTACGCACCATCGAAGAGGTCCAGCAAGCCATCGAAAACGCCCGCACCTTCGACAGTCGAGTACTGCTGGAAAGCTTCCATGAAGGCCTCGACTTGCGGATTCTGGTGATCGGTTTTGAAGTGGTCGCCGCCGCCATTCGCCGGCCGGCGGAAGTGGTGGGCGATGGTCAGCATTCCATCGGTGCGCTGATCGAGGCCCAGAGCCGTCGCCGTCAGGCGGCGACCAGCGGGGAAAGCAAAATCCCGCGGGACCATGAGACCCAGCGCACCTTGCAGGCTGCGGGTTACGACTACAGCAGCATTCTGCCGGCCGGTGAGCATCTGTTCGTGCGGCGCACGGCGAATCTTCATACCGGCGGTATTCTTGAAGACGTCACGGCGATTCTGCATCCGACCTTGGTGGATGCGGCGGTGCGCGCGGCGCGGGCGCTGGATATTCCGATGGTCGGGCTCG
The DNA here is from genome assembly GCF_030687395.1 of Pseudomonas wuhanensis. GTDB lineage: Bacteria > Pseudomonadota > Gammaproteobacteria > Pseudomonadales > Pseudomonadaceae > Aquipseudomonas > Aquipseudomonas wuhanensis. The sequence continues at coordinate 1,820,651 of NZ_CP117430.1, read as the reverse complement.
ACCTGATGGTGCCGGCCGCCGACCAGCCGGAGTATGTGTTTATCGAAGCCAATGAACGCGCCGGGCTGGCCAACCATGAACCGCAGCCGACGGCCGAGCGGTTTGTGGATTTGTTGTTTCCGCATAGTCAGCCGGCGGCCTCTTAGGGATGTAGTGCCCGGCCCCTCATGATCGTTCCCACGCTCTGCGTGGGAATGACTCCTCGGACGCTCCGCGTCCGCTTGGGACGCAGAGCGTCCCCGGCTGCATTCCCACGCAGAGCGTGGGAACGATCAGCTCTCACTTCATCAGGAGTTTCCATGACCAGCAAAATTCCCGAACCGGACCTCAGTTACCTGCAAAAAGTCCTGCTGGAAATGCTCGCCATTCCCAGCCCCACCGGGTTCACCGACACCATCGTGCGTTACGTCGCCGAACGCCTCGAAGAGTTGGGCATTCCCTTTGAAATGACTCGTCGCGGCACCATCCGCGCCACCCTCAAGGGCAAGAAGAACAGCCCGGACCGCGCGGTATCCGCCCACCTGGACACCATTGGCGCGGCGGTTCGCGCGATCAAGGACAACGGCCGTCTGACCTTGGCGCCGGTCGGTTGCTGGTCCAGCCGTTTTGCCGAAGGCAGCCGCGTCAGTCTGTTCACCGACAATGGCGTGATTCGCGGCAGCGTGTTGCCGTTGATGGCTTCCGGGCACGCGTTCAACACCGCCGTGGATGAAATGCCGATCAGCTGGGATCACATCGAATTGCGCCTGGACGCCTACTGCGCCACCCGCGCCGATTGCGATTCGCTGGGAGTCAGCGTCGGCGATTTCGTCGCCTTCGACCCGTTGCCGGAGTTCACCGAAAGCGGCCACATCAGCGCCCGTCACCTCGATGACAAGGCCGGCGTTGCCGCACTGCTGGCGGCGCTGAAAGCGATTGTCGACAGCGGTGAAGAACTGATGATCGACTGCCATCCGCTGTTCACCATCACCGAAGAAACCGGCAGCGGTGCAGCCGCCGCCCTGCCTTGGGATGTCAGCGAATTCGTCGGCATCGACATCGCGCCAGTCGCGCCCGGCCAGCACTCCAGCGAACACGCGGTGAGTGTGGCAATGCAAGATTCCGGCGGGCCTTATGACTATCACCTGTCGCGTCACCTGCTGCGCCTGGCCAGCGACAACGAGCTGCCGGCGCGCCGCGACTTGTTCCGCTACTACTTCAGCGATGCGCATTCGGCCGTCACGGCTGGCCACGACATTCGCACCGCCCTGCTGGCCTTCGGTTGCGACGCCACTCATGGCTATGAACGTACGCACATCGACAGCCTCGCCGCCCTCAGCCGCCTGCTTGGTGCCTACATCCTCAGCCCGCCGGTATTCGCCAGCGATGCACAACCGGCCACGGGATCGCTGGACCGGTTCAGTCATCAGATCGAACACGAGACGCAGATGGAAAGCGATACGCGGGTGCCGTCGGTGGATAGTTTGATTGGGCAGCGCACAGATAGCTGACCCAGGCATTTTCTTCGCATGAAAGATTGCCATCGCGGGCAAGCCCGCTCCCACAGGGAAATGCGGTCAACTGTGGGAGCGGGCTTGCCCGCGATGAGGACAGATCAGCCAACACATCAGGTCAAGGCTAGCCGCCCCCGTTCATTCGCCGTAGCATCGCGCCATTGTTTAGCCGAGGTGCCTTATGCTGATCCCCCACGACCAACTTGAAGTCGATACCCTGACCCGCCTGATCGAGGATTTCGTGACCCGCGACGGCACGGACAACGGCGATGACACACCGCTGGAAACCCGTGTCTTGCGTGTTCGCCAGGCATTGACCAAGGGCCAGGCGTTGATCGTCTTCGATCCGGAAAGCGAACAATGCCAGTTGATGCTCAAGCACGACGTGCCCAAGCATCTGTTTGACTGAGACCCTTAACGAGCTTTGGCTTTGGCCTGTTTGATCTGGATGCGCTCATAGACTTCGGCGCGATGTACGTTGACCTGCTGCGGCGCTTCAACGCCGAAGCGCACGCTGCTTCCGTTGACGGCGAGAACCCGCACGGAAATGTTGTCACCAATGGATATCAACTCGCCCACAACGCGACTGAGTACAAGCATGGCATTCATCCTTCAGGGTTACCGGCCCTTGAAGATGCCCGTCGCGTAGCGGGTGTTCAATGCAACAGCAGCAAAACAGTCTCGCCCTACGGCGCAGGATGCATCGCCCTGACGGACGCTTCCGACAAACCGGCTGAATGAAGGACCGATCCTTCAGGAAACGGAAAAGCGTGGGCCAAACAGAATGACACTCGCCCCGATCACACACAGCGCCACGCCAATCCAGTCCGAGCCCAGTGGACGAATCCGCTCGACCACCGCCAGCCAGCCGATCGACGCAATGATGTAGATGCCACCGTAGGCGGCATAGGCGCGGCCGGCGTAGCTCGCTTCGACCCGGGTCAGCAACACAGCGAACAAAATCAGGCTGAGCAACGCCGGAATGACCCACCAAGCGCTTCTACCCTGGCGCAGCCACATCCAGAAGGCGAAGCAGCCGGCGATTTCGAACAGCGCGGCGAGGAAAAACCACAGGTAATTGAGCATGCAGACGTCTCGTGAGGATGGCCGGTTGCGGCCACCCTAACGATGGTGTTGCGCACGGGCAAGTTCAGCCTGCGTTTTGTTTGGCCTTGGCGCGCATTTTGTCGGCCATCACGGTCATTTCGTTGTAGAGCACTTGCGGATCTTTTTGTTTGATCGCCCACGCCATGCGGCCCTGCTCGTGAGGCAGAATCAAGAACTCGCCGGCGGCGACCTGCTGATAGATGTAATCGGCAATGTCAGCAGCGCTGATCGGCGAACTTTCCAGCAACTTACCGACCTGGGCCTTCATGGCCGGGGTCGGGCCGCGGAAGGAGTCCAGCAAGTTGGTCTGAAAGAATGACGGGCAGACTACATGCACGCTGACTTCCTCATGGGCCAGTTCGATCAACAGGCTTTCGGACAAAGCCACCACACCCGCCTTGGCCACGTTGTAGTTACTCATGGCCGGACCTTGCATCAGTGCCGCCATCGAGGCGATGTTGATGATCTTGCCTTTACTTTTCTCCAGCAGCGGCAGGAAGGCCTTGCAGCCCTTGACCACGCCCATCAGGTTGATCGCGATCTGCCAGTCCCAGTCTTCCAGCGACAGTTCGCTGAAGAACCCGCCCGAGGCCACACCGGCGTTGTTGACGATGACATCGATGCCGCCGAGCTTCTCTTCACAGGCTTGGGCGAACGCCGTCAGCTGGCTGTAGTCGCGCACATCGCAACGCTGGATGAAACCGTCACCGCCGGCTTCGCGAACCAGCTTGAGGGTTTCTTGCAGGCCAGGCTCACTGACATCCGACAAGGCCAGCTGCCAGCCTTCACGCGCCCAGCGCAGCGCGATTTCGCGACCCAGGCCTGAGCCCGCGCCAGTGATCATCATGCGATTTTGCATAGCAAACAGCCTTGTTGTTCCGGGGAAGATGCACCGAGTGTAGCGAAGGATAATGCACGACCCACGCTCCATCAGATTGCTGAATGGCCAACGATGAATCATGGCGCGGTTCGGTTGTTTCAACTTTGAGACGCAGTAAAAGAAATAAACGTGCTTTCCAAATACATTAAAAAAACCTGGAATTTTTCTTCATACCCATGAGTCGGATTTTGTAAGCAGCTAGGATTAATACAAGCCCAGCTGATAGCTAAAACCCTAGGTCAATCCACAACGCTTCCAACAAGGAAACAGACATGGGCACAATTCTTATCGTTATTCTTATCCTGTTGTTGATAGGTGGCTTGCCGGTCTTCCCGCACTCCAGAAGTTGGGGTTACGGCCCGTCCGGTATCATCGGCGTGGTGTTGGTGGTGCTGTTGATCCTGCTGCTACTTGGCAAGATATAAAGGTTTTGCCGGCAAAAAAAGAGGCCCTGCGAAGGGCCTCTTTTCTATTGCGCGAAAACTTAGTCCGGCTTGCCGTCAACTACACCGGCGGTGTTATCGATCAGGCTTTTGGTGGCCGTCTGAATGAACGACTCGAGCTTTTGCTTGAGCGCCGCTTCGTCCGCCGATGCCGGGATCACTTCACCTTTCGGGTTAGCGCCCAGTTCGTATTGATACAACTTCGGCGGCATCTCTTTGGGCAGTACCAGCACACGATCCCCGGTAAGCAATGCAACCGTCTGATCGCTGCCCGACGGCTTGATCACGCCAAAACCCTTGTCGCCTTCCGGCAGGTTCAGCAAATCGCGACCCCAGCATTGTTGAACCACGTCACCACCGATACGGCCCATGATGGTCGGCACGATGTCAATCTGGGTGCCGACGGTGTGGTCGACCTGGCCGAATTTTTCCTGGACGCCCGGCCCGATCATCAGCATCGGTACGTTGAAGCGGCCCAGGTCCATTTCAGTAATTTGCTGTTCATTGCCAAAACCGTGGTCGCCGACCACCACGAACAGGGTTTCCTTGAAGTACGGCTCTTTGCGGGCCTGTTCGAAGAATTGACCCAGCGCCCAGTCGGAGTAGCGCATGGCGGTCAAGTGTTCGTTAAGGTTGCCACGATCGGTCACAGGCTTCACCGGCAATGGCGTGGGCAAAGCGTACGGCGTGTGGTTGGACAGCGTTTGCAGCAAGGCATAGAACGGCTTTTTGTCCTTGCCATCGCGGGCCTTCAATTCTTCCAGACCACGGTTGAACATGTCCTGGTCGGACACGCCCCAGGTCGGATCGGAGAACACCGGGTTGACGAAGTCATTACGCCCGATGAAGTTGGTCATGCCCTGGTTGCTGAAGAAGCCGGACTGATTGTCCCAGGCGAAGTCGCCGTTGTAGACGTACACGTCATCGTAGTCACGGGCGCTGAGCAACTGCGGCAGGCCGGACAGTTTGTGGCTGCCTTCAGGCGTCTGCATCAGGTACTCGAAACCCGGCAAGTTCGGGAAGCAGGCCATGGTGGCGAACATGCCCTGGTGGGTATGGGTGCCGTTGGAGAAGAATCGGTCGAACAACAGGCCTTCTTTCGACAGTTTGTCGAAGTACGGGGTGATTTCACCCGGACGACCCAGAGCACCCACCGAGTGACCGGCGAAGCTTTCCATCAGGATCACCACGACGTTCTTGATCGGCAGTGTCTTGTTGGTGTCGGGGCTGAAATTGCGACGCACCGCGGCGGTCTCGGGATCGACCAGCTTGTCGCTCGAGGTCAGTAACATATCGCGCACGGTCTGCTGGGCCAGGGGCTGTGGCAGTGTTGCCTTCCAGACATTGTCACGATGTTCGGACATCCGGCTCTTGGCCGCCGCGATCAACGACAGCGTGCCGTTGAGGCCCAACTGGTTGGCGAAGTTCGAGTCGGTGGTGTAAACGTCACCCCAACGCATTGGCGGGCCCTGACGCAGAGTGCCACGAGCCGCGACCACGCAGACCAGCAGGCAGACTACGAATACCATGCCACGTGCATACCACGGAGCGACCTGCCGCGTACCAATGCTGCCACCGCTGAACGGCCCGCGAGGACGCGTGGCGCGGTCGGCGCCCTTGAACGCGAGGGTCAGGATCAACGTGCCCACGGCCCAGGCCAACAGGTAGCGAACCACCGGAAAACCGTACCAGAGCATGCTCATCACGGTTTTCGGGTCTTCTTTCACGTATTGGAAGACCAGACCGTTGAGGCGCTGGTGAAACTCGCGGTAAAAGTCCATCTCCATCAGGCCGAGGAACAGCGCGATGCTCGAGGCAACGGTCAACCACAACCGGAAGAACCCGCGGGCGGCCATGGCCCGGGCGCTGAACAATGCCAGCAGCAGCGGAATGCAGAGGTAAACCACCAGACGCAAGTCGAAACGCAGGCCGTTGGCGAACGCTTCCAGAAATGTCGAAGCCGGTGTGTCGAGGATCATCGAGCTGTTATAGACCAGCAGCGCCACGCGCAGCAGGCTGAACATGACCATCATGACCAGGGCACACAACAGTGTGTAGGCCAGATGCGATTTGACGGTCGGTTGCAGCAGGCGACTAGAAGCTCGCTGCTGACTCAGGGCGTCCGAGTTTGCCATGTCGTTTTAGGACCCATTGGAAGTTGAAGTTTCAAAAATACAGCGGCGCCTTGCCTGATGCCGGTCAGTTAACCTGTGGGAGCGGGCTTGCGCGGTGCGCAAATGTTGCACGATCACCCGCGGCATTACCATTGATTACTGACCCGCAGGCCCGACTGTCGCCTGTAGCGCTCTGGCACAAGAGACGTGGCGCAAAGTTGCGGAGGCGGACAGGTTGGTGCGCGAATGAATTGTCTTGGAGGCTTTGTGAAAATTTCGTTCAACGCATATCCAGAAACAAAATAAAGCCCCCGCCCTTGGTAAAAAACGCAAACGCCCCCGATCAAATCGGGGCGTTGCCGAACAGGCCATATCAAAGAGTAAGCGGTTACTTCTCGGCCCGTTCTTTCAGGGCTTTGAGGGTATTGAACGGTGCATCGACCACAAACTTGTTGGCCAACCACGAAGGCACGCTGCCGCCGGGTTCGGTATGGGCCTGATAAGTCACTTCGACTTGATCGCCTTTAGGCACGAGCTTCCAGAAACCTTTGACCTGGGCGACCCGTACAAAACCTTTTTCTTCCGCAAGGTACTTCGGCTGTCCTTCCAATTCTCGGGTCAGGCTGCCATCGGCGCTTTCAATGGTGGTGACATGCAACACGGAGTCGCGAGGAGTGACCGGCCAAGGGGTATTGAACTGAGTGTAGGTCCAGCTCTGGCTGCCTTCGTGCTTGAGCAACTTCTGAGTCTTGCACTCGTGAATCCATGCACAGGCACCCGGCACGTCTTCCTGCAATGCACGCAGTTTGGCCATGGTGGTCTTCATGACGGTCACGCCACGGTAAGCCTTGTATTGGGAACCGGCCACTTCGCTCAAGGACACCTTGATGCCCTCTTCTTCCTTGGCGGTTTTCCATTCTTCGGCCTGGGCCGTGGAGGCCAGCAAAACCGTCAAACCACACAACACAGCCATACGATGCAGCGAACCCATAGTCTTATTCCTTATTGTTGAAGTTCCGTTCGTTGAACACATCACGCGGCCGTCATTTGCTCCCACCAGCCCAGCAACTTGATCGCTTCGTCGCTGCTGCTTCCGCAGACCTCGACATCGGCTTCAAATGCCGAACACACCGCAGGACGTTCCGGCTCGCCGAAAATACTGCACAGGTTATCGGCGGACAGCTGTACGCAACGTTCTCCAGCGGCTTTGCCATTGGGCATGCCGGGAATCGGCGAACTGATGGAAGGGGCAATGCAACAGGCGCCACAGCCTTCACGGCATTTCATGACGACAAGCTCCTCGCGACGGGTAAAGGGACGTGGCACAGAGTAACGGCTAAAACGACTGTTTAAAATTACCTGAGCCCGGGTTTTTTCGCTCAAACGAACGTGACTGACCAGTCTCCGACAAAGCGTCTGGTCCGCGGGTCACGAATGGGAGGGATTTACTGCTTGAACTCGAATTCCAGCGCAGCGCCTTCAACTTCCCGACGCTCTTCATTGCGCAGTTGCAGCTGCATTTCGTTGCTGAGCAGGCGACCGTTGAGCTGAAACGGGCTGCTCTTGTCACCGAACATTTGCGGCAACAGCGCATCGTGTCGGGGCAACTGTACCGTGCCGACCGGCTTCAGTTCTTCGACCATGTCCTTGGGCAAGCTCAAGTCGAGATTTGCCGAAGGGAGTTTGGTTTTCACGACTTCACTCGCCGGTTTCGACTTGGAAGCAATGGGGGAGCGTTTTTTGACCGCTGCAACCTTCTTTTTGGCCGGTGCGGTCTTTTTGACCGGCGCCGCTTTTTTCGCGGGTGTGCTGGCTGTCGGTTTTTCCTGCACAGAAGCCGCCATGACGCCTTCCGGGTGACAGGTCATTAACAGGCAGATCAACAACCAGGCGGCAGGAAAAATCGGCTTCATGGACCCAACGGCGTGAACGGCAGAAGGCTATATGCTCGCCTGTTGGAGAGGACAAGACAAGCGGCCAATGCAGAACCGCCTGGCAAGTCAAAAACCGCTCGTCGTCTCCTGACAAAGTTGCGTCGCCAGCAACCCCAACGTCATCAATGCACGCTCGGCCTCGCGGTTCCAGGGGATGCCACAGTTCAGGCGAATGCAGTGATTGAACTGCTCGGTATTACTGAAAATCAGCCCCGGCGCAATGCTGATGCCCTGCTGCAACGCACGCACATGCAGCTCCTGCGTGTTGACCCGCCCCGGCAGGCTGACCCACAGAATGAAGCCGCCAGTGGGCCGGGTCATCTGCGTGCCTTCCGGAAAGTACTGCTGCACCGCCAACTGGAAAGCGCTGAGGTTCTTGCGGTACTCCTGACGGATGTAGCGCAAATGCCGGTCGTAACCGCCGTTCTCCAGATAGGCCGCGATGCCCATTTGCGTGACGCTGCAGGCTGAATGGGTACTGAAAGTCTGCAAGCGCTGGATTTCCTGCTGATACTTGCCGGCAATCATCCAGCCGATGCGCACACCAGGCGACAGGGTTTTGGAGAAACTGGAGCAATAGATCACCCGATCAAGCCGGTCATAGGCCTTAAGTGATTTGGTGCGACCCTGCTCGAACATCAGCTCGCCATAAATATCGTCTTCGACGACCTGAATATCGAAATCCGAGGCCAGGCGCAGCAATTGTTTCTGCCGCTCTTCGGGCATGGTGCCGCCCAAGGGATTGCTCAGGCGCGTGGTCAGCACCAGCGCCTTGATCGACCACTGGTTGGCCGCCAGTTGCAGGGCTTCGAGGCTCATGCCGGTGGCCGGATCGCTAGGGATTTCGATGACTTTCAGCCCCAGCAGGTCGGCCAGTTGCAGCAAACCGTAATAGGTCGGCGATTCGGCCGCGATCAGATCACCCGGCCGGGTCAACACGCGTAGAGACATCTGCAATGCATCGACGCAGCCGTGAGTGATCACCACTTCCGACGGATCGACCACCACGCCGGCATCGCGCATGCGGATCGCCACTTGCCGACGCAACGGCTCGAAACCGGGGCTGAACATGTAGCTGAATGCCCGAGGGCTATGGAAACGGGTGACTTTGGCCAGTTGCTGATGCAGCGCCCGCACCGGTAAATAGTCAACACTGGGTACGGCGGCGCCCAACGGGAAGACGCCTTCGCGGCGGGATTCGACCAGGACTTGCTGAATGATGCTGCTGCGGGTGACGAGGCCAGGTCGCTCAACCCGGGCAATGTCCGGGGTTGGCGCCGTGAGCGCTGGTGTCTGGTGCACGTAGTAACCGGACTGGGGGCGGGCACGGATCAGCCCCTGATCCTCAAGGTTGGCGTAGGCCTGCAACACCGTTGCATGGCTGACGTTGAGCTGCGAGCTCATCTTGCGCACCGAAGGCACGCGCTCCCCCGGTTGATAGACACCGCGGCGGATGTCTTCGGCCAGTTGCTGAGCAATTCGTTGATAGAGCAAGAGATTGGTCATGACGCAGCACTCGATTTCACGGGCATTTTATTCTTGTGTGAAACAATACCGGAACAGTTTAGAAGTGTACTGGGACAGTTGCCACAATAGACGACCGTACAGTGCAGTGTCAGCAAAAACTGTACTGTTTTTATGGAGAGTGTTGCGCTGATTGGCAGGCACAAAAAAACCCGGCACTGCTGACAGGCCGGGTTTTCCAGTAACGCAGCCCTTAGCGGGCGGCGCCGAGCTGGCCTTTTTCGTCGGAGAACACAATTTCCACCCGACGGTTCTGTGCACGACCGCGCTCGGAAGCGTTCACGTCCACCGGATATTCATCGCCGTAACCTTCGACCTGGATGCGTTTGTCTTCGATGCCCAGGTCCATCAGCACGTCAGCCACTGATTGTGCACGGTCGCGGGACAGCTTGAGGTTTTCCTGCTTACCGCCAGTGCTGTCGGTATAGCCCTCGATCCGCACCACGCGCTTGGGGTTGAGCTGCAAGAACTGGACGATCTTCAGCACCACGCGGTTTGCCGAGCTTTTCAGCTCTGCTTCACCCGTATCGAACAGCACATCGCCCAGGGTCATCACCAGACCACGGTCGGTTTGGGTAGTCGCCAACGCCACGATCTGCTCTTCGAGCCACTTGCCCTGTTGCTGCACGCTGAGCAACTTGGACTCACGCAGGGCCAATTGCAGGCGCTGACGCTCGAGTTCGAGCTTCGCCGCGCGTTCCTCGTTGAGCACTTGATTGGTGTGCTCCCGGGCGATTTCGCTGTAGCGCCGGCTCAGGTAGGCGTAATGCACAACGTCCGAACCGCTGCCCCAGTAGCTGGACAGACGATCGGCGCGGGCCAGCGACTCGCCGGCACGGATTACGTCCTTGGGCGCAATGCGCAGCACGTTGGAGTCTTCCTTGACCTTCTGAAAGTCGGTGCCGGCCTGCTGGATTGCGGTTTCGCTGTGTTGACCAGCGCAGCCATAAAGGCTTGCGCAGCCGGCCAGGATCAAACCGCCGAGTGCTTTGGTTTTCAGGCTCATTGGGCATCTCCCAGTTGCTTGCGCAGGCGAGTGATGCGGGTATTGAGCACGTTCAACTGCTCCTCGCTCTTGAGGGTCAGAACCCGTGCTTCGGCCAAACGCGCGTCCAGCTCGGCCTGCTCGGCCCGCATGCGCGCATTCTTGAAGGACTGATCGGCCATGTTGCCCTTGGCACGCTTGAACTTGTCTTCAGCCAGTTTCAGCTCCGGCACTTCGTCGGCGGTGGCACCCACGGCCTTGGCTTGTTCGAGGGCCTGTTCGGTCAGGCGGATTTGTTCATTCGGCGCCGGATCGGCTGCACAACCCGCCAGAGCCAGAACGGCCAGGGCAGCGAAAAGAGGTCGAATACTCACTAAGAATCCCTACTGTTTTGGGGTACTGACAGGTTGTGGCTGCGGTTGTGAGAGTTGTGTTTTCCAACGCTCGATATTGCGCAGCAGCGCAGCTTCCGTCAGTCCGGACGCGGGCAATTCTGTCATCTTTTTGGCCAGCTGTCCGCGCAACCAAGGATCGTTGCAGGCGGAGTTATGGGAAACCGCGAGATACAGGCCGGGTTTGTCGATGGGTTGTGGGTGGGCCATCAAGTCATCGGCCATCCCCAGCGTTTGCACCAGGGCCATGCCCGAGTAGCGTCCGGCGAGGACAAACTCCACCTCGTTCAGCAGCAATTTCTGAAAGGCCTGGGTCAGATTTGGCGTGCGCACCAAGGTCAATTGCTGCTCGGCGAAAGTGCCGAACGAGGGGGTCACTCGAGCCTTTTCCGACAAGGCGCCGGGATGGCCGTGAAGGTCCTGCGCTTCGTTGTAGACCAGCAGCGAGTCGTTGCGGGTCCAGACCAGATAATCGTTTTCCAGCAGCGGTGGATGGATGTAATCCAGATTTTCCAGCTCACTGACCGTCAATGGCGCATCGGCCAGCATGTCCATGCGCCCACTGCGCACTTCATCCAGGGCCTGGGAGCGTTTGCCGGCGTAAAGCAGCTCGACCTTGATGCCCAACTCCCCCGCCACTTGCTGCAACAGGTCGGCGCTGGCGCCTATCAGGTACTTGGGGTTTCGCGGGTCCTGCCACAGGTACGGCGGCGCGTCGGGGCTGCCGGTCACCACTAGGCGCTCGCATTTGCCTGCGGCTATGGACAGCCCCGGCAACAGCGTCAGGCTTAACCACAAACCCGACAAAAAAGAGCAGCCAAACCAGCGGCGCAGACTCATGGCAACACTCTCCCCACCCAAATCCGGAACAAAAAAAAAGCCCGACCAAAAGGTCGGGCTCTTTATAAGTCAAGCCGCCAGATTAGACCAGCTTCTCGAACTCGGGGATGGCTTCGAACAAGTCCGCCACAAGGCCGTAATCGGCCACCTGGAAGATCGGCGCTTCTTCGTCCTTGTTGATCGCAACGATCACTTTGGAGTCTTTCATGCCGGCCAGGTGCTGGATCGCGCCGGAAATACCGACGGCGATGTACAGCTGTGGAGCAACGATCTTGCCGGTCTGACCGACCTGCATGTCGTTGGGTACGAAACCTGCGTCGACCGCGGCGCGGGAAGCACCGACGGCAGCGCCCAGCTTGTCGGCCAGGGCGTACAGGTGTTTGAAGTTGTCGCCGTTCTGCATGCCGCGACCGCCGGAAACGACGATTTTGGCAGCGGTCAGTTCCGGACGATCGGACTTGGCCAGTTCTTCACCGACGAAGCTCGAAGTGCCAGCATCGTGAGCAGCCGCAACGGCTTCAACGGCAGCCGAACCACCTTCAGCGGCAACCGGGTCAAAACCGGTGGCACGCACGGTGATCACTTTGACCGCAGCGTTGGACTGTACGGTAGCAATGGCGTTACCGGCGTAGATCGGGCGCTTGAAGGTATCAGCGCTTTCGACCGAGATGATCTCGGAGATCTGGTCAACGTCCAGGGTCGCGGCCACGCGCGGCAGGATGTTTTTGCCGTTCGAAGTAGCGGCAGCCAGGATGTGGCTGTAGCCCTTGCCCAACTCTGCAACCAGCGGAGCAACGTTTTCCGGCAGTTGATGAGCGTAGGCGGCGTTGTCGGCCACCAGTACTTTGGCCACACCAGCGATTTTCGCAGCGGCTTCAGCCACGGCGCCAGCGCCTTGGCCTGCAACCAGAACGTGGATGTCGCCACCGATCTTGGCGGCAGCAGCCACAGTGTTCAGCGTGGCCGGAGCCAGCACTTTGTTGTCGTGTTCAGCGATTACCAAGATAGTCATGATTAGATTACCTTCGCTTCGTTTTTCAGTTTCTCGACCAGTTCAGCCACCGACTTGACCTTGATACCCGCGCTGCGTGCAGCCGGCGCTTCGACTTTCAGGGTCTTGTTGGTGGAGGCGGTGGAAACGCCCAAAGCGTCCGGAGTCAGCACTTCGAGAGGCTTCTTCTTGGCTTTCATGATGTTTGGCAGGGACGCATAGCGCGGCTCGTTCAAACGCAGGTCAGTGGTGACGATGGCTGGCAGTTTCAGGGAAACTGTCTGCGCGCCGCCGTCGATTTCGCGGGTCACGGCAACGCTGTCGCCGGACACTTCGACTTTCGAAGCGAAGGTGCCCTGACCGTAGCCGCTCAATGCAGCGAGCATCTGGCCAGTCTGGTTGTTGTCGCTGTCGATGGCTTGTTTGCCGAGGATCACCAGCTGAGGCTGTTCCTTGTCGACAACAGCTTTCAACAACTTGGCAACAGCAAGGGAAGTCAGATCTTCAGCGGATTCGACGAGGATGGCGCGGTCGGCACCCAGAGCCAGCGCAGTGCGCAGTTGCTCTTGAGCGGTGGACGGGCCGATGGAGACGACGACGATTTCAGTCGCAACGCCTTTCTCTTTCAGACGTACGGCTTCTTCCACTGCGATTTCGCAGAACGGGTTCATCGACATCTTGACGTTAGCGAGGTCGACGCCGGAATTGTCCGCCTTGACACGAACCTTGACGTTGTAATCCACAACGCGTTTGACAGCTACAAGAACCTTCATGGATTCCTCGTTACTCTCCGGTGAAAAGAAAGTCGCCTAGGCGAACCTGGCGGTTGATGCATATGGGGCACAAGGGCACCTCTAAAAACGCCGGCATTCGTGTCAAGTGACCATCGCTCACGACGTTTATGACCGTTCGTCAGTGGTGACCAACGAGTCATTCATTATCGCGACGTGTAAACTGCACGCCAAACCTGCGTGGCGCATCACCTTGCCCTGCCATCGCCTTGTCTTTAGAGGTGCTCTTGAAACCAACAGTCAGCCTACGGCGAGCGCAAAACCGCCCGTATCTTGACCGGAACACCTATTCCGGTCAATACGGCAAAATGGCCAGTCATAAGCCGCGTGACTTTGATTTATCTGGCTTTGAGCCGATTCAAACAAACGTTTGTATTGGACGCTAAGAGTGGTGTAGATATAATGCGCCACCCAAAGAGAAAGGTGGTTCATCGATTGTCCTCTGTGCCGCACTATGGGGAATTCATGAATGCGACACCCAACCTCCAATTAGAAAAAAAAACTGTTGAGCCTTGAGTAGGAGATAGCCTGTGGAACGCGAATACATGGAATTCGACGTGGTCATCGTCGGTGCCGGCCCCGCTGGCCTGTCCGCCGCCTGCCGTTTGAAGCAGAAGGCCGCCGAAGCCGGTAAGGAAATCAGCGTCTGCGTGGTCGAAAAAGGCTCCGAAGTCGGCGCTCACATCCTGTCCGGTGCCGTGTTCGAACCACGCGCCCTGAACGAATTGTTCCCGGACTGGAAAGAACTCGGCGCGCCGCTGAATACGCCAGTCACACGTGATGACATCTTCGTTCTGAAAAACGCCGACAGCGCGCAGAAGATTCCAGACTTCTTTGTGCCCAAGACCATGCACAACGAAGGCAACTACATCATCTCCCTGGGCAATCTGTGCCGCTGGCTGGCCCAGCAGGCCGAAAACCTGGGCGTGGAAATCTACCCGGGCTTCGCCGCCCAGGAAGCGCTGTTCGACGAGAACGGCGTGGTTCGCGGGATCATCACCGGCGATCTGGGCGTTGACCGCGAAGGCAATCCGAAAGAAGGCCTGTACACACCGGGCATGGAACTGCGTGCCAAGTACACGCTGTTCGCCGAAGGTTGCCGTGGCCATATTGGCAAGCAGCTGATCAAGCGTTTCAACCTCGACAGCGAAGCCGACGCCCAGCATTACGGCATCGGTCTGAAAGAAATCTGGGAAATCGACCCGGCCAAGCACCAACCTGGCCTGGTAGTCCATACCGCCGGCTGGCCGCTGGACATCATGGGCACCGAGAACACCGGGGGCTCGTTCCTCTATCACCTGGAAAACAACCAGGTGGTGGTCGGTCTGATCGTCGATCTTTCCTACAGCAACACCTTCCTGTCGCCGTTCGATGAGTTCCAGCGCCTCAAGCATCACCCGGTGCTCAAGCAATACCTGGAAGGCGGCAAGCGCATCAGCTACGGCGCGCGTGCTATCTCCAAAGGTGGCCTGAACTCGCTGCCGAAAATGGTCTTCAAGGGTGGCGCGCTGATCGGTTGCGACCTCGGCACCCTGAACTTCGCCAAGATCAAAGGCAGCCACACGGCGATGAAGTCCGGCATGCTCGCCGCTGACGCCGTGGCCGATGCGCTGTTCGCCGATCTGGACGGCACACAGGAGCTGACCACTTACGTCGATGCCTTCAAGAAGAGCTGGCTCTATGACGAACTGTTCGCCAGCCGTAACTTCGGCCCGGCGATGCACAAGTTCGGCCCGATCCTCGGCGCTGGCTTCAACTGGATCGACCAGAACATCTTCGGCGGCAAACTGCCGTTCACCCTGCACGACACCAAGCCTGATTACGCTTGCCTGAAACTGGCGGCCGACTGCAAGAAGATCGACTACCCGAAACCGGACGGCAAGATCAGCTTCGACAAACTCAGCTCGGTGTTCATCTCGGGGACCAACCACGAAGAAGAACAGCCTTGCCACTTGAAGCTGACCGATCCGAGCATCCCGATCGCCAAGAACCTGCCGATGTACGATGAACCTGCCCAGCGTTACTGCCCGGCCGGCGTGTACGAAGTGGTGACCAAGGAAGACGGCGAAAAACGCTTCCAGATCAACGCCCAGAACTGCGTTCACTGCAAGACCTGCGACATCAAGGACCCTGCACAAAACATCACCTGGGTGGCGCCGGAAGGCTCCGGCGGCCCGACTTACCCGAACATGTAAGTCGACCGTCTGAACAACAAGGCTCCCTGAACGGGGGCCTTTTTGTTGCCCGCAATTCAAGCGTCACCACAAGAACCTGTGGATCAGGCAGCGCGCTCATCCCCCGGATTACGCTCAAAGTAACGCTTGTACTCACGACTGAACTGCGACGTGCTCTGATACCCCACCCGATGCGCCACCTGGGCCACGCCCAAGCCTTCGCCCAGCAGCAACTGCTGGGCCCTGAGCAAGCGCAAACGCTTCAAATACTGCACCGGCGACAACAAGGTGCTGCGTTTGAAATGCTCATGAAACGTCGACGCACTCATGTTCGCGCAACTGGCCAGGGTCTCGACGTTCAGCGGCTCGGTGTAATGCGCATGCAGATGACTCAGCGACGCCGCGATCCGCGCGAACTGACCCTGTTGTTCCACCAACGCTCGCAACACATCGGCTTGCGGCCCGCGCAACGCCACGAACAACAATTCACGCAAGCGCGCCGGGCCCATGATCTGGCATTCCAGCGGATCGTGCAGGCAGCGCAACAACCGCTCCACGCAGCCGCGCATGGCATCGTCGAGCACCGCCGAGGTCATGGACTCGGGCGTCTGTGCAGGAACAGTGCGCCCCGGCGCCAGCCCCATGGCCAGCACCAACTCACTGAGCAACACCCGGTCAATGGCGATGGAAACGCCCAGCATCGGGCCATCCGGAGCCGAAAACGTCTCGCATTCGAACGGCACCGGCAACGCCTGAATCAGGTAATGCCCGGCACCGTACTCCAGAGTACGCGGGCCCAGGTACGCCAACTTGCTGCCTTGAGCGATGATCACCAGGCTTGGCTCGTAGATTTGCGGGCCACGGGCCACATCACAACTGGCTCGCATAACCTGCACGCCCGGCAACGCAGTCGTAGCGAAACCATCGCGAATGGTTAGCGGCTGGATCAGCGAAACCAGCGTGGCATTGGCATCGAGATGACGGGTCAACAACATGAAGAGCTCTTCAAAAAAAGTCGCGAAAGAGGGATGAAAGCATCATCGCAGGTCTGAACGCCAATGCGACCAATCAACGCTGCATGCCGGAGGATTAGGCATGACACCCGGAGGAATCGCCATGGCCGGTAACCCGTGCGGCGCCCAGAATTGCTCGCCTCACCTGTCACTGCTTTTGCGAGGTTCACCATGTACACCGCCATCGGATACGCCGCTCAGTCAGCCACTACTCCCCTCGCCCCGATGAAATTCGAACGCCGAAGCCCACGGGCCGACGACGTTGCGATCGACATTCTCTACTGCGGCGTCTGCCATTCCGACATCCATCAGGCCCGCAACGAGTGGGGCATTGCGGTTTACCCGCTGATGCCCGGCCATGAGATTGTCGGAAAAGTCACCGCGGTCGGTGCGAATGTTACCCAACACAAAGTCGGCGATCTGGTCGGCGTCGGCTGCATGGTCGACTCGTGCCGCCACTGCGAAGCCTGCAAGGCGGATCTGGAGCAATACTGCCTTGAAGGTCCGACCATGACGTATGCCACCCCGGACCGGGTCGATGGCAGCAACACCATGGGCGGTTACTCCGACAGCATCGTGGTCAGCGAACACTTTGTCGTGCGTATCCCGGAGAAACTCGACCCGGCCAGCGCCGCGCCGATTCTGTGCGCCGGCATCACCACCTACTCGCCGCTCAAACACTACGGCGTCAAGGCTGGCGACAAGGTCGGGATTCTCGGCATGGGTGGCCTCGGCCACATGGGCATCAAGTTCGCCAAGGCGATGGGCGCAGAGGTGACCTTGTTCACCCGCTCGGCGAGTAAAGCTGAAGAAGGTCGTCGTCAAGGCGCGGACCATGTGATCGTGTCTACCGACGCAGAACAGATGAAAGCCGCCGCAGGACATTTCGACTTCCTGCTGGACACCATTCCGGTGCAGCACGACCTCAATCCCTACCTCGATACCCTGCGTTTCGACGGCGTACACATTCTGGTGGGCTTGATTGAACCGATCGATCCACCGGTTCACGCTGCCAAACTGGTATTGGGTCGTCGCGTGCTGGCCGGCTCGCTGATCGGCGGCATCGCAGAAACCCAGGAAGTGCTGGATTTCTGCGCCGAGCACGGCATCACCTGCGACATCGAAATGCTCGACATCCGCCAGATCAACGAGGCTTACACCCGCATGATTGCCGGGGACGTGAAATACCGCTTCGTGATCGACATGGCGACGCTGAAACTCTAAACCTTCAGGCCCAACTCCGCCGACAGTCGGGCTGTGACCCCTTTGATCAGGGGAATCAGCTCGGCCATTTTTTCCAGCGGCATGTACGGCACGGTGCTGGCGATGCTGATGCCGGCGACAATGCGCTTGCTGGCATCGCGAATCGGTGCCGCCACGCAGCGGATCGACGGTTCGTTGTCTTCCAGATCGAACGCGTAACCGCCGGCCACGTACTCGATCATGCGCTGCTGAAACTGCTCCCAGGATTGCTCCGGGTGCTGCGGCCAGAACTGATTTTTCCCACCCACCGGCAAGCTGATTTCATACAGCCGTTGCCATTCTTCCTGCGAGTCATCAAGCATCAGCGCCTTACCAATCCCGGTACGCGCCAACGGCATGCGATGGCCGACCCGCGAACGCATTTCCGGGCCATTGCGCCCCGGATTCTTGAGCAGGTACAGCACCTCGTCGCCTTCACGAATCGCCAGGTGAATGGTGTCGCCGGTCAACGCCGACAACTCATCCAGATACGGCCCGGCCAGCGTCACCAGCGGCAGCTCTTCACGTGCCTGGAAACCCAGTTCGATCAGTTTCGGCCCCAGCAGATAACCGACTTGCGGCACCACCCGCAAATAACGCTCGTCCACCAGGCAACTGGCCAGACGATGAGTGGTGCTGCGTGTGGTGCCGATCAGCCGGGCGATTTCCTTGAGATCGCGGGCGCCACTGGCCACGGCCTGAACCACACCCAAACCACGAAGCAGTGTCTGGGTGCCAGTCGGCGCGGCGTCCTTGGTGATTTTTGGGGCGTCTTCCTGCATATCCAGCCTTTACCGTTGAGCGAGTGAACGGGCGGCATTATGGTCGCCCGATGGCCGCGACTACAACTTGATACGCTCGACCTTGCCCACCAGCAATACGTAGGAAAGCGCACCCAACAACGCCAGAACCGAGATATAGGTAATCGCCGGGGCAAACGAATCACCGGAAGCGAGAAAACCGATGACAATGGGCGTGGTAATCGCCGCCAGGTTGCCGATGAAATTGAACACCCCACCGGTCAATCCAAGCAAGCGTGCCGGGGCCAGCGTCGACACCAGCGACCAGGTGATCGAGGCCAGGCCATTGCCGAAGAAGGCCAACGCGAGGAAGGCAATCACCAGCGGCGTCGACTCGACGAAGTTGGCGCCGATGATCGAGGTAGAAATCAGCAGGCCACCGATGATCGGCAACTTGCGGGCGAAACCCACGGTGTAGCCGCGACGGATCAGAAAGTCCGAGAAGAACCCCGAACACAGCACGCCGACGAAGGCCGCCAGAAACGGTAGCGACGCCAGCAAGCCAGACTTGATGAAGTCCATACCGCGATATTTCACCAGATAGGTCGGGAACCACGTCAGAAAAAACCACAACGTCGAATTGAGGCAGAACTGGCCGAGGTAGATGCCCCACAACTTGCGTTTGGTCAGAACGATGCCGAGATCAGTCCAGCTGAATTTGGCTTTCACTTTGGCTTGTTCAGCCTGGATATCCACCAGCCCGCCGCCCTCGCGGATCAGCTCGATTTCAGCGTCGTTGGCGCCCTTGAAATCCCGTGGTTCGCGATACACCGCGTACCAGATCACCGCCCAAATGATGCCCACCGCGCCGGTGCTGACAAACACCATGTGCCAGCCATATTGGTGTTGCAACCACGCGAGTACCGGCGTGAGAAACGCCAGGCCAACGAACTGCCCGGAGGTGTAGAAACCAATGGCCGTGGCGCGTTCGCGCTCGGGGAACCAGGTCGTCACCACGCGGCTGTTGATCGGATACGCCGGTGCTTCCAGGGCACCAACGGCCATGCGTAGCACGAACAGCGCGATGAAGCTGGCGGCGAAGCCGAGCATCACCGTGGCAATCGACCATAGCAGCAATGCGACGCTATACAGAATGCGCGGCGGCACCCGGTCCACCAGCCAGCCGCCGGGGATTTGCATGGCAGCGTAGGTCCAGCCGAAGGCGGAAAAGATCAACCCGACATGGATCGGATCGATGCCCAGGTCGCTGGTCAGCGCCGGAGCGGCAATGGACAGGTTGCTGCGGTCCAGGTAGTTGATCACCACGGTGATGAACAACAGGACCATGATGAAAAACCGCTTGCGGCTCGGCGTCACCAACGACGCCTGCCCGGTGAGGGTTTGCGGTTGCATGGGGGTGCCTCTTCTTATGTTTATTGAGGTCAATTTGAAGACTTGCGCTGCCCCCTGTGGGAGCGGCGGTGCGGCGATCCGACTTGCCCGCGATGGCGGCGGCACATTCAGCATTGATGTGACTGACAGGACGCTATCGCGGGCAAGCCCGCTCCCACAGGGATTTGTGTTGAGTCAGGAGGGACTCACCACTCGGCAAAGCTGCCATCGGCATGGCGCCAGATCGGGTTGCGCCAGCGGTGGCCGACGGCAGCGCGTTCGATGACGTATTCCTCGTTGATCTCGATGCCCAGGCCCGGGCCGTTGGGGATTTTCACGAAGCCCTTGTCGTAGTCGAACACCCGCGGATCTTTCACATAATCGAGCAGGTCATTGCTCTCGTTGTAATGAATGCCCAGGCTCTGTTCCTGGATGAACGCGTTGTAGCAAACAGCGTCCAGTTGCAGGCACGCGGCGAGGGCAATCGGGCCCAACGGGCAATGCAGCGCCAATGCCACGTCGTAGGCTTCGGCCATGTTGGCGATCTTACGGGTTTCGGTGATGCCGCCCGCGTGAGAGGCATCGGGCTGGATGATGTCGACGTAGCCTTCGCTGAGCACCCGCTTGAAGTCCCAGCGCGAAAACAACCGCTCGCCAAGGGCAATCGGCGTGCTGGTCAGCGGCGCCAGCTCCTTCAGCGCTTCGTAGTTTTCGCTGAGCACCGGCTCTTCGATGAACATCAGTTTGTACGGGTCGAGTTCCTTCATCAGCACCTTGGCCATGGGCTTGTGCACCCGACCATGGAAGTCCACGCCGATGCCGACATTCGGGCCGACCGCATCGCGCACGGCGGCGACGTTGGCCAGGGCCAGGTCGACCTTCTCGAAGGAATCGAGGAATTGCAGTTCTTCGGTGCCGTTCATTTTCACCGCCGTGAAACCACGGCTGACCGCTTCTTTCGCGGCGCGAGCGGTGTCCGCCGGGCGATCACCACCGATCCACGAATAAACGCGAATCTTGTCGCGCACCTGACCACCCAACAGATCGCTGACCGACACACCCAGCGCCTTGCCCTTGATGTCCCACAACGCCTGATCGATGCCGGCCAGGGCGCTCATGTGGATCGCGCCACCCCGGTAGAAGCCACCACGGTAGAGCACGGTCCAGATGTCTTCGATGTTGCGTGGGTCTTTGCCAATCAGGTAATCGGACAATTCCTCAACCGCAGCGGCGACGGTGTGCGCGCGGCCTTCGACCACGGGCTCACCCCAACCGGTCACGCCCTCGTCGGTTTCGATTTTGAGGAAGCACCAGCGCGGCGGAACGATGAAGGTAGTGAGTTTGGTGATTTTCATCTCTATTGTCTCTCTTGTAGATGCAGCGCTCACAGCGCCAAAAGTCTTAACGCAAAGCATTCCAGGCAGCGACATACGCCTTGGCGTTTACTGCCACTTCCTCAGGTGTCATGCCCGGTTTGAACAACCCGGAACCGAGGCCGAAACCTTTGACGCCGGCCTCGACAAACACCTGCATGTTGTCCGGCGTAATCCCGCCCACCGGCACCAGCACCGTCCCTGCCGGCAACACCGCCAGCCAGGCTTTCACAACGGCGGGGCCCATCTGTTCGGCCGGGAACATCTTCAGCACATCCGCCCCTTCGGCCAGCGCCGCAAAGGCTTCGGTCGGCGTCGCCACGCCCGGCGACAGGAACAGCCCCGCTGCTTTCGCCGCGCGCAACACCTTGGCATCGCTGTGGGGCATGACAATCACTTGGCCGCCCGCCGCTTTCACTTGCTCGACCTGTTCCGGCGTCAACACCGTGCCCGCGCCGATCAGGCAATCGGCGGGCAAGGTACTGCGCAGGATGCGGATACTTTCATACGGTTCGGGGGAATTAAGCGGCACTTCGATGACGCGAAATCCCACCGCGTACAGGACTTCACCGACGGCTGCCGCCTCTTGCGGACGCAGGCCACGCAGGATCGCGATCAGACCGTTTTGTGCCAGTGCTTGCTTGAGCATGTCAGACCTCCAGTCAGGTTTAACGGGATGGGGGTGTCGCGATCAGTCCGGCGGCAACCGCCAACTGCCACAACCCGCGTTCGGTGGCCTGCTCGGCCAGGGTCACCCGGGCAAAACCGCAGGCGTCGAGCGCCCGGCTGTAGCGGGCGCAGAGTTGGGCGTTGCCGATGAGGATGATCGAGGGCAGGTGCACGCTGTTGCGCCGACGCCGCTGAACGTTGGCCAGGGCCGACAGTTCATGGCCGATCAACAGGCCGGACAGATAGTCCGGCTGAGCGACGGCGCTGAGTTCGCCGGTCAGCCCCAGACTGCGGGCACTGAATAATGTCGACAGCGGCCCGATCTCAGCGTCCGACGACAGGGCCACCCGCACGCCACGATCAAACGCTTCACCATCAAAGGACGCGCCGCGCTGCTGAGTACGCCCCAGAATGCTGTGTTCACTGAGGACGGCGAAGACTTCGCCAGTCATGAAAGTATCGAAGTGCTCGATGCAGCCGTCGGCCACTTCCACCCATTTCGAATGACTGCCCGGCAGGCCGATCAACAGATCGTTGCCCGCCCCGCTCGGCAGATTCTGCAACACGCCGAGGACTTGGGTTTCCTCGCCGCGCATCACGTTCGGCAAACGCGAACGCTGAATCACGCCCGGCACGATGTGCACATCGACACCGCGAAGACTGCGAACGGTTTGTAGGGAAGTTCCGAGATTGGCGACGTTCGCCGGCGTGTCGCAGTAGGCCGCTTCGCGCCAGCCCTGAGCACTGCCGACCATGCCGCAAGCAATCACCGGCAAATCGGGCTGCGCGTCGAGCCAGTCACCGCACGCCTCATCGAAGGCCAATTCAAAACCGTCGGCGCATTCCTGGCCGGCGATCATTCGCGGCGTCTTGGGCAGCTGCATGATCCCGGACGACAGCGAGCGCTGTTCCAGCACCTGGCCACCGAAGCCGAGTTTGTAAGCACGTAATGAGGTTGTCCCCCAATCGAGCGCGATCAATTGCGCCAGCATCGCTTCACCTGTTTTGTTTTTTGGCAGTGAGTGAGCTGGACTATAAACCTGGACGCGGACAAATCTCAATATATAAATATCGATCCCATATATTGAGACAACCCCAAAAAAGATCGCAGCCTTCGCCAGCGCCTACCCGGATGGTGTTCGACCGCAATATTGCGTCGTACATCGAATCCGTAGGAGCTGCCGAAGGCTGCGATCTTTTTAGGGGATCAATTACCCGCGGCAAAATCCCTTAACACCACCCCATCCATCCGATACCGCACCCACTCTTCCTGCGGTTGTGCGCCGAGGGATTTGTAGAATTCGATCGCCGGTTTGTTCCAGTCCAGCACGCTCCATTCGAAACGGCCGCAGTCATTGGCGCAGGCGATTTTCGCCAAATGGCGCAGCAAGGTTTTACCGGCGCCGCCGCCCCGTTGTTCAGGCGTGATGTAGAGGTCTTCGAGGTACAGGCAGTTGCTGCCCAGCCAGGTGGAATAGCTGAAAAAGAACACCGCAAAGCCGATCGGCAGGCCATCGCGCAGGCAGATCAGGCCATGGGCGGTGGCGCCTTCGCTGAACAGGCTGCGCTCGATGTCGGCGACGCTGGCGATGACTTCGTGGCGGGCCCGTTCAAAGTCCGCCAGTTCAGTGATGAACGCGAGGATTTGCGGAGCATCGCTGGGGGTTGCCGGGCGGATTTCGATCGTCATGAACGTGCCTTGTGAAAAGTTGGAAAACGCCATACTAAGTCCGCGCGCGGCGCTCGTCACATTTGATAGCAATGTGGCGAGGGAGCTTGCTCCCGTTCGGCTGCAAAGCAATCGCAAAACTGGCGACGCTGATCTAACTGAAATACCGTGTCATCCGGGATTGGGACTGCTGCGCAGCCCAGCGGGAGCAAGCTCCCTCGCCACAAAAGCGTTTCCACACAAAAGGACTTTTATGACCGCCATTGCTTTCGCTCCGCTGCACAATCTGGCTTCTGAACTGCTGCCTCATGCACTGGAACCTGGCGAGGACGGCGCCCATGATCTGTCGCACTTACAGCGGGTGTGGCACAACGTGCGCACGCTTCATGCCGAAGAAGGCGGTGATCTTGAGGTGCTGCTGGCCGCCGTGCTGTTGCACGATTGCGTGGCGGTGGAGAAAAACTCGCCGCTGCGCTCACAGGCCTCACGGCTGGCGGCACAGAAAGCTTCAACAGTACTGATAGCCATGGATTGGCCTGGCGCAAAAATCACAGCGGTCGTCCACGCCATCGAAGCCCATAGCTTCAGCGCCAACATCATGCCCATCACCCTCGAAGCGAAAATCATCCAGGATGCCGACCGCCTCGACTCCCTTGGCATGCTCGGCGTGGCGCGAACTTTCTACATTGCCGGGCGCATGGGCAGTGCGTTGTACGACCCTTTGGACCCAGAGGCCAAAGAACGGAACTACGACGACAAGCGCTTTTGCCTCGATCATTTCCAGACCAAGCTGCTGCATCTTGCGGACGGTTTCCAAACGACCACCGGCCAACGTCTGGCACAGCTTCGCCACGAACGCCTGAAGGGTTTCATGGAGCTGTTCAAGGAAGAAATCGGCGTCTGCTGAAAGCATTACTCCGGCCTCCACTAACCCTGAAATCGGTAACCACAGACCTATCATCGGTACCTTGCGTGATAGATAGATGACATTCACGTCTATCAGGTCAAGGAACGACTCATGTCTACCGCCGCCCCACCCGTCTCAAGCAGGTTGTTCAGCCTGTTCTGCCTCGCCAGCTATTTGTTGTCGTTGTCCTATGGCTCGACTTTTCTACTGTCGCTGCTGATCGGCTCTCGTGGTGGCAACGAACACGATGCCGGCAGCGTGATTTCGGCGGCGATGCTCAGTACCTTTGCGGCAGTGATTGTCTCCGGTCACTTGTCCGACCTGCTCGGCGCGGCGCGCTCCATTGCACTGTTCAGCCTCTTACTGGTGGTCGCCAGCCTGGGATTTGCCTTGACGCCTGGCTATGGCAATCTGCTGCTGTTTTTTGGACTGATGCTAGGGTTGGGCTGGGGCGTTTTCTACACGCTCGGACCGATCATCGTCGCGAGTCTGGTGACGCCTGCGCAACGGGCCAAATACTTTGCGCTGCTGTCGGGAAGCATGATGACCGGGATCGGCAGCGGTCCATTGTTGGGCCGTGCTGCCAGTGCTCTCGGGTATCCGGTGACGGCAGCGTTTTATCTCGCGGCGCTGGCCAGCCTGATCGGTGCCTTGCTGTTCTGGCGGCTGGATGCCCAGCTCAAGAAAACGCCCTCGGCATCAGCGGCAGTCGCCCGAATATCCTGGCACGCAACGGCTCGGGTGTTGTCCTCCAGAGCCGTGTTTCCGATCATCATGGTCGGCCTCGGCGGCTGTGTGTTCGGTGGTCTGTCGAGTTTTCAAACCAGTTACGCGGCGTCCCGTTCACTTGATTATTCACTATTCTTTTTCGGCTTCATGGGCGCGGCGATCAGCAGCCGAATGTTGATTGCCGGGTTCGTGGTCAAACGCGATCCATTGCGTGCCTCCTGTCTGTTGTCGGGCCTGATGATGGTTTCGATCCTGATGTTCGGTTTTGTCGTCGACGACGGGTTCAGCTACGTACTGGCGGCGATGATGCTCGGGGTGGGTTATGGGCTGACGTATTCGGTGATCAATGGCCTGGCGGCGAACGAAGCGCCGTCCGGCACTACCTCGCAGTCCTTGCTGTTGTTCAGCCTGTCCTACTTCATCGGCGTGTTTGGCTTTCCGTTGCTGGCCGGGAAAATCATCGTCGAACACGGGATGGTGACACTGTTGCTCACGTTACTGACGGTCGCCCTGCTGAACTGGCTGATCACCGTAGGTCGGTTGATCGGGCGTCATGTCAGCAGGATCAAATCGTTACAGCAGGCCTAGACCACTCGTCGTTCATCAGGCACCAATTCAAGTCGGGAAGGACCAATATTGGGTAAGGACTCTAATCAACGGAGACCACACCATGATCACGTCCCGACTGACCGCCCTAGCCCTCACCACATTGCTCACCTCTGTCGCGTTTGCCGCGACCACCTCTTCCGGAACCGACTCGACCGATCCAGTCGAAAGGCCAAAATCTGCGGCCACCCAAGGCATCGACAGCGGCCGGTCGCCTTCTCCGACGGCCACAGACCCACGGATTTATCACGACGACGCGAGCCGTCAGGGCGGCATGACCCAGACGCCTGACAACGCCGGAACCGGCGTCGGCTCAAAAACCACCACCGGTGGCTCGGGCTCCGAAGGCCGTAGCGTCAGTCAATAAGTTCGCCGATGCGAGGGAACATGCAATACCTACCCATCCTGACAAAGAGGTAACCATGAACGTCGATAAAAACCTGGAAAAAGAAGTCCTGACCCGCCTGCTGCACGCCCACCCAAATGGTTTGGGCAAGGAGGTTCTGGACAATTACCGGGGGGAGAGAGTCGTGGCCAGCACCCTCGCCACTCTGCAGGAACGCGGGCTGATCCAGCACGGTCATGTGATCTGCAACGAAGCCGGCGAGCACTCGCTGAACCTGCCGATCAAACTCAGCGCCGCTGGAGTTGAGGCGGCGCGCAAGCTGGATGTCTAACCGAGTAGGCGCTGCAACAGGTTGCGATCTTTTGCCTGTGAAGGTTTGAAAAGCAAAGGTCGCAGGCTCCTACAACCAGGAGAAATCCCATGCCTCGTGGAAGCAAAGACAAATACACCGCCGAGCAGAAACGCAAGGCCGAACACATCGAAGAAAGCTACGAGCACAAAGGCGTGTCGAAAGATGAAGCCGAAGCTCGCGCCTGGGCCACGGTGAACAAGCAGTCGGGTGGAGGTGAACGCGCCGGCGGTTCCGGGCGCAAGAAGCCGGCCAGCGCCAAGTCTGCAGATCGCAAGGAATCAGCCCGTCGCGCAGTGGCCACCCGTGAAGGCAAGCCGCGCAACAGCAAGGCTTCGCGCGATACGCAGACGGTGGACAGCCTGATGAAAGAAGCCCGGGCGAAGAAGATTCCAGGGCGCTCGAGCATGCGCAAGCAAGCGTTGATCGAGGCGTTGCGCAAGGCGGGTTAAAGATCTGGATTGAGGGTGAATTTGAGGGCCTCATCGCGGGCAAGCCCGCTCCCACAGGGGATTTGTTAACGACACAAACCCATGTGGGAGCGGGCTTGCTCGCGAAAGCGGTGGCTCAAGCGCCGAAAGTCTCGTGAATCAACGCATCCACCTCAGCCGTCCCCGGCGAAGTCGCCGGCCCCCAACGAGTAACCGCCAACGCCGCAGCCGCATTCGCCCGCCGCGCCGCTTCGACTGCCGATAATCCGTGCGCCAACCCGGCGATAAAAACGCCGGCGTGAGCATCCCCCGCGCCGTTGCTGTCCACCGCCTCGACCTTGAATCCCGGCACAGGCTGGTGATCGCCGCGCTGGCTGATCCAGCACCCTTGCGGCCCATCGCGTACCACCGTCAACACCTCGGTCGGCAGATGATCCGCCAATCGATGCAATGCCTCGCCGATATCCGTCGCCCCGGTAAACCGTAGCGCCTCGACACGGTTGCTGGTCCACAGATCGATGCGCGGCAACAAGGCTTTCATCAGCGGCGCATCCGGCGAATCCACCAATGGCCCCGGATCAAACACCACCTTGACCCCGTCCGGTAAATCCAGCACCCAATCCACCAGCGCCTGAGCCTTGCCGCCATGCAACAGGCTATAGCCGCTGACATAGACAAAGTCCCCCGCCTCGGCCGGCACACTCGCCAGGTCTTCGGCAGTCAATTCGCCTTCGGCACCGATGCAGGAAATGAACGTGCGCTCGGCCGAGGCTTCGGTCAGCGCGACGCACAGCCCGGTGTCGCGCTCAGTGCTCTGATCGATGCCGATCCGAATGCCTTCAGCCGTCATCGCCTCTCGGGCCAGGTCGCCGAAACGGCCCTTTCCATGGCGCCCGAGGTAGATCACCGGCAAGCCGTTTCGCCGTGCCGCGGCCATCACATTGAAGCCACCGCCAGCCTCGAAACGGGCGGATTGCGCCAGCACGTCACCACCCGATTGAGGCAACTTATCCACGGCCATGACCAGGTCGATCATGACCTGGCCGGTGTGCAGCAATCTAGACATGCGCAGGCTCGAGCAACGCGGCACGGCGGTCCTTGGCACCGCCGAGCACCCAGTAAATCCCGCCGGCCACCAGGAACGTCACGATCCAGCCCAGGCCGTTATGGCCCAGCCAGGAGTCGGACAAAAAGCCCCGGAACCAGACATCTTGTTCGGTTGTGCCAATGGTGGTGAAACTGAAACCCAGCACAATCGCCAGCGCCCATGCACCGAAGGCGCGCCACTCGACGCCACCGCGATACCAGTAGGCGCTGCTCGGGCTGACGTCCAGCAGGTCTTTGGGGCTGTAGTAATGACGATGGATCAAGTCGACCACGAAGATCCCGACCCACGCCGTGATTGGCACGGCCAGCAAGGAAATGAAGGTGATGAACGGGCCGTAGAAGCTCTCTGCGATCAGCATGAAGTAGATCGACCCGGCGAAGATCGCAATGATATCGAGCACCACCGCGTACACGCGCTTGACCTTAAGGCCGAGGGTCAGCGTGGTCAAACCGGCGGAGTACACCGACAGGTTGTTCGACAGCAGCAGGCCGCCGAACGCGGTGATCAGGTATGGCACGGCCATCCAGGTCGGCAGCATGTCGCGGATCGCGACGATCGGGTCAGTGGCCGAGGCCAGATCATTATTGCCCACCGACAGCAAACCACCGAGGGTGATCAGCAGTACCAGCGGAATCCCCGCACCGAACGCCGCCGACGCCACCAGACGCACGGCTTTGACACTGCGGTGCTGGTAGCGCGACATGTCGGCACCGGCGTTGGCCCAACCGATCCCGGTGCCGGCGGCCATGGTGCCGATGCCGATGATCATTGCGCTCAGTGGCGCGGGCGTCGCATTGAACACGGCGCTCCAGTCGATAGTCGCGCAGAGGAAACCGCCGACCAGGATGTTCAACGCACCGAACACGTAGGTCGCCCATCGCTGGATCACCAGCAACGTGGCGTGACCGAGGCCGGACACCGACAACGTCAGCAGCACAAAAACCGCGATGAACACCAGGGTCAGCAGCGGCGCGCTTTTGGCTTGCACCGGCGAGCCGAACAGAATCGAGCACAGCGACAGCAAGACGAATGCGGCGGTGGTGGTGTTGACGGTTTCCCAACCCAGTCGCGACATCAGCGAGACCAGTGTCGGACCGATATTGCCGCGCCCCCCAAAGATTGCTCGCGACAGCGTCAAGCTCGGTGCGCGACCACGACGACCGGCAATGGAGATGATCCCGACCACCGCGAACGAACCGGCGGCGCCGAGGATGGCGACGATGATCGCCTGCCAGATCGCCAGGCCGCGGAAGGCCACCAGCGTGGCGCCCAACGGCAAGCCGAGGATGGAAATGTTCGCCGCGAACCAGACCCAGAACAGTTGCAGTGGGTGACCGTTGCACTCCCCTTCCGGCACCGGCTCGATGCCACGGGTTTCCAATTGCCCGGCACTTTGCCCGGTGTTCGATGAACTCATAAAAAAACTCCTGTTGCCATTGTTGTGGTTATGGGCAATTTCGGAAGTCGACATAACGTTCCGGCGGTCCTTGCCATATCAGTGCGTTCCATTGCGGGTGAAAAATTCAAATATGCGGCGCGCCTATCGCGGGCAAGCCCGCTCCCACAGGTACGGCGTGCATCTCAAGGTTTGTACTATTCCTGTGGGAGCGGGCTTGCCCGCGATGACGTCAGTACATTCAACGCAAGGCCAGCAGTCCTTGCACCAACGGTTCCAACTCCAACGAATTAACGGCTTTGACCTTTTCGATCATCGCCACCGGCCAACTCTCAAGCCCCAGACAGGCCCCAAGCATGGCACCGAGAATCGCCGCGATGGTGTCGGTGTCACCGCCCAGACTGGCAGCCATGCACAACGCTTCGAAGGCCGTCATCTCCCCGATAGCCACTTGCTGAGCCAGCGCAAACGACACCACCACCGATTCCTGCGAGGCCACCGAAGTGCCAATCACGTCGTACAGCACGTCCCCCAGCAGCGCCTTGTCGCTGTCGACGCTGATGCTCCGCGCCCAACTGATGCGCGAGGCGATACGTCCGCCAGCGACCCAGTGGCCATGGCTTTCGGCTTGCTGAGCGATCTGCTGGCCGAGGTTCAATGCCTCGCTCAGGTCCATGCCGTTGATCCCGGCAGAAACCACCGCCGCCACCGCCGCCGCACTGGCAATTCCCAGCGTGGTGTTGTGGGTCACCTGACAGGCCTGCACCACGGCGCGGATGAAACGCTCGGGATCGGCAACATCGGCCGCAATCCCCACCGGCGTTATGCGCATCGCCGCGCCATTGGTGGTGCCGTGGCGACCTGCCTCTTCCAGCGAGTGGCCGGCGAGGATCATCTCGATCGCACGTTTGGTTGAGGGGCCGAGCAAATCCTGCGAGCCCTTGGCTTGCATCGCGGCTTCCCAGTCGATCAAGCGTTGGGCCAGCACCGCCGGTTCGATCCGGCCCTCGCCTTCAATCAATAACTGACCGATCAGGATCGCCTGTTCGGTATCGTCAGTGATCGAGCCTTTGGGCATGTTTGCGGCGATCGGTTGATCCGGGCCAGCGTCTTGCAGATCGGTAATTTCGCCAAAGCGCGCCTTGATCTCGGCGCGGCTCAGGGATTGGGTGGGCATGCCCAGCGCATCGCCCAGGGCCAGTCCGTAGAACGCGCCGAGGGCACGGTCGAGCGCGGTCATTTTGAAGTTCCAATTTGCAGGTGCAGACGAAAATGCACCGGATCGAGCAGGCTTTCGACCTGTTCCATGAAGCGGTTCTGACGGTCGTAAGTGGTGCGCAGGGCCTTGAGGAATACTGTTCCCACCGGACGCCCGAGCAATTCGGCGTCTTCGGCATTCAAGGGTTCAGCGCCGATCCACTGATCCCCGTGGTCGCCAATGTAGCCGTAGGCGGCCAACGTGATGGTCAGGGAGTCATCGATCAGCCCGACTCGCGGCAGGCTTTCAAGGCCTCCGGTGGCGGGCATCAATGAGCGTTCAAGGGACACCAGCGTGCCATCGGTGCCGCGGCGGCGACGATCGAGGGTGATGAACTGATCGGTGCCGAAACGTGGTAGCAGGTCAGGACGGGTCACCGCCTCCAGCCGCAGCACTTCGGTATTGATCAGCGCCCCATTGTCGGCCAGCGCCTGGGCCCAGCCGCTGCGCTGATCGAGCACCACACCGTCGAACGTGACGATGGACCCCACCCCGCTTTGCGAAGCGATGTACTGGCGCCGTTTCAGTTCGGCCAGGGCTTCACGCAGCGTGCCACGGCTGACCTTGAATTCTTGAGCCAACCGATGCTCGCCCGGCAATAGAACGCCGTCCTCCATGAGGCCGTTTTCGATGCGCCGGACGAGCTCGTCGAGTACCTGTTGTTTCTTGTCAATTCGTAGCGGTCTAATCATGTACACCTCGGGTGTACCGTCATAGCTGAAAGGGGTTGGGACGAGCAAGGGATATTTTGTGAAAGTGGGTGAAGGATCCTCCAAATGATCGTTCCCATGCTCCGCGTGGGAACGATCGGTGACAACCCGCTCCCACAAGGGAAAATCAGCGTTGTTTCAGTCGATCGATCACCACCGCCAGCAGCAAGATCGAACCGCGAATCACGTACTGATAAAACGTATCGATATTCTTCAGGTTCATCGCATTCTCGATGATCGCCAGAATCAGCACCCCGGCAATCACATGCCGAATCATCCCGATCCCGCCACTCAGCGACACCCCGCCGAGCACGCAGGCCGAGATCACCGTCAGCTCAAAGCCTTGGCCAATCATCGGCTGACCGGACGTCATGCGCGACGCCAGGATCACCCCGGCCAACGCACCGATCACACCGTGCACGGCGAAGATGATGATCTTGGTCCGGTCAACGTTGACCCCGGCCAGCAGCGCCGCTTCCTGATTGCCGCCGATGGCCATGGTGTTGCGCCCGTAGGTGGTGTAATTCAGCAGCCAGCCGAAAAACAGGAAGCAGACGATGGTGATCAGAATCGGCACCGGCACACCGAACAACTGGCCGTTACCGAAGACGAAGAACGACTCCTGGGACACGCCTACCGCTTTACCGTTGGCGAAAATGTAAGCCAGGCCGCGAACGATCTGCATGGTCGCCAGCGTGGTGATCAATGCATTGACCCGCAGCTTGGCGATCACGATCCCGTTGATCAGCCCGACAATCAGCCCCATCACCAGCGCGGCACTCACGCCGAGGAACACGCTGTCGGTGTCGCGCATCACCACCGCCGCGACTACGCCGGCACAGGCGATCACCGAGCCCACCGACAAGTCGAAATGCCCGGACGCCAGGCAATACAACATGGTGCAGGCGGCAATCCCGGTAGTGGAAATCGCCAGGCCCAGGCCACGCATGTTCAGTGGCGACAGGAAGTTGTCGATCAGCAAGGTGCAGAGCACGAAGATCCCGACGGCCGCCAGCAGCATCACCCAGTCATCGAGAAAGCGTCGCAAATCCAAGGGTTTGCGCGGGGTTGGCAAAGCGTTGTTTTGGATGGTCATAGTCACCTCTCAGTTCGCCACGTCGGCAGCGCGTTGGCGTGGCAACGCCAGTTGCAGCAGGTTGGATTCATTGGCTTGTTCACGGGTCAGTTCGCCGCGCATCGCGCCTTCGCAGAGCACCAGGATGCGGTCGGAAATACCCATGACTTCCATCAGGTCGCTGGACACCACAATCACCGCGATGCCACTGGCCGCCAGGTTATGGATGATCTGGTAGATCTCGGCTTTGGCACCGATGTCGATTCCCCGGGTGGGCTCGTCGAGCAGCAGGACTTTCATCGGCATCGACAGCCAGCGACCGAGAATCGCCTTCTGCTGATTGCCGCCGGACAGGTACATGATTTTCTGCGCCGCGTTGGGCGTCTTCACCTTCAGCGCCTTGATCTGCTTGTCGGCATTGTCCTTTTCCCACAAGCCGCGCAACAGGCAGCCGAAGGTGGAATGGGCGCCGCGAGCGCTGATGTTGATGTTCTCGGCGACGCTTGCGAGCGGCAGGATGCCCTCCTTCTTGCGGTCCTCGGGGCACAGCAGAATCCCCGCCGCAATGGCATCGCGCGGCGAACGCAGTTTCAGTTCACGACCGCGCAACTCCAGGCGTCCGGCGGTGTTACGCGTCAGCCCACTGAGCATTCGGAACAACTCGGTGCGCCCGGCCCCGACCAGGCCGAACAGCCCGAGGATTTCACCCTTGTGCGCCTCGAAACTCACCGGCTCGCGCAAGCCCGGCCCCAGTAACCCGTCGACCTTGAGCGCCACCGCGCCACGCGGACGGCTGCGGTAATCGTAGATATCCTGAATGTCGCGACCGACCATGCACGTCACTAACTGATCATGGGTCAGCGCGCTCATGTCCTCGAAAGTGCGCACGAAGCGACCGTCCTTGAACACTGTCACCGCGTTGCAGATACGGAACACTTCTTCCATGCGATGGGAGACGTAAAGCACTACTTTGCCTTCGTCGCGCAGGCGACCGATGATCGCCATCAAGCGATCGATTTCCCGTGCCGACAGGCTGCTGGTGGGTTCGTCGAACGCAATCACATGCGCGCCACGGGACAACGCCTTGGCAATTTCCACCAGTTGCCGCTGGCCGAGGGACAAGCGCCCGACTTTCTCTTGCGGGTCGATTTCATCGGCCAGGCCTTTAAGGCAGGCCAATGCCTGTTGCCGCAAAACGCCGCGATTGATCAGACCGAAACTCGCCGGCAGATGCCCGAGAAACAGGTTCTCGGCGACGGTCATTTCCGGTACCAGGTGCAGCTCCTGATGGATCACCGCGACCCCGCTGCCAATGCTGTCGGCGGTGGACTTGAAAGCCATCGACTGCTCGCCGATCTGCAGATCGCCACTGCTCGGCGTGTAAGCACCGCCAAGGATTTTCAGCAGCGTGGATTTACCGGCGCCGTTCTCGCCCATCAAGGCGTGAACCTGCCCCGGATGGGCGACGAAGCTGATGCCGTCCAGCGCCTTCACCCCGGGAAAGGTTTTGCCGATCCCGTTGAAGCGCAGGCTGCCGCCGCTACTCTGTTCATGTGTTTGTACTTGCGCGTGCATAAACCCACCTCATCACACCGGTCAGGCAGCCCCGTCGCCAGGGCCGCCGATGAAATCAACCGCGCCTCAGTTCCACAGGCCGATTTTTTCCAGTTCCTGCTTGAAGTTGTCGCGCGTGATCAGCGTAACGTCATCCATCGCGGTGTATTTCGGCGGCTCTTTGCCGGTGGTGACCCACTCGTACATCATGCTCGCGGTGTTGTAGCCCTCGATGTGCGGACTCGGCAGCATCGAGCCGAAGAAGCCGCTGTTGGGTTTCTTCAGTTCGCCGATGGCATCGGTGCCGTTGATGCCGATGCCGATCACGTTGGCCGCGGCAAAACCGGCGCTTTCGGTGGCGCGCACGCCGCCCAGCACGGTGTTGTCGTTCATGCCGCCGATGATCAGGTTTTTCGCCGCACCCGGAAGCTTCACCAAGGCCGAGTTGGTGGCGTCCATGCTGCCCGGCACGTCGAGGGTTTTCAGGGCCGAGAAGAGGATGTGGTCTTTCGGCATCCCGGCGTCTTCCAGCGCTTTGACAGAACCATCAGTGCGTTTCTTACCGGTATCGAGTTCGTTGTAGGTGTTGATCACCGCGTAGGTGTCTTTCCAGTCCCAGCCGCGTTTTTTCGCTTCGGTGGCCATGGCGGCGCCTTGCTTCTGGCCGACTTCGAAGGCCGCCATGCCGAGGTACGGCACGTCCTCCATGAACTTGCCGCCGGCATCGACGAAACGGTCATCGACAGCGATCACTTTCAAACCGTTGAGCTTGGCCTTGGCCATGATTGCCGGGCCGAGGGACACGTCCGGCGGGCAAATCACGAAGCCCTTGGCGCCGTTGGCCGCCAGGCTGTCGATGGCCGAGAGGGTTTTCTCACCGTCAGGCACGGCGATCTTGATGACGGTGAAGCCCTTGTCCTTTCCGGCCTTTTCGGCGAAGGCCCATTCCGTCTGGAACCAGGGCTCTTCCGCTTGCTTGACCAGAAAACCGATCTTCACTTCCTCGGCCGCCAGCAACGTACTGCTCAGGCTGACCGCCGTGACCGCCAAAGCGGCACAGCACAGGGAACGGATCCCACGACGACGTTTCATAAGCTGACTCCTTGTTATTTTTTTTGAGCGTTATTTGAAAGCCAATACAGCAGTCGAAGCATGCAGCCAATAGTCATATCGTATGATGATTGGATTTCAGACGTAATTTCGCGTCTGAAATCCGCGTTATTCAGTCGTGGTACATGACCGAACGACCACCATCGATGGTGATGCACGAAGCGTTGATGAATGGCGCCTCATCACTGGCCAGGAACACAGCGGTCATCGCCACTTCAATCGGCTGGCCGATGCGCCGCGGTGGATGCAGGTCGAAGGCGCGCTGACGTTCGGCATGGGGGTCGGCAAAACCGTTCCAGTAATCGACGTTCAGTTGGGTTTCGATGTAGCCCGGTGCGATAGCGTTGACCCGAATACCCTTGGGTGCGTATTCGATGCCCAAGGCGCGGGTCAGCCCGAGCAAGCCATGCTTGGCCACCGGGTACGGGAAGCAGCCGGGAATGATGTGAGTGGAGTGGGTCGAGGCGATGTTGATGATGCTGCCGATGCCCTGCTCGATCATTTGCGGCAGCACGGCTTTACAGCCATACCAGGCGCCGTCCAGGTCGATGGCGAAGCAGCGACGCCAGTCTTCCTCGGTCATTTGCAGCGGGTCGCGAAACACGTTGACCCCGGCGCAGTTGACCAGCACATCGATCCGGCCGTGAAGTTCGATAGCCAATTCAGCCATGGCGTGCAGGTCGTGCTGGCGCGACACATCGGCCTTGATCGCCACGACATCCGCGCCTTGGTCACGCCAGTGGGATGCGACTTTTTCGACTTTCTCGGCCTGGATATCACTGATGATCAGCTTGGCCTGCTGAGAGGCGAAGGTCGCGACGATCGCTTCGCCGATCCCCTGAGCGGCGCCGGTCAGCAGCACGACCTTGTTTTTCAGACGCTCACCCTTGGGCGGTTCGGGCACCGGTGGCAAGGAAAGAGGTTCAGCCATGGATCAACACTCCTGTTCGAAGGCACGACGAAAACCGGGCATCTGTCGATGTCCGGTCAAAAAGCTGTTGGGAATAGGCAGCCAGGCGCGAAAACGCCCGGGCGCGGAGGCGGCCTGAAGCACTGACTCCGCAAGGGAGTGCGGTGGAATATCGCTGCATCACTTCACCTGTTTTGTTTTTTTAAGTGTGAGTGCGTGTAACTGATGGGGCCGACTATAAACCCGACCACCAAATAATCTCAATATATAATTTTGCATCCCATATTTTGGGATTTATCCAGCAAATCGCTGACAGGGTTTTCCGGGCACATCCATTCGAATCGATAACAGCGCGCCGTCCAACGGATGATTGAGCGGGCTTGCGGCGCTGGTGATGTACAGGGTTTTGAGGTCTTCACCACCGAACACGCAACTGGTGGGACGGCTGACCGGCAGTTCGATTACCCGATCCACATAACCGTCTGGGTTCAGTCTAAGCAGACAACTGCCATCCCAGCGGGCGTTCCATATATAGCCTTCGGCATCCATCGCCGAGCCGTCGGGGCCACCACGTTCGTGGGGGCCGAACCAGACATAGGCGGTGTCCAGGTTGCCGTCGGCATGGATGAAATGCCGGTAAAGCGTGCTGTCGAGGCTGTCGGCGAAATACAGGGTTGTCCCGTCATCGCTCCACAGCAACGTGTTGGGAATGCCTAATCCTCGAAGCAGCGGCGTGACCCGAGCATCACGGTCGATGCGAAACAGGCCACCCGAGCGGTGCGCGACGGGCAAATCTTCGCCCTGCTCACCGATGTTGTTTTGCATGGTGCCCAGCCAGAGCCGGCCCTGGGCATCGCAACGGGCTTCGTTGGGGCGATTGCCGGGTTGCGGATCGGCGACGCAGAACAAGGTCAGCCGAGGTTCCAGGCCTGGAGAATCCAGATCCAGCCGATAAACCCCACTGCTCAATGTCACCAGGGCATCGCCGCTTTCGCAGGGGATGAATGCGGACACATGTTCCGGCATCTGCCAGATTTGCACATTGGCGCCGATCAGTCGGAGCACTTGTTTACCGGCGATATCTACCCAATACAGCGCCTGGGTCGGAGCATCCCAAAACGGGCCTTCGCCGAGTTGCGCACGGTGTCCGGTAACCGCAGTCCACGTCATGAAACCTCCTTTTTCACTGCTTTATCTTTTATGTGGGAGCGAGCCTGTATGGGAGGAGGCTTACCCCGCAAACCTGTGGGAGCGCGGCTTGCCCGCGAAGAACGATGACGCGTAATACCTGAAAAACCGCGGTGCATTCTTCGCGGGCAAGCCACGCTCCCACAGGTCTTTATCTTTAGCTGGCTTTTTTATCGGCCATGACTTGTGGGTAGAAGCGTTTGATCGCCAGGTCCGCGTTATCGATCAGGGTCATGCAGGCCCACACACCCCGCGCGGCATCCCGGGCGGCGATGGCGTCGGCCATGTCTTTGTGGATTGGCAAGGTTCGGCGCAGTTCGTCCGGGTCGGCGGCAGACACTTCGAAAGACACTGCCAGCAACGCGCCGAGGGCCGGGACCATTTGTTCGATGAACTGATTGTGGCTGGCGGCGAGAATGCACTCGTGAAAGAACTGGTCGGCGCGGTTGTAATCGATGCCGCTGTCCACTGCCCGTTCCAGCGCGTTATAGGCCTGGCGTACGGCTTGCACTTGGTCCACCGTCGCCCGCTCGCAAGCCCAGCGCACCGCCATGGGTTCGATGGTGCGGCGCAGATCGAGCAAGTCGTCGACGAAGTTTTCCGGTAAGCCGCTGCGCGACAGCCAGCCGACGACTTGCGGATCGAAGAGATTCCAGCGCCGCACCGGCAATACGCGTGTGCCGACCTTCGGCCCAACTTCGAGCATGCCTTTGGCGACCAGGGTTTTGATGGCTTCGCGGATGACCGTGCGGCTGACACCGAGTTGCTCGCCCAGATCAGCTTCGACCTTGATGGTTTCGCCGGGTTTAACCTGGCCGGCAGCAATCCAGCACCCCAGCCAGTCGACCGTCGACGCATGAAAACTGCTGGACATGGACACCTCATCGACCGGTGATAAAAAAACAAACGATGCAAAGCCGTTTGCGATGGGTGTCCACGCTAATCATCATATGATTGAGTGTCAATTGGATTTTCAGGTGACCTGCCAAGACGAACATGGCTGTTCGTCCGAATCCTGCCCGAAGCGCTTTGATCCCATCCACTTTGTAAACTACGGTTAGCCGCAGCAGATCGGGCTGTCAGTGATCTGTTCCCCTTCAAATCCGCTATCGACAGGTATGAACATGGACATGGATGCGTCTACGAAATACCCCATTGTGTTGGTTCACGGTCTTTTCGGCTTCGATAAAATCGCCGGTTATCCCTACTTCTTTGAAATCGAGGAAGCCCTGGAACGCGCTGGCGCCCAGGTGTTTGCCGTCAATATTCCAGCCGTCAACGGCAATGAGGAACGCGGTGAAAAACTGCTCGAACACGTCAACCGCATTTTGCTGGAGACCGGAGCTGCCAAGGTCAATCTGATCGGCCATAGCCAAGGCCCTCTGGCCGCACGCTATGTAGCAGCCTTGCACCCGGAAAAGGTCGCGTCGGTCACCTCGGTCAGTTGCCCCAATCATGGTTCCGAGATTGCCGACCAATTGCATAAGGCACTGACGCCCGGAGAGTTGCCCGAAGCGTTTGTATTGGCCCTGTTAAGCGCGGTCGGCACTTTCATTTCTTTGATCAGCGGCCACCCGGAAAACGCCGTGGATCCTCAAGCGGCTTTCGAATCGCTGACCAGCGCAGGCTTGGCTGCCTTTAATCGCAAGTACCCGCAAGGAGTGCCAAAGGTTTGGGGCGGTGAAGGCAACGAAGTTGAAAACGGCGTGTATTACTACTCCTGGAGCGGGATCGTGCAGAACTTCCAAAGTCTGCAACTCCTCGACCCGACCCATTTGAACTGTAAAGTGCTGTCCAAGTTATTTTATAAAGAGATGCACGCCAACGATGGACTGGTCGGTCAATACAGCTCGCATCTGGGCAAAGTGATTCGATCGGATTACCCCATGGACCATTTCGACGCGGTCAATCAGATGGCTGGGATCAACAGTTGGAACGTGAGTCCGGTCGGGCTCTACCTGGAACATGCTGCGCGACTCAAGAGCAAAGGTTTGTAAGCCCCAAAAAAACGGCCCGTTGAAACAACGGGCCGTTTTTTTACAGCACAGAAACACAGTATTAAGGCTCAAGCCCGATAGGGAAAAACTCGCCACCGCTCCACACGCCCAGCCAGCGCTGCCCCTCGATCTCACGGGTCACCGCCAGTTCCACCAGCTGGTAGAACACATTGCGGTGAATCAGCGCTTCAAGGTTGGTGCGCACATGCACATACGGCGCGGGTTCCTGAGTGATCGGATCAATGACTACACGCATAGGGTGCTCGGCGCCGGCATCGGCCGTTTCATCGACGTTGGTGGTAAAGCGCAAGAGCTGGGCTTCACCCTCGCCTTCGACCTCCACGGCAATCGCCACGAACGGTGCGTCGTCGACCTTGATGCCAACCTTTTCGACCGGGGTAATCAGGAAGTACTCATCGCCGTCGCGGCGAATGATGGTGGAGAACAGCTTGACCATCGGCTTGCGCCCGATCGGCGTGCCCAGGTAATACCAGGTGCCGTCGCGGGCGATGCGCATGTCGATATCGCCGCAGAAATCGGGGTTCCACAAGTGGACCGGCGGCAAGCCTTTGGTTTTGGGGATTTGCCCCAACAGATCGTTGGCTTTTTGCGGGCCACTCATGGCGTTCTCCTTTTAATTACTGGTCGCTGAGCCCCAGCAGGCTACGAGCGTATTGCTCCAGCGGCGGGCCCAGCAAGTCTTCTGGTTTGTTGTCATGGAACGTCAGTAAACCGCCACGACTCTTGATACGTGCAGTATCGATCAAATACTGGGTGCTGGTCTCGATCAACATGATCTGAATCACGCCGTTATCGATTCCGAGGCGATCCACGTGTTCCTGGTCGAGCCATTCGTCCGAGTTGCCGATGCGGTCGTCGGCCTTGGCGAAACGGGTGTAAAGCAGGTAATGGGCGCCGGCGGCACGGGCTTCGCCCATGGCAGCGTCGAGACCTTCCGGCGCGCGGGCGCGGCGGACCATCGGGAAATATTCGATAAAGCCGTTGAAGGCCTCTTCGGCCACCACGTTAGGTCGCGGGTAGGCACTGCCCGGCGGCGCGAAGGCACCCTGGGCAATGTAAATGAACGAGTCCGGCTGAATGCGGAAGTTATTCACGCGACGGCTGTCGCTGTGGTCCAGCAGGCCCGCGTCGCTCATATGGTAGCG
This sequence comes from Pseudomonas wuhanensis, assembly GCF_030687395.1. Classification (GTDB taxonomy): domain Bacteria; phylum Pseudomonadota; class Gammaproteobacteria; order Pseudomonadales; family Pseudomonadaceae; genus Aquipseudomonas; species Aquipseudomonas wuhanensis. The sequence goes on along the minus strand of NZ_CP117430.1, from coordinate 1,780,045 downwards.
AGTCCCTTCGGCCATATCGCTGACATTCATGCAGCCACCAAGCGCCAAAACGGCCAGCAGCAAAACCAGGCTACGCATCCTACCCTCCAGAGGCCGGTGACGGAAAACCGGCGAATGGCCATGGGATGCAGCTTCCGCGCCAGCTCAAGATAGCGTCGCCTGATAGATTGCAATCGCGGGCAAGCCACGCTCCCACAGGTTTTCACAGTACCTGTGGGAGCGTGGCTTGCCCGCGATAACGTCGGATCAGCCGCCAATAATCTTCATGATGGTCGCGCCACCGGAGAACGCTACTTCCTGCTTGTCCCCCAAGGCTTTGACCAGCAGTCGCTGCAAGGCCGGCAGCGCCTGGTGACGAGGTTTGTCCAGCAGATCGCCAACATAGTGGCGATTGCTCGACGACAGGCAGCCATGCAGCCAACCAGTGGACGACAAGCGTAGACGCGAACAGGTGCGGCAAAACGGAACGCTTTCGTTGGCGATCACGCCGAAGTGGCCCAGCCCTGGAATCTGGTAACGCACCGCCGTGGCATCGACCGGCGCATCGGCCTGAAGGTACTCGTAGCGCTCGCCGATCAGGCTCAGCAACTGCTGAAGGCTGACAAACTGCTGCAGGAAGGCGTTGGAGTCGCTGGCCAGATGGCCCATGCGCATCAACTCGATGAAACGCAACTCGTAGCCGCGCTCCAGGCAGTAGTCGAGCAACGGCATCACTTGATCGAGGTTCTGCCCGCGCAGCGGCACCATATTGACCTTGATCTTCATGCCAGCCGCGGCGGCCTGGTCCATGCCGTGGAGGACGGTCGCCAGATCACCGCCGCGCGCAATGCTGCGGAAAGCGCTGGCATCCAGGGTATCGAGGGAAACGTTGATGCGCCGAATGCCGGCATCCATCAGCAGGGGCAGCTTCTTCGCCAGCAACTGGCCATTGGTGGTCAGGCTGATATCCGCCAGACCCATCTGCCCGACGGCAGTCATGAAGGCTTCGAGTTTGGGACTGACCAGTGGCTCACCACCGGTAATACGCAAGCGCTCGATGCCCGCGGCCTCGATCAGATAGGCCACGCCGCGTGCCATGGCCTCCGCCGACAACTCATCCTGCGCAGCCACCAGCCGCTTGCCATTGGGCACGCAGTAGGTACAAGCGTAGTTGCAGGCTGAGGTCAGACTGATCCGCAAATTGCGAAAACGCCTGCCTTGACGGTCAACGATCATGGATCACTCCGGCGAAAGAAGATTCGAACGCGCAAAACTTGACTCACAAATCAAGTTTTAGCAAGCCCTATGCCTGAGTATATTCCTGCGGTACTGCGCCATGTAGCTAAATCATGGCGCAATAAGACAACTGAATGGTTCAGCTGCTCGGCGTGTCGGTGTCGCGCTTGCGCTTGTTGCCCATGCGCACGCCGATGTCCATCAGGAACTGGAAGAAACCTTCCTGATCTTCCAGCACGTTGCTCCAGAACGGCGAGTGATACAGCGCCACGGCGCCGTGTACCAGCGCCCAGGCCGCGCAGTAATGGAAGTAAGGCGGTACGTCTTCGAGCTTGCCTTCGCTGATCCGGCCCTTGATCAACAGGGTCAGGCGTTCGAAGTTCGAGGCGCGGATCTTGTGCAGTTCCTCGACCATCTCCGGCACCTGGTTGCCCTTGACCACCTTTTCTTCCAGGCGATCGAACAACCGATAGCGTTGCGGATCGCGCATGCGGAATTCGAAGTAGGCCCGGGACAGGGCTTCCTTGTCCTTATCGACATCGGCGGAATGCAACAGCTCGTTCAAATCGCGCTCGTAATCAAGCATCAGGCGCAGATAGATCTCCGCCTTGGATTTGAAGTGCTTGTAGATCGTGCCTTTGCCGATACCGACGGCATCAGCAATCATCTCGACGGTGACACTGTCTTCACCTTGTTCGAGGAACAGCTTGAGCGCGGTATCGAGAATTTCTTGCTCGCGGCGACGAAACTCACGGACCTTACGAGGTTCTTTATGCATAAGAAAAGGTCTGTAGGGGTCAAAATTCGAAGCCGCGTATTATGCCTAACTTACGCAAAAATGCACGGATCATCCGACCATATATGTGTTTCTTGATGAATTCAGGCTACCTCGCCAGTCAATGAGAACTCAACCGAAGCGCGCGTATTCCAAATTTGTTTAAAAACCCGACCAGCTAAACTGGACTCGGCGCAATACTGATCAATACTTCAACTGTCGGCGAGGCATCTCCCCCAAGTGTCGCGCCGATGAAGGTACCAAAGGATTGCGTGCCTTTGTTTTACTCCTAATGGTCTTAACCCGGATTCACCCCCCAGAACCCGGGTTTTTTTTGCCTGCGATTCAGCGGCCAAAGCCCTTGGGAGCTGCCGAAGACTGCAATCTTTTCTAACGTTACACCGATGCCCCAACGTGCGCCAACGGGAACAAGCGCTTGAAATTCTCGGTGGTCTGCTCGGCAAATCGCTCGTAGGACTCACCTCGCAACATTGCCAGAAATTCCGCTACCTCACGTACGTATTGCGGCAGGTTCGGTTTACCGCGATACGGGATCGGCGCCAGGTACGGCGAGTCGGTTTCTACCAGTAACCGGTCAGCCGGCACCTTGCTGGCCACATCCCGCAGGGCATCGGCATTGCGAAAAGTGACAATACCGGACAAGGAAATGTAATACCCCATGTCCAGAGCAGCCTTGGCCATCTCCCAGTCTTCGGTGAAGCAATGCAGCACGCCCGCTTGAGGCAGTGCCGCTTCGCGTAGCAGCTCAAGGGTGTCGGCCCGGGCGCCACGGGTGTGGATGATTACCGGCTTTCCGGTCTGTTGCGCCGCTTGCAAGTGCAGACAGAACGATTCCTGCTGCAATTGCGCCGCTTCCGGCTCGTAGTGGTAATCCAGGCCGGTTTCACCGATTGCCACCACCCGAGGATGATTGAGTTCGCGCAACAGCCAGTCCAGCGCCGGAGCGGCACCTGGCTGTACATCCAGCGGATGCACGCCGACCGAACAATCAACGTCGTCGTAGTGTTCAGCCAGGGCTTTGACGTCGGCGGCATTATCGGCGCTGACGCCAATACACAGAAAGTGCCCTACCCCGCGCTCACGGGCTGCATCGAGTGCAGCATCCAGGGAGCCGTCGTGGGCGGTGAGGTCGAGGCGATCAAGGTGGCAATGGGAATCTACGAGCATAAAAGGGCTGCAACTTACATCGTATGAGTGGGACGGTCGGACTTCAGGGCTCCGGCCAGATGGGTTTCGATGCGACTGCGCGCGGTGTTGTCGCCTTCGTTGAATTGCACGCCAACCCCGGCGGCGCGGTTGCCTTGGGCGCCTTTGGGGGTGATCCAGGTAACCTTGCCGGCAACCGGAATCTTTTCCGGTTCGTCCATCAGGTGCAGCAGCATGAAAACCTCATCACCCAACTTGTAGCTTTTGTTGGTCGGGATAAACAGGCCGCCGTTTTTGATGAACGGCATATAGGCCGCGTAGAGCACGGCCCTGTCTTTGATGGTCAAGGACAAAATGCCATTTCGCGGCCCCGGACTGATGGGTTCGTTCATGTTGACCTCCACTGTCTGATGATCAGAGTCTAGTGTCAGACGGTCACTTCTGGGTAGGCAAGGATACCCATTGCACCAACAGCGCCTCCAGCAACAACGCCGAATTGAGGTTGGCCTTGCTCATTACTTTCTGCCGTTGGGCGAGAATCCAGTCCTGGATATTCAAGACTTTGTCCTGTGCGGATTTCTGCGCCAGGTACTGAATCACCTTGCGCATGTCTGCCAGGCCCAGCCCTGCTTCATCCTGAGTCAATTGATAACGCAGAATCAGGCTCGACCAATCGCAGAACCAGTCGAACAGCAGCAGCATGGGAATGGTTTTCCACTCCTCGGCCAGTTGCGTCGGCGATTGCTGTTGCTTGAGCAACTTTTTCACACCCTCAACCACCAGAGCCCGCTGTTCGCGCACGCCCTGTGCCTGCAATTTCACTGCGGCCAATGGCGAACCGGCGGCCAGGGTCAGCAGTTCAATGCGCTCTTCTTCCGAACAGTCCGGCAAAGCGTTGGCCAGCCAGGCCAGACTCATCGCCTCGCTTGGCAACGGACAGGCTTGCTGCACGCAACGGCTCTTGATAGTCGGCAGCAGACGACTGGTCTGGTGGCTGACCAACAGCAATACGGTATCGCCGGACGGCTCTTCAAGGCTTTTCAGCAAGGCGTTGGCAGCGTTGATATTCATCGATTCGACCGGCTCGATCAGCACCACTTTGCGGCCGCCCATCTGCGCGGTCTGAACCACGAAGCTGACCAGATCACGCACCTGATCGACCTTGATCGCCTTGTCTGCTTCTTCCGGCTCCAGGATGTAGTTGTCGGGGTGGCTGCCGGCCTTCAGCAACAAACAGGATTTGCACTCACCGCAGGCGTCTTGGGAGGTCGGGCGCTGACACAACAAATGGGCCATCAGACGCTCAGCCAGCGCCCGCTTGCCGATCCCGGCCGGGCCATGCAGCAAATAGGCATGGGCGTGCTGGGCACGGCCGGCCAATTGCTGCCAGAGACTGTCCTGCCACGGATAGGCTTCAGCCACGGGTCAGCTCCAGCAGACGTGGCAACAAGGCATCCAGAGACTGTTGAACCTGCGCTAGCGGCTGAGCGGCATCCACCAGAACATGACGCGCAGGATCTGCTTTGGCACGCTCGAGGAAGGCATTGCGCACTGCATCGAAAAACGCTCGACCTTCGAGCTCGAAGCGATCCAGGCGACCGCGGGCGCTGGCCCGGGCCAGGCCCACTTCCACCGGCAGATCGAAGATCAGTGTCAAGTCCGGGCGTAGATCGCCCTGCACGAATGTTTCGAGGGTCGCAATGCGCTCCAGTGACAAACCGCGACCGCCGCCCTGATAGGCATAGGTCGAATCGGTAAAACGATCGCACAAGACCACCGCGCCACGGGCCAGCGCCGGGCGGATCACCTCGGCCAGATGCTGGGCTCGCGCGGCGAACACCAACAGCAGCTCGGTGTCGGGATTCATCACCTCATCGACCGGCGCCAACAGCACGTCACGGATTCGTTCGGCCAAGGGCGTGCCGCCGGGCTCCCGGGTCAACACCACCTCGATCCCGGCAGCGCGCAGACGCTCGGCCAGGTATTCGCGATTGGTGCTCTTGCCGGCACCTTCCGGGCCTTCCAGGGTAATAAACAAGCCAGTCACAGGCAGTCCTTAGTCAGAGTCATTGCGGGCTTTGCGGCGCGGGCGCATCCGCTTCGGGGGCTGGCGCAGGTTCTTGTGCGGGGTCTTGCACGGAATCTTGCGGCGCTACGGGTGGCAGGTCTTCGGGCGCCGTATTGGGCGAAGCCGCCGGGATCGGGGCCTGAGTATCCTCCGTCGACGGCGTAACAGTCGGCGCAGGGCTGGACCGGTAATCGGCACGTCGATTGATCTGGTACTCGCGCACCGCATTATTGTGAGCATCCAGATCATCGGAGAACACGTGGCTGCCATCACCGCGCGCGACAAAATACAGGCTGTTGCCGTCCGCCGGATTCAACGCCGCATGGATCGCTTCGCGACCCACCATCGCAATCGGCGTCGGCGGCAGACCAGCAATCATGTAAGTGTTATACGGCGTCGGTTCCTTGAGATGAGCACGGGTCAATTTGCCGTTGTAACGATCACCCAGACCATAAATCACGGTCGGATCGGTCTGCAACAGCATGCCCATCTCCATGCGCCGCACGAACACGCCGGCGATCTGCCGACGCTCCTGCGGCACACCGGTTTCCTTTTCCACCAGCGAGGCCATGATCAGCGCTTGATAGGGCTCCGTGTAGGGAACGTCGGCAGCGCGCTGGCTCCATTCCTTGGCGAGGACCTCGTCGAGGCGGTCGTAAGCTTTCTTGAGCAGATCGACGTCGGTCATGCCGCGCACGAAACGATACGTGTCGGGGAAGAATCGTCCTTCGGGGAAAATCCCGCTGTGCCCGAGCTTGTCCATCACTTGGCTGTCGCTCAGACCGTTGAGGGTCTGCTCGAGTTTTTCATCCTTGGCCAGGGCCGCGCGAACCTGATGGAAATTCCAGCCTTCGACCAGTGTCAGGCTGTACTGCACCATTTCTCCGCGCTTCCACAGGTCGATCAACCCGTTGACTGTCATACCGGGCACCATGCGGTATTCGCCGCTGTGCAGCGGTTGTCCTGCCAGGTTGAAGCGCCAATACACACGCAGCCAGAAAGCGTCTTTGATGACGCCATCGGCTTCGAGTCGAAGGAAGGTGCGGTTTGGCGTAGTGCCTTTGGGCACTTCCAGCAGCTCTTCCTGGGCGATGTTCAGCGGCTGTTCCAGCGCCGAATCGATTTTCCAGGCGCAAGCGCCCGCCAACAGCCCCGCCAGAACCAATCCGGTTTCCAGCAGCAGCAAGAATTTACGTCTCACGAATCAAGCATCCAGTAGCGCACGGGCAATGGTTTGGAGTTTACGGGTGAGCGGCCCAACCGGCCAGCTCAGTGCGGCATAGGCGCGCACCGGCCAAACGCCATACACGCTGTTGCAGACAAAGACCTCATCAGCCCATTGCAGCTGCTCGAGGGTGATATCGGTGATTAGCGTGGGAATTCCCAATGACTTGGCTTGAAACAATAATTCGGCACGCATCACACCCGCCACGCCACAGCGTTTGAGATTGGCGGTCACCAGCACGCCATCGCGCACCAGAAACAGATTGCTGAACACACCTTCGATCACCCGCCCGACCTGATCCAGCATCAAGCCTTCGGCATGCTCGGTGTCCTGCCATTCGGAACGGGCGATAACCTGCTCCAGGCGATTCAGATGCTTGAGCCCGGCGAGCAATGGCTGTTTGGAAAGACGTGTCGCACAAGGAAACAGCCGAACGCCCTGCTCCGCATGAACAGCCGGATAAACCGCAGGAGGATTGCCTTGCAGAATGCGTCGAGCCTGAGCCGAGGGATCGGCAGCGTAACCGCGCTGGCTGTCGCCGCGAGTGAGGATGAGTTTGAGCACGCCCTCGCCCAGCGCGGCGGCATAGGCCAGCAGCTCCGCGCGGATCAGTTGATGATCGGCGGCAATCGCCAGGCGCGAACAACCCTCGGCCAGACGCGACAAATGTCGATCCAGCAGCAGCGGCTGCCCGCCCTTGACCGCGATGGTCTCGAACAGACCATCACCGTAAGCCAGGCCGCGATCCTTCAGCGACAAAGCGTCAGCCGGTTGACCGTCGACCCAGCTGTCCATCAGTCAGCGAACCGGCGGAACACCAACGAGCCATTGGTACCGCCAAATCCGAAGGAGTTGGACAGCACCACGTCGATATCCATGCCACGCGCGGTGTGGGGTACGAAGTCTAGGTCGCAACCTTCGTCCGGCTCATCGAGGTTGATGGTCGGCGGTGCCACCTGGCTGTTGATTGCCAATACGCTGAAAATCGCCTCGACCGCGCCCGCCGCACCCAACAGGTGACCGGTCATGGATTTGGTCGAACTGACCGCCAGCTTGTAGGCGTGATCACCGAACACGGATTTGATCGCACAGGCTTCGGCGAGGTCGCCAGCCGAGGTCGAGGTGCCGTGGGCGTTGATGTACTGAACCTGATCGCTGTTGATCTTCGCATCGCGCAAGGCATTGGTGATGCAACGCGCAGCACCCGCGCCATCGGCTGGTGGCGAGGTCATGTGGTAAGCATCGCCACTGGTGCCGAAGCCGATCAGCTCGGCGTAGATGGTCGCGCCACGGGCCTTGGCGTGCTCCAGTTCTTCGAGAACCAGTGCGCCGGCGCCGTCGGACAGCACGAAGCCATCACGGCCCTTGTCCCATGGACGGCTGGCACGGGTCGGCTCGTCATTGCGGGTCGACAGTGCGCGGGAGGCACCAAAGCCGCCCATGCCCAGACCACATGCGGCCATCTCGGCACCACCGGCGATCATCACGTCGGCTTCGTCGTACATGATGTTGCGTGCCGCCATGCCGATACAATGCGTACCGGTGGTACACGCCGTGGCGATGGCGTAGTTAGGTCCCTGTGCGCCCAGATGGATGGACAGGAAACCGGAAATCATATTGATGATCGAGCCAGGCACGAAAAACGGAGAAATCCGCCGTGGGCCGGAATCATGCAGTGTGCGGCTGGTGTCTTCGATATTGGTCAGACCGCCAATACCCGACCCCATGGCCACGCCGATACGCTCGCGATTGGCGTCGGTGACTTCAAGACCTGCGTTACGCACGGCTTGAAAACCTGCAGCCAGACCGTATTGAATGAACAGGTCGAGTTTGCGAGCTTCCTTGACCGACAGGTATTCCTCGACATTGAAGCCCTTTACCGAGCCGCCAAAACGGGTGGAATAGGCAGAAAGGTCGGTGTGTTCGATCAGACCAATGCCACTGCGGCCAGCCAGAATGCCCTGCCAGCTGCTCGGCACATCCGTACCCAGTGGCGACAACATACCCATACCGGTGACTACGACGCGTCTACGCGACACAGCACTCTCCTTTTTCAAATGACGACTTTGCATCAGGCCTAAAGAAAAAACCGCACGCCATGATGGCAGTGCGGTTTTTCCATGACAGCGAGCGACGACTAAAAACTATTACGCCTGGTGGCTGGTAACGTAGTCGATTGCTGCTTGTACAGTAGTGATCTTCTCAGCTTCTTCGTCAGGGATTTCGGTCTCGAATTCCTCTTCCAGAGCCATCACCAGCTCAACGGTGTCAAGGGAGTCGGCACCCAGGTCTTCAACGAAGGAAGCAGTGTTGACCACTTCTTCTTCTTTAACGCCCAGTTGCTCAGCAACGATTTTCTTGACGCGCTCTTCGATGGTGCTCATACCTTGTTTTCACTCCTAATGGACAAATTCAGGCAGCTGGCCGGTGGGTAAGTGTATAGAAAGACTTTTCAGTTTTTCAACTGAAAGCTTCACTCCTCAAACCCGGCGACCCTCTGTCTATAAATAGATTGCAGCTTTATAACGGATTTTAGACAGCTCGTATGACATTTTTTTGAAGCAATCCGTCACATTTAACTCATGTACATCCCGCCGTTCACCGGGATTGTAGCCCCAGTAACGTAAGCCGCACCGTCGGATGCAAGAAAAGCGACCACAGACGCGATCTCTTGAGCTTGCCCCAGACGACCCAGCGGAATCTGCGTCTGCAAGGCTTCACGCTGCGCCTCGGGCAGTTCACGGGTCATATCGGTGTCGATGAACCCAGGGGCCACCGAGTTTACCGTAATCGAACGCGAACCGACTTCACGCGCCAGTGCACGACTGAAACCTTCCAGACCGGCCTTGGCGGCAGCGTAGTTTACTTGGCCTGCGTTGCCCATGGCACCCACAACCGAGCCAATACTGATAATTCGTCCCCAACGGGCTTTGGTCATGCCGCGCAAAACGCCCTTGGACAGCCGGAACAGGCTGTTCAGATTGGTATCGACGACGTCATGCCATTCGTCATCTTTCATGCGCATCATCAGGTTATCGCGGGTGATACCGGCATTATTGACCAGGATCGCCGGCGCACCGAATTGCGCCTGAATGCTCGCCAGCACGGCCGCTACGGACTCGTCGCTGGTGACATTGAGTTCCAGGCCAGTGCCCTGGATACCATTTTCTTTCAGGGTCGCAGCGATACGCTCAGCCCCTGAAGCGGAAGTCGCGGTGCCGATGACAATGGCACCCTGACGACCCAATTCCAGAGCGATAGCCTGGCCGATACCACGGCTGGCACCGGTGACCAGTGCAACTTTACCTTGCAGACTCATGCAAGCTTCTCCTTGTTAGGCCAGCGCTGCACGGGTGGCAGCGAAAGCGTCTGGGGTATTGAGGTTAGAGGTCGACACGCCTTCGGCGCAACGTTTGTTCAAACCGGCAAGTACTTTGCCAGGGCCGCATTCGACCAGCTCGGTCGCGCCCTTGGCAGCCAGCGCCTGGACCGACTCGACCCAGCGTACAGGCTTGTAGAGCTGCTCAAGCAGATCGCGCTTGAGGGTTTCCAGATCGGCCGGCACGTTGGCGCTGACGTTCTGTACCACAGGAATCTGCGGTGCCTGCCAGTCGATCGCTGCGATCGACTCGGCGAACCGCTCGGCGGCCGGACGCATCAATTCGCAGTGGGACGGCACGCTGACCGGCAATGGCATGGCGCGCTTGGCGCCACGTGCCTTGCAGCCTTCGATGGCGCGCTCGACCGCCGCCTTGGCGCCGGCGATCACTACCTGGCCCGGGGAATTGAAGTTGACCGCGCTCACCACTTCGCCTTGCGCCGCTTCGGCACAGGCTGCCAGCACGTCGGCATCTTCCAGACCCAGGATTGCAGCCATGCCGCCCTGCCCGGCCGGAACAGCCTCTTGCATCAACTGACCGCGACGCTCTACCAGTTTCACTGCGTCCCCCAGGCTCAGACTGCCTGCAGCCACCAGGGCGCTGTATTCGCCCAGGCTGTGACCGGCAACGTAAGCCGGACGCGCGCCGCCTTCAGCCAGCCACAGGCGCCACAAGGCGATCGAGGCGGTCAGAATGGCCGGCTGGGTTTTATCGGTTTGATTGAGTTGTTCTTCCGGCCCTTGCTGGGTCAGTGCCCACAGGTCGTAACCCAGAGCATCGGAAGCTTCTTTGAATGTTTCGAGGACCACCGGATGTTGCGCGCCCAACTCGGCCAGCATGCCGAGGGACTGCGAACCCTGTCCTGGAAAGACGAATGCGAGGGAAGCAGACATGTAACAAGCCCCTAATGATCTTGTCTCGGAGAATTGACGTCCCGTTTGTGGAACGCAAGAAACTCACAGTTGGATGGCCCATTGAACTGAGCGGTCACATTTAAGCATTGTCCGACGAAAACGCCTAAGGCAACAAATCTTCCAGGCGCCCATGAAGCCGTTCAGGCAAGTTTTCCTGGAGCTCGATCAACGCGCGCTGAATCGCACTCTGAAAACCCTGCACCCCCGCCGAACCGTGGCTTTTCACGACAATTCCCTGCAAACCGAGGAAACTTGCGCCGTTATGGCGTGCCGGCGCCAGTTCGGCCTGCAAGCGCTTCATCAGCGGCAGCGCCAGTGCGCCCACCACTTTCGACGCGAAATTTTTCTTGAATAACGCTTCAATGCGCCCGGCAATCATGGTCGCCAGGCCTTCGCTGGACTTGAGCAGGATATTGCCGACAAAACCGTCACACACCACCACATCCGCCTCGCCACGGTACAAGCCGTCACCTTCGACAAACCCGATGTAGTTGATGCCACGAGCCCCTTGCAACAAAGTGGCCGCCAGCTTGACCTGCTGATTGCCCTTGATGTCTTCGGTGCCGATGTTCAGCAGCGCGACCCTTGGGCGAACGATGCCCAGGGTTTCTGCCGCGACCGAGCCCATCACGGCAAACTGCAATAAGTGCTCGGCACTGCAATCGACATTGGCGCCCAGGTCGAGCAACTGGCAGTAGCCCTTCTGCGTCGGAATGGCGGCGATCATTGCCGGCCGATCGATGCCCGGCAAGGTCTTGAGCACAAACCGTGACAACGCCATCAGCGCACCGGTATTGCCGGCACTGACGCAGGCCTGGGCCTTGCCGTCGCGCAGCAACTCCAGCGCCACGCGCATCGACGAATCGGGTTTGCCGCGCAAGGCCTGGGCAGGTTTTTCGTCCATGGTGATGACTTCGGACGCCGGCGTAATCGACAGGCGCGCGCGATCCACAGCCGATTGGCTGGCGAGCAGTTCTTCAAGAAGGGAGGGTTGACCGACGAGGGTCAGGTGCAGCGAGGGCGTAGCAGACAGACAAGCAAGGCTGGCCTGAACAATGCTGCGGGGACCGAAGTCCCCGCCCATTGCGTCAATCGCGATGACTTGAGCGGACAAGGATTACTCGTCAGCGCCCTTGTCGATCACTTTACGACCACGGTATACGCCTTCTGGCGATACGTGGTGACGCAGGTGAACTTCACCGGTGGTTTTTTCTACAGACAGGGTGCTAGCCTCGAGAGCGTCGTGCGAACGACGCATGTCACGGGCAGAGCGGGATTTTTTGTTCTGCTGAACAGCCATAATTGATTAACTCCTAAACGTTTGGGTCACGCTTTAACTGCGCCAATACACTGAACGGGTTGGACCGCGTTACCTCGTCCTCGCTCGGTTCGGGCTCATCGAGACCCGCCGGCTGCTGGCATTCTTCCGGATGATGAGCAGGCACAATGGGCAAGGCGAGCAGAAGCTCCTCCTCGATCAGTGACTGCAGATCCAAAGGATCTTCGCCCAGTTCCAGCACGTCATAACCTTTCGGCAACGACTGGGTATTCGCACCCTCCTTCACCACAGCATAACTGCATTCGCTATGGATCGGCAGGGTGACCAGCTCAAGACAACGCTGGCAAACCATTTTGACTTCGGTGTCGATAAAGCTGTGAATTACCACAGATTTACGTTCATCTCGTTCAAAAACGAATTTAGCCTGCACCGTACCGACAGTATCGGAAAGCGGGTCGCAGAGTCTCTCCAAATCGGCCAGCAGCAGTTCACCTTGAAGGGTGGTGCCACGGTCAGCCAATTTGCGCGGGTCAACGTGAGGTGGAATCGGGTCATTCAACATAGGCGCAGCATTATAGGGATGCCCCCAGCCATGTCAAAGGAAATTCAGCCCTGTCCGTCACTTGAGCCTGCGCTAGAATTCGCCCCTGCCCTTTGGAGATGCGCATGCTGCCTTTATTACTTGCTTCAAGCTCGGCCTATCGCCGGGAATTGCTGGCCCGCTTGCAGCTGCCGTTCACGTGCAGCTCGCCGGACATCGACGAAAGCCATCGCCAGGACGAGCCTGCCGTCGAACTGGTAAAGCGCCTCGCCGAAGAAAAAGCCCGCGCACTTGCAGGCAGCCATCCAGCCCACCTGATCATCGGCTCGGATCAGGTCGCCGTACTCGGCGAGCGGATTATCGGCAAACCTCACACCTTCGAAAAGGCCCGCGAACAACTGCTGGCATCCAGCGGTGCGAGCGTGACCTTCCTGACCGGCCTGGCACTGCTCAATAGCCAGACCGGCCACTGCCAGGTCGACTGCGTGCCCTTTACCGTACACATGCGCACACTCGACGCAGCGCGCATCGAACGCTACCTGCACGCAGAACAGCCCTACGACTGCGCTGGCAGCTTCAAGGCCGAAGGTTTGGGGGTGAGCCTGTTTCAGAGCACCGAAGGCCCTGACGCCACCAGCCTGATCGGCCTGCCACTGATTCGCCTGATCGATATGCTGTTGGCTGAAAACGTACAGATACCCTGAACCGTACCTCCGTACAGAGACCGCGTTCACACAAAAAAAACCGGCCACGCGGGCCGGTTTCTTTATGCAGCCAGGTGATTAGCGTAGCGAAGGCCCTTGAAAGCCCATCCACATCGCCAAATGCTCAGCCACGCTGGCGCCGAGCTTTTTCGAGAAGCGATCGAACGGCGATTCCTCGACAGTGAAATCCACCAACTCTTTCTCGCCAATCACATCACGCGCAACCGAACTGGCATTGCCCAGACCATCGATCAAGCCCAGCGACAGCGCCTGCTCACCCGACCAGATCAGCCCGGAGAACAACTCCGGATGCTCTTTATCCTTCAGGCGATCACCACGGCCCTTCTTGACGCTGCTGATGAACTGCTGATGAGTGGTATCGAGCACGCTCTGCCAGAACTGGGTTTCCGCGGGTTTCTGCGGCTGGAACGGATCGAGGAACGATTTGTGCTCGCCGGAGGTGTAGGTACGACGCTCGACGCCCAACTTTTCCATGGTCCCGACAAAACCGTAACCGGCCGCTGTCACACCAATGGAACCCACCAGGCTCGCCTTGTCGGCGTAGATCTGATCCGCCGCACTGGCGATGTAATAGGCACCGGAAGCGCCCAGATCCGAGATTACCGCGTAAACCTTGGTATCCGGATGCAGGCCGCGCAAACGACGAATCTCGTCGTAGACATAACCCGACTGCACCGGACTGCCGCCAGGGCTGTTGATCCGCAGAACCACACCCTTGACCTTCTTGTCCTCGAAGGCCGCACGCAGACTGCCGACGATATTGTCGGCACTGGCTGGCTCTTTGTCGGCAATCATGCCCGTTACATCGATCAGCGCCGTGTAGCCAGAGCCGAGAGCAGCGCCTTTCTCCATGCTTATCAATGGCGATAACAGAATCAACGCGCCAATCAGGTACAAAAAAGTCAGCGATTTGAAGAATATTCCCCAGCGACGGGACCGGCGCTGTTCCTGCACACCAGCCAGCAGGGTTTTTTCCAGCAGCTTCCAGCTTTTCTCGTCACCGCTTTCCGCACTCGCCTTGGCGGGCGCTTTCCATTCGTCGGTCATGCCATGTACCCCAGCAAAAAAAACCAATTAAACCCGCTGACTCAGCCAGGCGTGCAACTCTGAAAAACGATCAATGGCCAGTCTCGGCTCAAATAGTTTCAAGGCGTCGATCGATTGAGCGCCATAGCTGACCGCCACCGAATCCATGCCCGCATTGCGCGCCATCTGCAGGTCGAACGACGAGTCGCCAACCATGAGCGCCTGCTCCGGACGAACCTCGCAATGGGCGAGAATCTGTTCGAGCATCAGTGGATGGGGTTTGCTGGCGGTTTCGTCCGCAGCACGGGTGATATCGAAATAATCTTCCCAACCGTGAGACTTCAACACCCGATCCAGCCCACGACGAGCCTTGCCGGTCGCTACTGCCAGATGATACCCCTCGACACGAAACGCTTCGAGAGACTCGATAACACCCTCAAACAGCGGGGAAGGCACGGCCTCCGCCGCAATGTAGTGATCTGCATAGTGCTGACGGAACGCTATCAGCTCGGCGTCGCCAATCTCGGGATACAGGGTGCGAATCGCTTCCGGCAAGCCCAGACCGATAATGCCTTTGACGGCAAAATCATCACGCAACTGAAAACCGGACCGCTCGGACGCGACATGCATCGCCTCGACAATTCGACCAATGGAGTCAGCGAGCGTGCCGTCCCAATCGAAAATCAGCAGTTTGTAATCAGTAGGGTGCACTCAAGCGCTCCACGGTTTTGGCCCACATCTCGTCGACGGGCGCCTGCAACTTGAGCTCACCACCATCAGGCAGCGGCACAGTCAGCATGTAGGCGTGCAGAAACAGACGCTTGCCGCCGAGATCACGAATCTCTTTGCTGAAACCCTCATCGCCGTACTTGGTATCACCAGCGATGCAATGTCCCGCATGCAGAGTATGGACGCGAATCTGGTGAGTTCGGCCGGTGATCGGCTTGGCTTCGATCAGGGTGGCAAAGTCGCCAAAACGACGCAGGACCTTGAACACGGTCACAGACTCCTTGCCCTCCTCCTCGTCCACCTCGACCATGCGCTCACCGGAGCGCAGATTGCTCTTGCCCAGCGACGCACGGACTTGCTTGATCGAGGCCGCCCAGTTGCCACGGACCAGCGCCATATAGCGCTTATCGACGCCATCGCCGCGCAATGCCGTGTGCAAGTGGCGCAACATGCTGCGCTTTTTGGCAATCATCAGCAGGCCGGAGGTATCACGATCAAGACGATGAACCAGTTCGAGCTCTTTGCAATCCGGACGCAACTGACGAAAGGCTTCAATCACGCCGTAGGTCAAGCCACTGCCACCATGAACCGCAATGCCGCAAGGCTTGTTGACCACGATCAGCGCCTTGTCTTCGTAGACAATGGAAGCTTCGAGCCGCTGCAACAGACCCTGGGCCAGCGGCACAGGTTCGTCGCGCTCAGGCACGCGAACCGGCGGCACGCGCACGATATCGCCCGCCTGAAGCTTGTATTCGGGCTTGATCCGACCTTTGTTCACCCGCACTTCGCCCTTGCGCAAAATGCGGTAAATCAAGGTCTTGGGCACGCCTTTGAGCCGAGCGAGAAGGAAGTTATCAATACGTTGGCCGGCATATTCCGGCGAGACCTCCAGCAGTTGTACGGCTGGGGTCGAAGGGGCAGTAGTCGTCATGGTGCGGATGATAACAATTTTTTATGGAATTGAAGCACTTAATCATTGCTGCTATAGTCGCGAACGCCGCCAAAAGTGGCCTGGACAGCGGACTAACGGTCAAAAACCGGCCCTGACCAACGCAATTCACGAGGACGAGAGGCCGTCCTACGGGGCTTTCGCTACGTAACGGCAGAGTTTTCAGTTGTAACGAGCGCAGGTGACATAAGGCCTGAATCATGCCGCAAAGCAGAGTTTTCACTCGCCTTCCGAGCAAATATTCACGGCCAGTTCACAAAGTGCAGTCAGCTGCGAACGACCCCGGGCGAACGCTTCGGAAACACCGCCTAAATTAGCCATGATGCGTGACCTCCCCTTTCGGAGCTCACGGTAAATGCCAACCCGCTGCGGATTCTGCGCGCGGCAGCACCCGAATTATCAGGGATACGTGTAGGGTGGAGATGCACAACCGCTGGACTGTGTAGCAATAGGCTTTATCAAGACGCTTCATCTCGTCCACAGCCGCCGGTTGATTCCTCCTCCTGACTGAGTGCTTAAGTAGCCACAGCAAGCAGGACGCGTACGTCGCGACACCGGCCCAATTGGTTGGGGTTCGCTAGACACTGGAGTGGCCAACCACTCCTGACGCACCTGACACCGACCGTGAGAAGTCGTGTGTGCCGAACGCCGTTTCCGGCAGCCCGGAAACCGACGGTACTACATGAAAAGAATGCTGATTAACGCAACTCAACCCGAAGAGTTGCGTGTTGCACTGGTAGATGGCCAGCGCCTCTACGACCTGGACATCGAATCCGGTGCACGCGAGCAGAAGAAGGCCAACATCTATAAAGGCCGGATTACTCGCATCGAACCAAGCCTTGAGGCTGCCTTTGTCGATTTCGGCTCTGAGCGCCACGGCTTCCTGCCCCTCAAAGAAATCTCCCGCGAATACTTCAAGAAAGCCCCCGAAGGCCGCGTCAACATCAAGGACGTCCTGAGCGAAGGCCAGGAAGTCATCGTTCAGGTCGAAAAAGAAGAACGTGGCAACAAGGGCGCCGCCCTGACCACCTTCATCAGCCTGGCCGGTCGTTACCTGGTGCTGATGCCGAACAACCCGCGTGCCGGCGGTATTTCCCGTCGCATCGAAGGTGAAGAGCGCAACGAACTGCGTGAAGCCCTGAACGGTCTGGTTGCCCCGGCCGACATGGGTCTGATCGTTCGCACTGCCGGCCTTGGCCGCAGCAGCGAAGAAATGCAGTGGGACCTCGATTACCTGCTGCAACTCTGGACCGCCATCAAAGAAGCTTCGCTGGATCGTTCCGCGCCGTTCCTGATCTACCAGGAAAGCAACGTGATCATCCGCGCCATCCGCGATTACCTGCGCCAGGACATCGGCGAAGTGCTGATCGACAGCGTTGAAGCCCAGGACGAAGCCCTGACCTTCATTCGCCAGGTGATGCCGCAGTACGCCAGCAAAATCAAGCTGTACGAAGACAGCGTTCCGCTGTTCAACCGTTTCCAGATCGAAAGCCAGATCGAAACCGCCTTCCAGCGCGTCGTCGAACTGCCTTCCGGCGGCTCCATCGTTATCGATCCGACCGAAGCCCTGGTGTCCATCGACATCAACTCGGCGCGCGCCACCAAAGGCAGCGACATCGAAGAAACCGCACTGCAGACCAACCTTGAAGCCGCCGAAGAAATCGCCCGTCAGTTGCGCTTGCGCGACATCGGCGGCCTGATCGTCATCGACTTCATCGACATGACCCCTGCCAAGAACCAGCGCGCCGTGGAAGAGAAAGTCCGCGAATGCCTGGAAGCCGACCGCGCTCGCGTGCAAGTCGGTCGCATCTCGCGCTTCGGCCTGCTGGAAATGTCCCGTCAGCGCCTGCGTCCATCCCTGGGCGAAAGCAGCGGCATCGTCTGCCCGCGTTGCAATGGCACCGGCATCATCCGTGACGTTGAATCGCTGTCGCTGGCGATCCTGCGCCTGATCGAAGAAGAAGCCCTGAAAGACCGTACCGCCGAAGTTCGCGCACAAGTACCGATTCCGGTTGCAGCTTTCCTGCTCAACGAAAAACGCAACTCGATCACCAAGATCGAACTGCGCACCCGTGCCCGCATCGTCATTCTGCCGAACGATCACCTCGAAACGCCGCACTTCGAAGTTCAGCGTCTGCGCGATGACAGCCCGGAAGCCAGCATCAATCAGTCCAGCTACGAAATCGCCGCTGCCGCTGCCGAAGTCGAAGAAGTCCAGCCAGCCGCCGCGACCCGCACTCTGGTTCGCCAGGAAGCCGCGGTCAAGACCGCTCCGGCTCGCGCCAACGCTCCGGTTCCGACCGAAGTCGCCGTCGCTCCGGTGGCTGCACCGGCCGTCGCCCCAGAGCCAAGCCTGTTCAAAGGCCTGGTGAAATCGCTGGTCAGCCTGTTCGCCACCAAGGAAGAGCCTGCTGCGCCGGTTGTGGTTGAAAAGCCAGCCACCGAACGCCCTGCCCGCAACGAAGAGCGCCGTAACGGCCGTCAGCAGAGCCGCAACCGTAATGGTCGCCGCGATGAAGAGCGCAAGCCTCGTGAGGAACGTGCACCGCGTGAAGAACGCGCACCACGTGAGCCACGCGAAGCCCGCGAAGAAGCTCCAGCAGTCGCCCAGGAACGCGCTCCGCGTGAAGAGCGCGCACCACGCGCCCCTCGTGAAGAACGTGCACCGCGCGCCCCGCGTGAAGATCGCAAGCCACGTGGCGAGCGTGAAGAACGTCCGGTTCGTGAACTGCGCGAGCCTCTGGATGCCGCTCCGGCCGCCGCTGCCAGCGCTGAAGAGCGTCCAGCCCGTCAGCCACGTGAAGAACGCGCTCCACGCCCACCGCGTGAAGAACGCCAGCCACGTACCGAGCAAGCCGCTGCCGCCGTTGCTGAAGAAGAGTTGACCACCAACGAAGAGCAACTGCAGGAAGACGGTCAGGAAGGCGCCGAAGGCGATCGTCCTCGCCGCCGCTCCCGTGGCCAGCGTCGTCGCAGCAACCGTCGTGAGCGTCAACGCGATGCCAACGGCAACGTGATCGAAGGTTCGGAAGAGTCCGAATCGGCTGAAAACGCCGAAGCGCCAAGCGCTGCCGATCTGGCCGCCGGCCTGGCTGTTACCGCTGCCGTTGCCAGCTCCGTGATCAGCGCACCTGCTGAAGCACAAGCCAACGAGCAAGCCGAACGCGCCACTGCCGCCACACTGGAAACTGCTCCGGTCGAAGCGCCAGTCGTTGAAGCGACTACGCCGGTAGAAGTCACCGCTGCTCCGGAAATCGAAGTAGCACCGGTTCGTGAAGCCCAGCCGGAAGTTGAAGCTGTCGCTGAGCCGGCCGTTGTCGCTGAACCAGTGGTTGCTAGCGAACCTGTGATCGAAGCACCGGCTGAACCGGTACATGAAGTTCGCGAAGAACAAACCGCGTTCAACTGGGTTGCCGAGCCACCTATAGCGGTCGAAGCTCCAACGCCTGTCGCTGAAGCCCCGGTTGCTGAAGCCATGGCTTCCGAGCCCGTGGTTGCTGCTGCCGAGCCTGCTCCAGCGGTTGTTGAAGCGCCAGTTGTTGCCGAAGAGGCTGCACCGGTGGTTGAAGCCGCACCTGTCAGCGCTCTGACCCCAAGCGGTCGTGCGCCGAACGACCCACGTGAAGTACGTCGTCGCAAGCGTGAAGCCGAACGTCTGCAGAAAGAAGCCGAATTGGCTGCCACTGCTGCTCCGGCCGCTGCCGAGCCAGCACCGGTTGTTGCTGAAGTTGTCGAGGCAGCCCCTGCCCCGACCGCTGAAGCCCCTGCCGAACCGGTTGAATCTGTGATCGACGAAGCACCGCGCTCCGTTCAGGAAGCGGTAGAGCAACACGAGCAAGCCCTGGAAAAAGAGCACGAGCCTAAACCCCTCGCCTGATTCCATCGGCCACTAAAAAGCCCCGCCTGGTGACCCAGGCGGGGCTTTTTTTATGGTGCGCCCAGCATGGGCGCAATCTTGTGGGTGAAAGTCCCGCCGTAAGCTGGCCACAGCGAACGAAGTGAAGCGCAACTGCATGAGGGCGACCGAGTGTGGGGAGGAAGCGTGAATCGAAACCGTGAGCCGATGAACAAGAACCGGATACAAGGCGAAGCCGATCAGGGCGAGCGGGCCGTAAACCGCGAAGCTCTTGTGGTCAAGGATCAGGCTGCGTAAATCCGGCGGTTGTGCGGGGAAGGATTGTGTTCTTACCTGGGGAGATCTCGCCTTGTGCCTGAAAGGGCGACGGTGCAAGCCGGAGCGAGAAGTCAGCAGAGGCCGTAGTAGTCATCTTTTTTTGACGAAGGGCCGAACGAGAGAAAGCGTTATAGGCCATGTTGATGCGAAAGACCGGAAGTCAGATGCCTGCCAAACGCGGGGCGGATGGAGATAACGAGCGGTGAAGCCGTGAGAAGTCCTGTCAGCGACGAGGTCGATCGCCCGCAAGATGAATCCGACAATGCAGGGCAAGGGCTGCTGGAACGGGCCTTTGCGAGAGAAAACCTGAAGCGGGCGTGGAAGCGGGTCAAGGCCAACAAAGGTGCAGCGGGAGTCGACGGTCTGGACATTGAACAGACCGCCGAATATCTGCTGACTCAGTGGGCGGCGATTCGTGAACAGCTTCTATCAGGTGTCTACCGGCCCAGTCCGGTACGCCGAGTGGTCATTCCCAAACCTGACGGCGGTCAGCGCGAGTTAGGCATCCCGACGGTCACCGACCGTCTGATCCAACAAGCCTTGCTGCAAATCCTGCAACCACTGCTCGATCCAACCTTCAGTGAACACAGCTATGGCTTTCGCCCGGGACGCTCTGCGCAGGATGCCGTTATGGCGGCTCAGCGCCATGTGTCCTCGGGACGCAAGGTGGTGGTGGATGTTGATCTGGAGAAGTTCTTCGATCGGGTCGACCACGACATCCTGATGAATCGCTTGCGCAAACGGATTGCGGATCGGGCGGTTATCCGGCTGATTCGGGCCTATCTGGATGCCGGAACGCTGATCAATGGCATGGTCGAGAAAAGCCGCGTCGGGGCGCCGCAAGGCGGCCCGCTGTCGCCATTGTTGGCGAATGTGCTGCTGAACGAAGTGGATCGGGAGCTTGAACGTCGAGGGCATTGCTTCGTGCGCTATGCCGACGATGCGAATGTGTACGTTCGCAGCCGCAGGGCTGGGCAGCGGGTAATGACTTTGCTGAAGCGCCTGTACGAAAAGCTGCACTTGAGCGTCAATGAGAGCAAGAGTGCGGTGGCGAGTGCGTTTGGTCGCAAGTTTCTTGGGTATGCCTTTTGGGCATCGCCCAAAGGCGTCAAAAGAGCCGTGGCGATCAAGGCGCGCAAGCAGTTCAAGCAACGGATACGCGAACTGACCCGCCGCTCAGGTGGCCGCAGTATGCGACAAGTAGTCGAAAATCTACGCCCTTACCTCTTGGGCTGGACAGCTTACTTTGGGTTGTCACAAACCCCGAAAATCTGGCGAGAGCTGGATGAATGGATACGACACCGACTGCGAGCGATCCAACTGAAGCAATGGCGGCGTGGACCGACGATCTACCGCGAACTGAGGGCGCTGGGAGCCAGCAGCCAAACGGCCCGCAGAGTGGCGGCCAACTCGCATAGTTGGTGGCGTAACAGCCGATTTGAGCTGAATCGAGTGTTGGATATAGCGTGGTTCGACAGACTGGGTCTGGTACGACTCTCATAACCTCAATCTCTCGAACCGCCCGGTGCGGACCCGCATGCCGGGTGGTGTGGCAGGGGAGCGGCCTGTGAAGGCCGTCCCCTATGCCGATTCCGTTGTAACGCAGGAAAACCGCGTTACCGTTTATCGCGGGCAAGCCACGCTCCCACAGGTTTTATGTCGTTCAGAACAGATTATGTTAGACGCAAAACCTGTGGGAGCGTGGCTTGCCCGCGATGGCGGTGTGTCAGGCAAATACTAATGCATCAGGCACATCCACATCCCACAACACACCGGGATCATCCACCGCCACCTCGACCACCCTCGCCTGCGCGAACAGCGACTTGGCGCCCTGATCCCCGGTTAGTGCCATCAATCCTGGCCCAAAACTTCGTCCAAACCCCACCGGATGCCCATATTGTCCCTCATGCACCGGCACGCTGATGGCGTCATCCGCAATGGCCGCGACGACCTGTTCAATGCTGGACGACAAGATAAACGGCATATCCCCCAGCACGATCAGCCAGCCACCGAGTTGCGAGCACGCGGCCACACCCGCCGCAATGCTGTCGCCCAGACCGGTCGACTCGATTCGCACAATCTCGCAACCATAGGCTTGAGCCATGCGAATCACCTGCGGGCGATCCGCCGTGGTCACCAGCACGCGCTTCTCGAGCGCGGCCGGCAGATTCACCAGCACCTGTTCGATCACCGAATGCACGGTGACGCCGTCACGACCGGTGCAATCCACTAGCAGCTTGTCCTTATCGTCACCCGCTACCTGCCGAAACCGACTGCCCTGCCCCGCGGCCACTACGATAACGCCGATGGGGTCGCTCATACGCCCTCCTGCAACGGCCTCTTCTGTTTCAGCTCGACGCCGTTCTTGATCGCCACAATTTCTGCCAGCAGCGACAAGGCGATTTCCGCCGGTGTATGGCTGCCGATGTGCAAACCGATCGGGCCGTGCAAGCGCTCGATGGCTTGTTGTGACAAGCCTAGCTGAGCCAGATTGTCCCGGCGCTTCTGGCTGTTGATCCGCGAACCCAGCGCGCCGACATAAAATGCCTTGGAGTCCAGCGCCGTGAGCAGCGCCATGTCATCCAGGCGCGGATCGTGGGTCAACGCGACAATGGCTGTGCGCTCGTCGGTCTGGATGGTCAGCACCGCTTCGTCGGGCATGCCCGGGACGAAGCGACCGTGTTGCTCTTCCCAGCCGTAGACGAACTCGGTGCGCGGATCGCAGATCAGCACTTCGAAATCCAGCAGCCGCGCTATCTCCGCAACGTAGCGCGACAATTGGCCGGCGCCGATCAGCAACAGCCGCCAGCGCGGACCATAAATGGCGCGCAAGGTCTGCCCGTCAAACACCAGCGCATCGGTCTTGCTCGCTGGCTGCAAAACCACTTCACCGGTCGCCAGATTCAGCTCACGCGCAACGATCTCATGGGCCTCGCAGCGCGTCAGCAATTCGGCGACCCACGACGGATCGCCGATCCGCTCCTCGGTCAGGCGCAACGTGCCGCCGCACGGCAAACCAAACCGTGCAGCCTCCTCACGGGTGACGCCATAGGTAATCAATTGCACCGGCGGCCCATCGGCCGGAATACGGCCATCGTGCAGCCGGGCAATCAGGTCATCCTCGACACAGCCACCGGACACTGAACCAATCACCACACCATCTTCACGCAAGGCGAGCATGGCGCCGGGTGCCCGGGGCGCGGTGCCCCAGGTCTGAACCACGCTGTACAACATCACCCGCTGACCGGCGCGGCGCCATTCCAGCACGCTGCGCAGGACATTCAGATCAACGCTGTCCATCAGGCTTGCGCCTTCTGCCAACCTTGCAGCTGATAGCGCACCGGCAGGTTACGGATGCGCTTGCCGGTGGCGGCGAAGATCGCGTTGCACAGCGCTGGCGCAATCGGCGGCACGCCCGGCTCACCGACTCCGCCCAACGGCACATTGCCCGGTGGCGTAACCAGATGCACGGCAACTTCTTTTGGTGCCAGAGACATGCGCGCCACCTCGTACATGTGGAAATTGTCCTGCTGAACCTTGCCGTCCTTGAAACTGATTTCCCCCAGCACCGCGTTGCCCAGGCCCATGACGCAGGCACCTTCGAACTGCGAGCGAATACGCTCGGGGTTGATCTGCGGACCGCAATCCACGGCGATGTCGGCCTTGTGCACGATCAACGTGCCATCGTCCTTGACTTCAACCTCGATCACCGCCGCCACATAAGTGACGAAGCTGTAATGCACCGCCAGGCCCAGGCCGCGGCCCTTGGGTAACTGACGCCCCCAACCGGCGGCTTTGGCGGCGGTTTCCAGCACGGTGCGCATCCGCGCGGTATCGATCGGGTAACGCTCGGGGGATTCACCGTAGTTCCACTCTTCACTCAAAGTGCGCGGATCGATCTGACGGTCCGGGCCAAGCAGCTTGATCTGGTACTTGAGCGGATCCTGACCGGCCTTATGGGCCAGTTCATCGACAAAGCTCTGAATCGCAAAGCCATGGGGAATGTTCGACACCGAGCGATACCAGCCGACCCGGGTATGGACCGCCGCTTCAGGGTTTTCCAGGCGCACGTTGGGGATCGCATAAGCCATGTTGGTAAAGCCCATGCCCAGCTCGAAAGCCGCCTCATGGTTCATGCCCGGCGCGAACAGCGCGGTGATGCTCGGCGCCACCGTGCGGTGCAGCCAGCCGGACGGCAGGCCGTCCTTGTTCAGGCTGGCCTTCAGGTATTCGGCGGACACGGTGTGGAAATAGGAGTTGTGGATGTCGTCTTCACGGGTCCACTGCACCCGCACCGCTTTGCCCGGAAACTCCTTGGCCAGGATCGCCGCTTCAATGACGAAGTCCGGCTTGGATTTGCGACCGAAACCGCCACCGAGCAAGGTGACGTTGAGCGTGACGTTATCGAATGGGATGCCGAGGCGCTCGCCGATCCGTTCACGGGTGACTTGCGGTGCCTGACTTGGGGCCCAGGCTTCGCACACGCCGTCCTTGAAACGGGCAATGGCGACCATCGGTTCCATTGGCGATTGCGCCAGGTGCGGCAGGTAATAAGAGGCTTCGAGGGTGCTGTCGGCGCTGCTCATGGCCTGGTCGATGCTGCCGGTATTGCGCACCACTTTGCCGGGCTTGAGGGACGCGGCTTCGAGTTCCTTGCGGTAGGCAATCGAGTCGTAACTGGCATTGGGGCCGTCATCCCACTCGATTTTCAGCGCCTCGCGGCCCTTGATCGCCGCCCAGGTATTGCTGGCCACCACGGCCACACCGCCCAGAGGCTGGAACTCGGACGGCAATGGACGGCTTTCGACTTGCAGAACCTTGATCACGCCCGGGACTTTCATCGCGGCGCTGGCATCGAAGGATTTGACCTTGCCGCCATAGACCGCTGGACGCGCGATGGTGGCGAAAAGCATGCCGTCGAAATGCACATCGGCGCCGTAGACCGCGCGACCATTGACGATGTCCGCACCGTCGATGGCCTTGGTGCCTTCCTTGCCGATGTAACGGAATTCTGAGGGCTGCTTGAGCCGCAGGCTGTCGCGAGCCGGCACCGTCAGTGCACCGGCAGCAGCGGCCAATGCGCCGTAGCCCAGTTCACGCCCGGTCGGTTTATGGATGACTTTGTGCAGTTGCGCATGGCACTCACTGACCGGCACTTTCCACTGCTCGGCGGCGGCTTGCTCAAGCATGGTCCGCGCGGCAGCCCCGCAACGGCGCATCGGCTCGTACCAGTGACGCATGCTGCGCGAACCGTCAGTGTCCTGGTTGCCGAAACGCACTTCGTCGCCCGGCGCCTGTTGCACTTTGACCAGTGCCCAGTCGGCCTCCAACTCATCGGCCACTACCATGGTCAGGCTGGTGCGCACGCCCTGGCCCATTTCCGAGCGGTTGCAGACCACGGTCACGCTGCCATCGGCGGCGATGCTGACATAAACCTTAGGATCATCGATCCAGCCGTTGGGCATACCGTCGGCGCCGAACTTCTTGTCTTTTTCGGCGGCAAGCGCGTCCTGCCAGCCCCAGCTTGCCGCCAGAACCAGCGCACTGGTGGCGCCCACGCCTTTGAGGAAACCACGGCGGCTGAGGTTGCTCAAATTGCTCAGCGCAAAATCATTCGGTAACTGGCTCATGCCTTGGCCTCCTTCAGGTGAGTGGATGCCTGGCGGATGGCGGTCTTGATCCGGTTGTAGGTGCCGCAACGGCAAATGTTACCGACCATCGCCTCTTCAATCTGCTCGTCGCTGGGGTTCGGATTGGTTTTCAGCAATGCGGTGGCCGACATGATCTGCCCGCCCTGACAGTAACCGCACTGAGCCACAGCGCTGTCGAGCCAGGCTTGCTGGACAACTTTGCCGACCGGGTCGGCGTGCAGGTTGTCGATGGTGGTGACGTTCTGGCCGACTACCGAGCCGATCGGCGTGATGCAACTGCGCGCAGGCGCGCCGTCGATATGAATGGTGCAGGCGCCACACAGGCCCATGCCGCAGCCAAATTTGGTGCCGTTGTAACCGGCCACGTCACGGATCGCCCAGAGCAGCGGCATGTCCTCGGTGACATCGAGTTGATGATCTTGTCCATTGAGTTTCAGGGTAATCATGGGCACGCCCGCATAGTGATAGAGGTTATGGGGTCGAGCAATCTGCCGCGTGGATTCCTTCACGCAGATCGACTCAGGCTAATGGGCTCTCTTATGCGGACAGCAACGTCTGCACCGGGCCTTTGGTGGAGCAAATGCTTGCATCGTTAGGTAGCTAAGTTAACCCAGCATTAACAAAAAAGCCCTGCACATTTGAAGATGTGCAGGGCTTTGGAATCAGCCGTGAAAGCGTAGCCTCAATACCGATTGGGCTCCATTTCCAGGTCGACGTGGAAACGTTCTGAAATGTCTTTTTGAATGCGTTGCGCCAGATTCAACAATTGCAGGCCCGTTGCGGTGCCGTAGTTGACCAGCACCAGCGCCTGTAATTTATGCACACCGGCATCACCGTCTCGAAAGCCTTTCCAGCCGGCCCGTTCGATGAGCCAGCCCGCCGCCAGTTTCATTTGGCCGTCAGGTTGCGCGTAGGCCACCAGCTCCGGGTACTGCTCCTTGAGTTGCGCCACCAATGTCGCCGGCACCAAGGGGTTCTTGAAGAAGCTGCCGGCATTGCCAAGCACCGCCGGGTCCGGGAGCTTTTCGTTGCGAATGCTGCAGATGGCCTGGCTAACATCGGTAGGCGTCGGGTGATCGATGCCCAGCGATGTCAGGCGCTGGCGAACCGGGCCGTATTCCAGGTGCAGGTGCGCGGTGCGCGTGAGGATGAAACGCACCCGCAGGATCAACCAGCGCCCCGGCTCCTGTTTGAACAGGCTGTCGCGGTAGGCGAAGTTGCACTCGGCCAGCGTGAAGTCCCGCAGCTCGCCGGTCTGGCGATCAAGGGCCGTCAGGCCGGCAAAAACGTCTTTTATCTCGACACCGTAAGCGCCGATGTTCTGCATCGGTGCCGCGCCCACCGTGCCGGGGATCAGGCTGAGGTTCTCCAGCCCCGACAACCCTTGCGCCAAGGTGTGTTGCACAAACGGATGCCACGGCTCCCCCGCTTCGGCTTCGATCACAACCTGGTTGCCGTCATCGCTCAATAGGCGAATTCCCCGTGTGGCCATGCGCAGCACCAATGCCTGCACATCAGCGGTCAGCAGCAGATTACTGCCGCCACCGATCACCAGCACGGGCACATCATGTTCCAACCCATAGGCCAGGGCTTCGCGCACGTCAGCATCGCTATGGGCCTCGGCAAACAGCCGGGCCTGAACATCCACGCCAAAGCTGTTGAACGGCTTGAGCGATACCAGCGGATGTACCTGCAAACTCATAACCGTCCCTTCAATTCGATCACCAGCAAATCGGTGGCGCGCTCGATCAGGTCCAGGACCTGTTCGAAACCCTGCTCGCTGTCGTGATAAGGGTCCGGCACTTCATCGACTTCCGACTGGTAGCGACGCAGGAACAGGTCCAGTTCGGCCTTGCCCTTGGCCGGTTGCAGGGCCTTGAGGTGGCGCAGGTTGCTGTTGTCCATCGCCAGAATCAGGTCGTAGGTGGCGAAATCTGCACGGCTGACTTGCTGCGCGCGCTGGGCCGACAAGTCATAACCGCGCAGCTTCGCCGCGGCCTGGCTGCGCTTGTCCGGGGCCTTGCCGACGTGCCAGTCGCCGGTGCCGGCGGAAGCCACTTCGACTTGATCGGCCAGCCCCGCCTCACGCAGTTTGTGCCGCAACACGCCTTCGGCTGTGGGAGAGCGGCAGATATTGCCCAGGCAGACGAACAGAACCCGCATCAAGCCTCCAGCAAGCGACGAACGCGCTCGAGGTCTTCAATGGTGTCGACACCGGTGGGGGGTGCGATCAGCGCATCGGCGACGTGAATCCGCACGCCGTGCCAGAGCGCCCGCAGTTGCTCCAGAGACTCGGTGTTTTCCAGCCAGCACGGGCCCCAAGTGACGAAGTCCTGCAGGAAACCGGCGCGATAGGCATAAATGCCGATGTGACGGCGATACGGCACACCTTCCGGCAATTGCTCGCGGCTCTTGGCGAACGCGTCGCGAGCCCACGGCAAGGTGGCACGACTGAATGTCAGTGCCAGGCCATTGAGGTCGCTGACCACCTTGACCACATTGGGATTGAACAGGGTTTCCACGTCTTCGATCGGCTCGGCCAGGGTGGCCATGCGCGCTTCGGTGTGGGCAGCCAGATTAGCGGCGACCTGATCGATCACGCTCGGCGGAATCAACGGCTCGTCGCCCTGAACGTTAACCACGATGGCGTCCGGGGCCAGGCCCAGTTTCGCCGCGACTTCGGCCAGACGGTCAGTGCCGGAATTGTGGTCTTCGCGGGTCAGCACCACTTCGGCACCAAAGCCTTTGCAGGCCTCTATGATGCGCGCATCGTCGGTGGCCACGACCACGCGCTGGGCACTGCTTTTGCTCGCTTGTTCCCAGACGTGCTGGATCATCGGCTTGCCGGCGATCAGCAGCAGGGGTTTGCCCGGCAGACGGGTGGAGGCATAACGCGATGGAATGACGACGGTAAAGGCTGTGGTCATTTATCCAGACGCTCGTCAGTGGTCAGGGTGCGTGCTTCACTTTCGAGCATCACCGGGATGCCGTCGCGAATCGGATAGGCGAGGCCAGCGCCCTTGCTGATCAGCTCGGTTTTGTCGGCGCTGAGCTTGAGCGGACCTTTGCAGATCGGGCAAGCGAGAATATCGAGCAATTTGGTGTCCATGAACATTCCCTGGATAGAAACGGAGTTAAGGCAAAAGACGAGCCGGCAACAGGCGCATCAGCTGCGAATCGAACCAAGCCACGAAGGCCGGCGATGGCGCAGCATCGACCGCCAGGTACCACCAATCGGCGGCGGCGAAGGCACGGCACTTCACCGCGTCTTTTTCAGTCATCACCACTGGCAATGACGGTGTGAAATTCAAGGCCTGCACGCTGTATTCGGCGTGGTCGGCAAATGCATGCGGCACTGGCCGCCAGTGTAGCGTTTCGAGGGTCTTGAAGAAACGTTGGGGATTGCCGATCCCGGCCACGGCGTGAATGGCCTGGCCTGAGGGGAAATGGTCGATAGGCCGGCGTTCGCCGCTTTGCAGATTGACCAGCGCCGTGGGTTGCAACTGGAAGGCAAAACCGTCGATGCGGTCGGCAGTGGCACCGTTATAAAGCACCGCATCGACGCTTTGCAGCCGCTCGATCGGTTCGCGCAACGGTCCGGCCGGCAGGCAGCGCTGGTTGCCCAGCCCCCGGGCGGCATCGATCAGCACCAGTTCCAGATGCCGGGCCAGCCGGTAATGCTGCATGCCGTCGTCGGAGAGGATCAGGTCCAGCGGTTCGCTCGCCAGCAAGGCTTTGACCGCGCGGCTGCGGTCCGGGTCGATCATCAACGGCACGCCAGTGCGCTGGACGATCAACAGTGGTTCATCGCCCGCCACGTCCGCATCTTGATCCGCCTTGACCCGCCACGGCAATTGCGGCGGTTTGGCGCCGTAGCCACGGCTGACCACGCCGACCCGCAGCCCGCTGCGCTGGCAATGCTGGATCATCCACAGAATCAGCGGCGTCTTGCCGGTGCCGCCCACCGTGATGTTGCCGACCACGATCAGCGGCACCGGAGGTTGATAGATCTCGCCCTCACCGGCCAAAAAGCGCTTGCGCTTGCCAGTGACCACGCGTCGATACAACCATTCCAGAGGCTGCAACAGCTTCAACGCCGGATGGCCTTCGTACCACGCAGTGAGCAATCGATCGGACATGGCCATCAAGATGCCGGCGCCGCCTCGACTGTGGTCATGCGCAAGTGACTGAAACCGAGCTTGCCGGCAGCGTCCATCGCGGTGATGACGGACTGATGGGGGGTCTTGCCATCAGCGCTGATGGACAACGGCATATTGGTGTCGCCATTGGATTCTTTCTGTAGCGCTTCCATCAGGCTGGTCAGATCGTTCTTCGGCAACAACTGGTTGTTCACGGAGAACACACCTTCGGCACTGATGGCGATGTCCAGTTGCTTGGTCTGCTGGTCCTCGGCCGGGGAACCGCTGACGGCTTCCGGCAAGTCGACGCGCAACTGGGTTTCACGAGTGAAGGTGGTGGTCACAACGAAAAACAGCAGCAAGATAAACACCACGTCAATCAACGACGCGAGGTTGATGTCTATCGTTTCCCGTGGTTTACGACGGAATTTCACGCTTTGCCCCCAGACAGATCCACGTCGCGGTCACCCTGCACTACCTCGACCAGCTTGATCGCTTCCTGCTCCATGCCCACCACCAACTCATCTATGCGGCGTTGCAGGAAGCGGTGGAAGAACACGGCCGGGATGCCGACCATCAGACCGGCGGCGGTGGTGATCAGCGCTTTGGAAATACCACCGGCCAGCACTGAAGCGTTGGTGCCCATGCCCGTGCCCATGAACGCACTGAAAATATCGATCATGCCCAGCACCGTACCCAGCAAACCCAGCAACGGGGCCATGGCGGCGATGGTGCCAAGGGCGTTGATGTAGCGTTCGAGCTCGTGAATTACCCGCGCAGCGGCCTCTTCGATGCACTCTTTCATGATCTCGCGACCATGCCTGGAGTTCGCCAGACCGGCGGCCAGGATCTCGCCCAACGGAGAGTTGGCGCGCAGCTCCTTGAGTTTTTCTTTATTGAGTTGTTTGTCCTTGATCCAGACCCAGACCTGCCCGAGCAAGTACTCGGGGGTCACGCGGCTGGCACGCAGGGTCCACAGACGCTCGGCAACGATCGCCATGGCCGCGATGGAACTCAGAATGATCGGCAGCATCATCCAGCCGCCGGATTTGACCAATTCCCACACAGTGACAGTCCCCTCGAAAAGTGCGCCACTCTAACATAGGGGGTGGACGCACCGAAGACCGCGATGTCGCATCCGGTCGGGCTTCAATAGTTCGGGTTACTGGCTGGATGGTGGCAGATCGCGCCAGAAGCGCCGTTCTTGAAGCATCGTCCACGGCGGCTTGAAGCGTCCCAGTTGCAGACGAATGGCACCTTGCTCGGCGCTGTCGTAGATCGCCACGCCGCGTTTTTGATACCGCGCCACGACCGTGGGATGGGGATGGCCGAAAGAATTGCCGTTGCCACGGGAGATCAGCACCGCTTTGGGTTGCAATACGTTGAGCAACGACATCGAAGATGAACTGCGACTGCCATGGTGCGGGGCCTGCAACCAATCCGTCGGCACCGCCAATGGACTGTCGAGCAGCGCCCGCTCGGCTGCGGCATCGATGTCACCGGTCAGCAGCAACCGCTCGCCGCTGGCTTCAATCTGCAACACGCAGGATTTCTGATTGCTGTCGCTGGCAGACGGCCACTGCCAGAGTTGAAACTTCACGCCGTCCCAGGCCCATTGTTGACCGCTCTCGCAGCCATCGGCGTGCAGTTCGTCTGGCAGGGCCAGATGATCGCCACTCAGTACTTGCTTCACCGGTATTCCATTGGCAATTGCTCGCGCACCGCCGGCGTGATCGGCATCGGCGTGGCTGATCAGCATCAGATCGAGTCCGTTCACCCCCAGTTTGCGCAATGACGGCAGCACCACCCGCTCCCCCAGGTCGATATCGCCGAACCGTGGCCCGGCGTCATACAGCAAGGTGTGATGGCGAGTGCGCACCAGAATCGCCAAACCTTGACCGACATCCAGCTGCCAGACCTCGGCCATGCCTTCAGGTAACGTGTGCCGGGGCGGAAAAACCAGCAAAAGCAACATCGGCCAGCCCAACGGACGCAACGGCACGCCTCGCGGCAGTAACAGCACAAAGGCGCCCAGCGTGCCGAATGCCCATACCCACAACGGGACCGCCACCGGTACCCACGCGGGCATTTGCCCGGCTATCAACGCCAACCCCTTGAACAAAAGATCGATCAGACCGCCGGCCAACCACAGCAACCCGTCCCCCATATAAGGAACGGGCAACAATATCGTCCCAAGCAAAGCCGGCGGCAGGACCACCAGACTGACCCAGGGCACCGCCAGCAAATTGGCCAGCGGCCCGCTGAGACTGATCGGTAACCCCAGCACCAACAGCAGCGGGCACAGACCGATCGCGATCAGCCATTGGGCACGGGTCCAGGTTTGCCACCAGCGCCATGCCCCCAATCGGCCGCCAAAAGTGAAAATCAGTACCGCCACCGCCGCAAACGACAACCAGAAACCCGGTTGCAGGCTCGCCAGCGGATCCAGCAGCAAAACACCGTCAAGCGCCAGCAATAGCGGCCACCATGCGCCAAGGTGACGAAACCGTAGTCGCCACAACAGCACCAGACCGATCATCAGGCAGGCCCGCCGCACCGGCACTTCGAAGCCGGCCAGCAGCCCATAACCGAGCGCCGCCGCGAACGCCAGTCCGCATGCCCATGGCAGCCACGGCAAACGCCTGGGCCACAAACCATAACGCGCCAAACCGGCAATCAGCAGATACACCACTCCCGCCAGCAAACCAATGTGCTGCCCGGAAATCACCAACAGATGAACGGTGCCGGTGTCTTGCAGCACCTGCCAGTCCTCACGACTCAATCCGGCGCCATCCCCCAGCACCAACGCTGTCAGCGCCCCCGTTCGCCCTTGGGCATCCACGGCCTGCAAACGCTGACGGATGCCGTCGCGCCAGGCCCACTTCGCCTCCATCAGTCGCTGACCGTCCTTGACGGTTCCGGTGGCGCCAATGTGCCGGGCCAGTAACCAGGCGTCGTAATCGAACGCATGCGGGTTAAGCAACCCGGCAGGACGCTTCAATTTGACCGCCAGCCGCCAATGCTCGCCGCTGTTGACGGGCGGCCCGCCATACCAGGCCAGACGCAGGTGCCCAGGCAGGCTGGTGCGACGCGACTGACTGTCCGTCAGTTCGAACCGCACCACCCCCTCGGCCTGCTGCGGTAACCCGGTCACACGACCTTCGACCCAGCGAGTCTCGCCATCAAGATTCAGCGCCAGGCGATCATTCAGCGCCCACTGTGCATTCGCACCCGCCCAACTGAAACCGAACAAAAAAAATGCCAAGGGAAAAGTTCGAAACGGCAGCAACATCAAACCCGCTACCGGCATCAACAGCCACAACCAGACCGGCGGTAATACCGGTAAATAACGCAAGGCCAGCAGGCCCAACGCCAGCGCCATCATCCCTGTGCGCATAAGCCCGTCCTTGAGAGTCCCCTCCCTATGCATAGACGGCGCGCCGCACGGACGTCGTTATCAATTGTCACAAAGTCTGAATGGGCGGTTCGTAGAATCCAGACATACTTGCCGCCTGAACCGACCGAGAAGCCTTATGCCCCGGCGCTTATTCAAACGTTACATGCCAGACCCGACCAGCATCAGGGAACACAAATCCTTACGCTTTCTCGGCACCCTGCTGCATGACCCGAACCTCTGGCACCTCAATCGCCACTCCGTTGCGCGGGCCATGGCGGTCGGTCTGTTCGCGGCGTTCCTGCCCATTCCGTTGCAGATGCTGTTGGCGGCGATCCTTGCCATTGTGGTGCGCGGCAACATGCCGATTGCCGTCAGCCTGGTCTGGCTGACCAACCCGATCACCATGCCGGCGGTGTTCTTCTGCACTTACCAGACCGGCGCCTGGCTGATGGACGTCCCCGCACGCAGCCTGCCGGATGAATTGACCTGGGAGTGGATCAGCGGCGAACTCTCGAGCCTGTGGCAACCGTTCTTGCTCGGCTCGGTGGTCACGGGGCTGGTGCTTGGGGCGTTGGCCTATTGCCTGGTGATGATGTATTGGCGCTGGTGGGTGAGTCGGCAGTGGAAGCGGCGTAAGAAAAGCCGGATGCAAGAATAAAAACGGCCTCCAGTGCGGAGGCCTTTTTTTGCGGTGTCTGGGCTGACGTCATCGCGGGCAAGCCCGCTCCCACAGGGATCTGTGTCGTTCACAAATAATGTGGCCAACTCCAATTCACTGTGGGAGCGGGCTTGCTCGCGAAGCAGGCGACTCGGTCTTCCTTAGGTGCGCATCCCCCGCCCGCTCACCAGCAACCGCGCACAACCGATGTACAGCACAACAGTCGCAATGAGCATGAAGGTGATCGCCACGCTGATCTTGATATCAGAAACGCCGAGGATGCCGTAACGGAAGGCGTTGACCATGTGCAGCACCGGGTTGGCCAGTGACACGGTCTGCCAGAACGGTGGCAGCAAGCTGATCGAGTAGAACACCCCGCCCAGGTACGTCAACGGCGTCAGCACGAACGTCGGGATGATCGAGATATCATCGAAATTGCGCGCAAATACCGCGTTGATGAAACCCAGCAGCGAGAAGATCGTCGCCGTCAGCACCACCACCAGAACGGTCACGCCCAAGTGATGCACCTGCAATTGAGTGAAGAACAACGACAGCAGGGTCACGATGATCCCGACCATCAAACCACGCAGCACGCCGCCGAGGGTGTAGCCGATCAGAATCGTATGCGGCGACACCGGCGACACCATCAACTCTTCGATGGAGCGCTGGAACTTGCTGCCAAAGAAACTCGACACCACGTTGCCGTAGGAGTTGGTGATCACCGACATCATGATCAGCCCCGGCACGATGTACTCCATGTAAGTGAAGCCACCCATGTCGCCGATCTGCCGACCGATCAGATTGCCAAAGATCACGAAGTACAAAACCATGGTGATTGCCGGCGGCAGCAAGGTCTGCGGCCAGATCCGGGTGAAGCGTTTGACCTCACGGTAAACGATGGTATTGAGGGCAACGAGGTTGGGTTGCAGCTCTGAACTCATACCGCCACCTTCGACAGATTTTTCTCCACCAGGGACACGAACAACTCCTCGAGGCGATTGGTTTTGTTACGCAGGCTCAACACTTCGATGTTCTGCTGCGCCAATTGGGTGAACAGCGCGGTAATGCCCATGGCCTTGTCGACCTGGACTTCCAGGGTATGACTGTCGATCAGTTTTGCCGGGTAACCGAGCAACTGTGGCGCCACTTGCAACGTGTTCTTCATATCCAGCAGGAAGGTTTCGACATGCAGTTGGCTGAGCAACTGCTTCATGCTGGTGTTCTCGACAATGGTGCCGTGGTCGATGATGCCGATGTTGCGGCACAACTGCTCAGCCTCTTCCAGGTAGTGGGTGGTGAGGATGATGGTGATGCCTTTTTTGTTCAGTTCGGTGAGGAAGGTCCACATCGAGCGACGCAATTCGATGTCCACCCCCGCCGTCGGCTCGTCGAGGATCAGCAGGCGTGGTTCGTGGACCAGCGCCCGGGCGATCATCAGTCGGCGCTTCATGCCA
Source organism: Pseudomonas wuhanensis (assembly GCF_030687395.1). Classification (GTDB taxonomy): domain Bacteria; phylum Pseudomonadota; class Gammaproteobacteria; order Pseudomonadales; family Pseudomonadaceae; genus Aquipseudomonas; species Aquipseudomonas wuhanensis. The sequence goes on along the minus strand of NZ_CP117430.1, from coordinate 1,744,579 downwards.
CCCGACAGGGAGCGCGACGGCACATCACGCTTGTCCCACAGGCCCAGTTGGGTCAGGTACTGCTCGGCGCGTTCCTTGGCGATTTTCGCCGGGATGCCGTAGTAACCGGCCTGGGTCACGACAATGTCGAACGTCTTTTCGAACTGGTTGAAGTTGAACTCCTGGGGCACCACGCCAATGCAGCGCTTGAGCGCCGCCGGTTCCTTATCCAGGTCATGACCAAAGATATTCACCGTTCCGCTGGTCTTGTTCACCAGGGTCGAGAGAATGCCGATGGTCGTGGATTTGCCGGCGCCGTTAGGGCCGAGCAAGGCGAAAAAGTCACCTTCGGCGACGTCCAGATCGATACCACTCAAGGCCTGGAAACCGTTGCCGTAGGTTTTGGTTAGCTGCCGGATGGACAGAGCGGAACTCATATCGGATTTACGCACCAAGAAGGGAAGAAAGGAATAAATAAGGGCGGGCGGCGAGCAATGCAACCGCGGCGCACGAGCGCAATGGTGCTTGTCGCTGCCACACAAGTACAGTCATGCGTGTCGATAGTGAGTATTAAGTCAACGCGGTCATGACGGCTTTGCGATACGCCGGACGCTGTTTCAGGCGCTCGTACCAGGCCTGCAAATGAGGCTGCGGCGCACGCTCGATCGGCATCTCGAACCAGGCATAAATGAAGCTGCCCAAGGGAATGTCACCCATGCCGATCTCATCGCCGGACAGGTACGGTTTGGCCGCCAGCGCTTGATCGGCCATCGACAGCAGATCGTCGCACTCCTTGATCGCTGCCTTGATGGCCGGCCAGTCCTGCTGGTCTTGCGGGGTGCGCAACACACCCCAGAACACCGTGCGGAAGGGGGTGGCAAAACTTGAAGTGGTCCAGTCCATCCACTTTTCGGCCGAGGCTCGGGCCTGCAGGTCTGTCGGATACCAGGCCGTATCGCTGGCGTGACGGGCCATCAGATAACGAACGATGGTGTTGGATTCCCACAGCACGAAACCGTCGTCTTCGATCACCGGCACGCGGCCGTTAGGATTCAGCGCGCGGTACTCAGGTGTGTCGACCACGCCAAAGGCGCCACCGGCATCGATGGCTTCATAGGCCAGGCCCAGTTCTTCGGCCGCCCACAACGGCTTCCTGACATTCGACGAGTTTTTCCGACCCCAGATCTTCAGCATGACCGCCCCTTCTTGGATGAATGCGCAGGCAGCATACGCCGGATCAGGCGCGACTCAAATCGCTCTGCATGTCACCCAGCAGCACCGGCAATTGCTCGCCGAACAGATGCGGATAGCACTTTTCCAGGTGTTCGAAAAAGAACGCTTCCGGCACATCAGTGAACTGGCCGTGATCGATCAGATATTCCATCAACTGCTCGCCGTCACGGTTGAAGGGGTGGAACACGCTGTCGTTGATCCCGTCGAACTCCAGCGGCGCGACATTGAACAATTCACAGAGTTGTTGATTGAAGGCTGGGGTGGCTTTGACCCAACGATCGTTCAGGTACAACTCGGTGTAGCCGTGCATGGCGAACACATCGCTTTTGAGCAATTCGAGCAGACGCGGCGTCGACAGGTGATTGCGCACATCTGCCAGACCGATACGCGCCGGGATCCCGCAATGCCGTGCTGCACCCGCCAGCAGCGTGGCTTTGGGCACGCAATAACTCTCCCCCGCCGCCAGCGCATAGCTGCCGCGCAAGGTCTCTGGATCGCGACTGAAGGTGTAAGGGTTGTAGCGCACGGCCTCACGCACTGCGTAATAGAGATTGATCGCTTGTTCGAGTGAACCGCGCCCGGCGCCACGATGTTTTTCGGCGAACTCCACCACCGAGGGGTGGTCACTGTCGATGAAGCGGCCGGGGCTCAGACATGTGTGCATGGGAACAATCTCCAGGGGGAAGCCACGAGTCTAGCGACAGCTTCAGCACAGAGATAACGACGTTTCGGCCAAATATCAGCGTTTGCCGACCTGTTGACGAAAGCGTTCAACCGTCCGCCCTCGAAATAACTGACGGATTTCAGCCGTTGCTTCCTACACGCTCAGACTCATGCTCTGACCACCCATTTTTATGGATGCCGTCTAAGCTCTGAAAGTGGTTTTGCCCCTGGCTTCATGGAGAATTGAATATGTTGCTGTTGTGGATACTGGTTCTGGTGGTCGGGATTGCCTACCTGGCACATCGGCGCACTGCGCCTCTGCCCGCCTTGGGCATCATTGCGGCCTATCTGCTGGCGATGGGCATCTTCAGCCATGCCCCCGTCTGGCTGATGCTGATTTTCTGGGTGATGCTCGCGGTCGTGAGCGCTTTCCTGGTGCTGCCGGATCTGCGCCGAAAACTCTTCACGGCGCCAATATTCGGATGGTTTCAAAAAAACCTGCCGCCGATGTCGCAAACCGAGCGTGAAGCCATTGAAGCCGGCACGGTCTGGTGGGATGGCGAGCTGTTCAGCGGTCGCCCGGACTGGAACAAACTGCTGGCCTATCCAAAAGCGCAACTGAGCGAAGAGGAACAAGCGTTCATCGATGGCCCGACCGAAGAGCTCTGCGCCATGGTCAGCGATTGGCAGATCGCCCAGTTGATGGATCTGCCGCCCCAGGCTTGGGACCACATCAAAAAGCATGGTTTTTTTGCCCTGATCATTCCCAAAGAATACGGAGGCAAAGGCTTCTCGGCTTATGCGCACTCCCAGGTAGCGATGAAACTGGCCACCCGCAGCGGCGACCTGGCGTCGACCGTCATGGTGCCCAACTCCCTCGGCCCGGCGGAACTGCTGCTGCATTACGGCACCGACGAACAACGCAATCATTACCTGCCACGGCTGGCACGCGGTGACGATATCCCCTGCTTTGCCTTGACGGGTCCGATGGCGGGCTCCAACGTCGGCGGAATGACCGACACCGGAGTGATCTGCAAAGGTGAATGGGAAGGCAAGGAAACCCTCGGCCTGCGTCTGAACTGGGAAAAACGCTACATCACCCTCGGCCCGGTGGCGACCTTGATCGGCCTGGCCTTCAAGGCCTATGACCCGGACCATCTGCTGGGCGACAAAGTCGACCTGGGGATCAGCCTCGCCTTGATTCCAACCCAGACCCCCGGTGTAGAAATCGGTCGCCGTCACCTGCCGCTGGGCGCCTCATTCATGAACGGTCCGAACTCTGGCAAGGATGTGTTCGTACCTTTGGAATTCATCATCGGCGGTCAGGAGATGCTCGGCGAGGGCTGGATGATGCTGATGAACTGCCTGTCGGTCGGGCGCTCCATTTCGCTGCCTGCCATCGGTACCGCTGCGGGCAAGTTCACCAGTCTGGTGACGGGCCAATACGCGCAGGTTCGTGAACAATTCAACGCACCGCTGTCAGCCTTCGAAGGGATTCAGGAAGCACTGGCGCGGATCGGCGGCAGTACCTGGCTGATGGACAGCGCACGGATGCTCACCGCCAACGCGGTCGACCTCGGCGAAAAGCCGTCGGTACCTTCGGCCATTATCAAATATCACCTCTCCGAACGCGGCCGCGAATGCATCAGCCACGCCATGGATGTTCACGGCGGCAGGGCCATTATCATGGGCCCGAACAACTACCTGGCGCGCAGCTGGCAAGGTGCGCCCATTTCCGTCACGGTCGAAGGTGCGAACATCCTGACACGCAACTTGATGATCTTCGGCCAGGGCGCTATTCGCTGCCATCCGTTCGTGCTCAAGGAAATGGCCCTCGCCCACCGCGAAGACAAACAACAGGCCCTGATCGAGTTCGATGCACTGCTGCTCGATCACATTGGTTTTGCCGTGTGCAACGCCGCCAGCACCCTGGTGCTGAACCTCGGGCTCGGGCATTTCGAACACATGCCCGGGGACAAGCTCAGCCAAGGCTATTTCCGTGCACTCAACCGTCAGGCCGCAGCCTTTGCTCTGCTTGCAGACCTGAGCATGATGCTGCTGGGCGGTGATTTGAAACGTCGTGAACGGCTGTCCGCACGTCTGGGGGATGTGCTCAGCTACCTGTATCTGGCCTCCGGTGCACTCAAGCGTTATCACGATCTCGATTCGCCGGAGCATATGCATCCGCTGTTCACCTGGGCCATGGAAGAGAGCCTCGGCCAGTCCGAACGTGCGCTGGACGAACTGCTGACCAACTTCCCGAACAAGGTGCTTGGATGCCTGATGCGGGTGATGGTGTTCCCTTTCGGTCGTCGCCACAGAGGCCCGTCGGACAGACTGGCGGCCAACGTCGCAGCCGTCATCGGCCGCCCCAAGGGCGATCCAACGCTTGAGGAGTTACTGGGGGGCTGCTATCGCCCGCAATCACCAGATGATTCGGTCGGCGCCCTGCAGCACGCTTGCGATTTGCTGAACGCGGCCAAACCGGTACAGAAAAAACTCAATACGGCGTTGAAAAGTCGCCAGGTCAAACCCACGCTCGGAGAATCTGCCATCGATGCCGCTCTGGAGGGTGGCGTCTTGCAACCGGTTGAAGCCCAGACCTTGCGTGAGGCAGAAGTGGCGCGACGCAAGGTGATTGATGTCGATGATTTCGACCCAAAGGAGCTGGTATTGGCCAAAGGCAAGGTCCGCTGATCGGGCGAACCCTGTGTCTTGCATGGGGCTCTTTACCGTGGCTCTTTACCATATGGCTCTTCACCATGTGAAATGGGGCGCAGGAGCTTTATACTCTCGCGCCCGTTTTGCTCTTGAGGACTTATCTCGTGTCCAACGTCGTTGCCGATCATCTCGTCTTGCTCGACCACCTGCGCAGCATCCTGGTCGCCGTAGGTGAGGCCGAACAGGTTCCCGAAGAAAGCCATGCCTTGTTCCTGGATCGCTTCGACGAACTGCGTGCATTGCTGCCGGTCGACCCGATCGAAAGCCAATACCTGGGCCAGGACATTCTGTGTCAGGTGATCACTCGCTATCCGCAAATCGCCCACCTGGTCCCGCGCGACCTGCTGTGGTACTTCGCCGGCGACTGCCTGCATTACATGCCCGATGATGAAATCGACCTGTACCAGGCCCTTGAAGAACGTCGCTTTGAAGCCGAACAGAACGACGAACCGTTCGACTGGAATCAGGAAAAACAGCTGCTGGCGATGTCGAACCAGGACAGCAAGCACTGATCCCATCGTCAGAAATGCAAAAGGCCCGCATGGTTGAACATACGGGCCTTTTTTGTTGGCCGGGATCTTGGCCTCAAAGCAACCCATCACTCTCGGGCAGCTCATACTCTGCCGCGACCTTGCCCAACGCACTTGGCTTGCCCGGCCTGCTCAAGGTCGGTTCCTTCTCCAGGCATTCCACCAGATAGTCGATAAACACCCGTAACTTGGGCGGTAGATAGCGGGTTGGCGAATGCAGCAGCCACGCACCTCCGTGGTAGGACGCCAGAAAAGTCCAGTCCGGCAGAACCTGCACGATCAGCCCTTGTTCCAGCGCATAACGGGCAGTGAAGTACGGCAGGCTGCCGATTCCGATGTGTTGCAATACCGCGCCCAGTCGCACGCCCGTGTGATTGGCGGCATAACGTCCGCGCACGCCGACGGTCACGGCTTTGCTGCCTTTCTTGAACTTCCAGCGCGCATCACTCGGGGTTTCGCCCAGATAGATGCAGCTGTGGTTAAGCAAGTCATGGGGATGAGTCGGGGTGCCGTGCTCGGCCAGATACTGCGGCGTTGCACAGAGCAAATGATCGATGGTCAGCAACTGCCGCCCCACCAGTCCGGCGGGAGGGCGATCGGTAATACGGATCGCCAGGTCGACGTTGTCGTCGATCAAATCCACCTGACGGTCCTCGAGCAACAACTCCACATTCACTTTGGGATAGCGCCGCAGGAATTCCGGCATGTGTGGATGAATCACGAATCGCCCGACGGCCTTAGGCACGCTGACGCGCACCAGCCCTTCCGCCTCATGGGTGAACTGACCGCTGATTTCCATCACCGATTTCGCCGCGCTGACCATCTCCTGGCAACGCTTGAACACCTCTTCGCCACCGTCACTCAGGCGCAACTTACGCGTAGTTCGTTGCAGCAGCCGCGTGGCGAGTGCCTTCTCCAGCCGCGAAATACTGCGACTCACCGCCGAGGGTGAAGAGCCCAATTGGCGGGCCGCTTCGGAGAAACTGCCGGTCTCGACAACCTTGACGAAAATCGCCATTTCACCGAGCAGCGGCAGGGGAAGATTTATGCTCACAGCGCAACAGTCCTTTGATGTTTGAACGGATTATCACGCAATTCCACGGTTCATATAATAAAAATAGAAACTTTAATAAGGGCATGGAATATGACGCTTCGCCTCTTTTTCCATAGTGATGACCTCAAGGCCAATGTGGAAGTCCTGGATTGCACGCCCTACGAGAACGAATTCGCAGTAGTGCTGCGCGCCACACTGTTTCATCCTCAGGGCGGCGGGCAACCCTGGGATACCGGCTGGATCGGCGAAAGCCAGGTGCTGCGCGTGGTTCAGGATCCGGACCGGATCATCCATTTTGTCGACCATCCGGTAAAACTCGGCATGACCCTGATTCGGGTCGACGAGCAACGCCGCCGGTTCAACACGCGCATGCATTCAGCGGGGCACCTGATCGGTCACTTCGTCCAGGCGATGGGCTGGATGCCGACCAAGGCTCATCACTGGCCGGATGAAGGACGTGTCCAATTCAAGCCGGGTGATAGCGCGCAGGAGGTCGATGCGCAGACGATTCAATACGGCATCACGCAATGGATCGCCCATGACCTGCCACGCCTGACGTCGTTGCGCGAAGGCGCCCGGGAAATCGGTTTCGGTGAGCTGCCCGCCTACGGCTGCGGCGGCACCCATGTACGGAGCCTGAAGGATTTGGGCACGGTCACGATCGCTTCCCTTTCACAGAAAAAGGGAGCGCTGTCAGTCCACTACAGCGTGGACTGAACATTTGGGCGATGTCGGCTCCGTCATCGCCTGACGCCGGGGGAGCCTGCATTCGCGGGCTCTGTTGACTATCGATAGATGGACCTAAAAACATGATGCTTGACGTCGAGCGTCTCGATGAGACGTGCATACAAAAACTGGCCAACGAAGAAGTCCTCGCCATCCGCGTCAAAGGCTTGTTGCCTGGGCCGCTGGCGATCCAGATCGGCGACAAGATCCTCGCCCCGGGCTTCGAAGGCTACATCAACGCGCCGAGCATCGGTCGCATTGGCATGGCGTTTTATGAAGCGGAAAACCAGCCGCTGCTGATCGAGGACTATTTCAAGCGCGCCACCAGCAATATCGCCGAATTGCGCAGCCGTTGTGCGCCCTACTCCTCCCCTGTCGACACGTTGCGCTGCATGCTCGACGAGTCCTGGCCGGCGGGGGCGCATCTGGAAAATCTCTATGGCCGCAAGATGTATGTGGGGCTATCCCGGGTCGTCAAACCCGGGGTGTGCTTCCTCGCCCATCACGACATTTTCGCCAAGGATGCGCCGGACAGTTTCCAGGCCAAAAGCCTGGAAGCGCAGTTCGCCTGCAACGTCTACCTGAACATGCCGACCGAGGGCGGCGCGTTGCAGATGTGGGACCACGACATTTCCCCGGACCAATTCGATGAAATGCGTGGCGACAGTTACGGCATCGACCCGGCCTTGCTTGGCCCGCCGACCCTGGAGATTCGTCCTGAGCCGGGTGATTTCATCATGTTCAATTCGCGCTGCATGCACTCGGTGACCCCGGGTGTGGACGACCCGCGATTGAGCCTTTCCTTCTTTGTCGGTTATCGCGGCAATGCTTCACCCCTGACTTTCTGGAGCTGAGATGTTTTCAAATTACCTGGGCGAGTTTCTGGCGCTGGCAACGATCCACTTTCTGGCCGTGGTCGCCCCCGGACCGGATTTCGCCGTGACCATCCGCCAAAGCGTGCGTTTCGGCCGCTTAGTGGGGATTTGCACGGCGCTGGGCATCGGCGCGGGCATTTCCGTGCATGTGCTTTACACCTTGCTTGGCGTCGGCGCGCTGATGCACACCACGCCCTGGTTGTTGACGGTGGCCAAGGTCGTTGGGGGTGCCTACATTTTGTACCTCGGCGTGAGCCTGATACGCAGCAAACCCAAAACCGTGCTGGAAGGCGACAAAGGTGCAGACGAACCGGTGGTCGAGCAAACATTGCTGAAGGCGTTCACCACAGGTTTTCTGACCAACGCCACCAACCCCAAGGCCACGCTGTTTTTCCTGGCAATCTTCACGACCATCATCAGCGCCTCGACACCACTGCAGATTCAGGCACTGTACGGGGTGTGGATGTGTTTCGTGAATGCCTTGTGGTTCGTGATCGTGGCGCTGTTTTTTTCCAGCACCCGGGTGCGGTTGCTGTTCATGCGCATGGGGCACTGGTTCGAACGAACCATGGGGGTGATCCTGATTCTGTTCGCTGGCCGATTGATTCTGTCGATGTAAAACAAACGGCCCTCCAGTCTGACTGGCGGGCCGTCGATATCATTTCTTGTTCGATCACCGAGACACTTACCAAAGCGCCAGGGTATAGCTGACGATCAAGCGATTCTCATCCAGATCATTGCCAAAGTTCGAACGCACCGACGCGTTGCGCCATTTAAAGCCCAGGCCTTTCAACGTACCGTCCTGCACCACGTAAGCGATATCGGTGTCGCGCTCCCACTCCTTGCCTTCACCCGGAGCACTGCGCTGCACGTTATCGCCCGAGATGTAGCGGGTCATAAAGCTCAACCCCGGTACACCCAATGCCGCGAAGTTATAGTCATAACGCGTTTGCCAGGAGTGTTCGTCAACGTTGGCGAAGTCACCGATCTGCACGAAGTTGACCAGATACGGATCGCTGCGTCCGATGTACGGAAACGGATCATCGCCGCTCATGCGCTGGTAGCCGAAGCCCAGTGCGTGGCCGCCGAGACTGTAGGTAAACATCGCACCGAAAGCCTGGTTATCGAGGTCACGAAAGTTGCCATCTTCAATGCTGCGCGCATAACGCACGTCGCTCTTGAGCGACTGGCCGGCCCCCATATCCAGCAGGTGGACCAATCCGAGGTAGTTTTGCTGGTAGATATTTTCCAGCTTGCCGTAGCGGTACTGCGCTGTCAGATTCGGCAGGAATTGATAGTCAGCCCCGGCGAACTGGAACTTGTCGCTTTGCCCGCCGATGCGATTGGCAGTCATGTCCTGGTAGTCGGTGGAGTCGACAAAGTTGATCTGCGTGAGTTGCCCGGCAGTCAGTTTCAATCGGTCAATTTCTTGAACATTCACCAGTGCTCCCTTGAACGTTCCCGGCAACAGACGAGTATCGTTGGAGTTCACCACCGGATCCTTGATCTGCAACGTCCCCAGCCTCAGGGTGCTCTTGGACAAACGCACTTTGGCCGTCAGGCCCAACTCGCCATAGCGATCCTGCGAGCCGCCCGACAAATCCGGCGGCAACAGATTGGTGCCCGCCGTGCCGCCGCCGGAGTCCAGTTTAAAACCGGCCATGCCCAGCGCATCCAGACCAAACCCCAGCGTGCCAGCGGTATACCCGGACTCCATCCGCAACAGAAAACCCTGTGCCCATTCCTCGGCTTTGTCACGCGAGCCGTCTTGGCGGAAATCGCGATTGAAGTAAAAGTTGCGCGCTTCCAGGCTGCCTTTACTGTCGGCAATGAAATCCGCCTGAGCGACCGGAGCGCCGAGCAAGCTCAAACCGAGCAATGTGCCGACCGGGAAGTACAACCGTTGAGTGGAAAGCGAATAGTTCATGCCTGCTCCTGTTTCGGACGCGAGCGAGCCCTCTCGGGGGCGTTGTGATCGCGACCGATGTTTGTCGATTAGCAATGGATCAGCGACGTCTGGGCACAATTGCCCAGACGTGTCAGGGTTCAGGATTCGAGTTGACGACCGCGGGTTTCCGGCAGGCTTAACGCGGCCAGAATCACCACACCATAGGCACCGGCAGCGAAGATTCCGATCCCCGTACCAATCGGCAACGTTTCGCTCAGTGCACCGATCAACAACGGAAACAGCGCGGCGATGGAGCGCCCGGCGTTATAGCAAAAGCCCTGGCCCGAACCGCGCATGCGGGTCGGAAACAACTCGGTCAGAAAAGCGCCCATGCCCGCAAAAATGCCCGAGGCGAAAAAACCCAACGGAAAGCCCAGCCAGAGCATCCAGGTGTTGTCGATGGGCAGTTGGGTGTAGGCCAGAACGATCGCCATGGAGCCGACGGCAAACAGGATGAAGTTCTTCTTCCGACCAATGGCATCGGTCAGCAATGCACTGGTCACATAGCCAATGTAAGAGCCGACGATCACCATCGCCAGATAACCGCCAGTGCCGAGTACGCTCAGGCCGCGCTCGGTTTTCAGGTAAGTTGGCAACCACGTGGTGATCGCGTAATAACCGCCCAGCGCGCCGGTGGTCAGCAACGAAGCGCGCAAGGTGGTACTGAGCATCCGTGGTGCGAAGATTTCAAAGAAGGCCCAACGCGAATCCTTTTCAGGCTTGGCCTTGCGCTCAATGCAGGCCTGCTCGAAGGTGTCCGACTCCTTGACCAGTCGGCGGATCACCAATACAAATAGCGCTGGCACCAACCCGATCATGAACAGCGCCCGCCAAGCCTCTTCCGGTGGTAGAAAGCTGAATAACCCGGCATAGAGCAATGCCGTAAGCCCCCACCCTAGCGCCCATCCGGCCTGCACCATGCCCACTGCCTTGCCGCGATCCTGGGAGCGAATCACCTCGCCAATCAGCACCGCACCCGCAGTCCATTCACCGCCGAAACCAAAGCCCATCAAAGTCCGGGCCACCAGCAGTTGCTCGTAGTTCTGTGCCAGTCCGCAGAGGAAGGTGAAGAAGGCGAACCACAGTACCGTCAGTTGCAGGGTGAGCACCCGACCGATGCGGTCGGACAGTATTCCGGCGATCCAGCCACCCGCCGCCGAGGCCAGCAGCGTACAAGTGCCAATCATCCCGGCATCACCCTTGGAGATGCCCCAGGTTGCGATCAGGGTCGGAATGACGAAACTCAGCATCTGCGTGTCCATGCCATCCAGGGCATAGCCGATCTTGCAACTCCAGAAGGTACGCTTTTCATTTTTCGACAGGGGGCCGTACCAACTGAACGGGCCGGTGCGGCCCGAACCTGAAAGCACGTGGTCAGTCATGGTCTTTTCCATGGGAGTTCCTGCGGCAGCAAGCGAAGATGACGGACACGCCTCATTATTTTTTTGTGAAGGCGTTGTCGTGGGGGGCAGACGCAGTGGCTGCGTCGTGGAGCGGATTCTTCGCGCCAAGGCCAAACTGCGTCAAACGGGAAAAAAACGAGGTTATGCATAAGAAAATTTGATACCCCCGGCGACGAACTCTGGAGTAACAATTACTGCACCCCCACCACGGTTCTCTGTGGAAAAACAGTGAACGCCCCACCACGAGAACCGCCATGAACCTCAAATTTCTCGAAACCTTCGTCTGGGTCGCCCGCCTGCAAAGCTTCAGCCTCACTGCCGAGAAAATGTTCAGCACTCAGGCCGCTATCTCCAGCCGGATTGCCTCGCTGGAAGAAGAGTTGGGCCTGCGTTTGTTCGTGCGCGATTCACGTGGCGTGTCGCTGACGCTCGAAGGTCTCAAGGTGCTCGATTACGCCGAGCAGATGCTTGAGGTTCAGCGAGCGTTGAAATACTCACTGGATAACACCAATCCACAACAGGGTCTGGTGCGCATCGGTGTGATGGATACGGTGATCCACACCTGGCTCAGCCCGTTGATGTCGACCTTGATGCAGACCTTCCCCGCCGTGGAAATCGAAATCACGGCCGACGCCGCACGCAATCTGTGCGATCAGTTGCAAAAGGGCTATCTGGACATCGTGTTCCAGACGGACCTGATCCGCCACGAAAGTGTGCGCAACCTCGAACTGGCGCACTACCCCATGCACTGGATCGCCGCCAGTAACTCAATCTATGCCCGCCCCTATGCCTCACTGGCCGAAATGGCCAGTGAGCGCATCATCACCTTCGTCAAAAACTCCCGGCCGCATCAGGATGTACTCAACCTGCTGCACGCCCACGGCATCGGCACGCCACGCGTCAGTTGCGTCAATTCGGTGTCGGCCATGACCCGGCTGATTCGTGACGGCTTCGGCATTGGCGCCTTGCCGGCCGCGCTGGTGGCCAAGCCCTTGGCCAGCGGCGAGTTGATTCAGCTGGAACCGGGTACTCGCTTGCCGCAGCTGGATGTCGTGGCTTCATGGCGCGCCGGCGTCGGCCTGGAGTTGATCGAGAGCATCGTCGATATGAGCCGCCAGGTAGTCTCCCAATACGCTGCGGATGTCGGCCCGCTTCGAATGGTTCCGGCACCCGGTCTCAACAACCGACGGACTCTTGAATAACTTTTAGTTGTCACGGGGTAACAACATTCCTGGTTGGACGCCATCGTCATGGTTTTCTAAAAAGGGTCATCGAACCTGAAGAGATGCCGTGATGAGCCAACCCACCCTGTCTTTCGAACAACTGAAGCACAGCGCTCCGCTCGCCCTGCGCCAATGCATCGCTGCCGGACACTATCGGGGCCACACCAGCGGCTTGGCCCAAGGTCGGGTGCAAGCCAATATCGTGATTCTGCCCAATGATTGGGCGAACGAGTTTCTTCGGTATTGCACGCTCAATCGGCAGGCTTGCCCGGTGCTCGACGTTACCGAACCCGGTGATCCGTATTTTCGCAATCTCGGCACCGCCATTGATATCCGCCACGAGGTGTCCCGATACAGGGTCTATCGCCATGGCGAACTGAGCGAAGAACCGTCGGATATCGAGCATTTGTGGCAGGACGATCTGGTGGCCTTCGCCATCGGCTGCTCGTTCTCCTTCGAACAACCGCTGCTGGATGCCGGCATCGCCCTCAGGCACATCGATCTGGGGCGCAATGTTGCCATGTACCGGACGAACATAGACACTCGCCCTACCGCACGCCTGAGCGGCAAGCTGGTGGTGAGCATGCGCCCGATGAAAGCCGCCGCGGCGATCCAGGCGATCCAGATCACCGCCCGCATGCCCAACGTCCACGGCGCGCCCGTGCACATCGGTGATCCAGCGCTGATCGGCATCGATTCACTAAGCAGCCCGGACTACGGCGATGCCGTGCCAGTCGACGCCGACGAAATCCCGGTATTCTGGGCCTGCGGTGTGACCCCGCAATCGGTGGTGCAAACTTCGCGTCCGCCGCTGTGCATCACCCACGCCCCCGGCTGCATGCTGGTAACGGATGTTTTGAATAGTGCTTTGTAAATGAGTGCGGGCTCGCATGGAATAGTAACGTGAGCCTTGGATTGGACTGTTTTCAACCTGATAGGGATGCCACGGACAAACAATGAATACTGCTCAACAATCGATTCAACAGTACATAAAAGCCAAGGACGGTAACCGCCCATATTTGTTGCACCAAGCCTTTGCGCCAGACGCGATCCTGGACATGGTCGTGCACACCGGGTCCATCTCGTTTCCACCCCACGTTGAAGGCCTTGGACCTATCGGCGATGTGCTGGTCAGGCGATTCGGCCAGACCTTCGAAAACGTCTATACCTTTTGCCTGGGACTCCCACCTGAACCGCAGGCCAAAACATTCCAGTGCAAATGGCTGGTCGGCATGTCCGACAAAAGCTGCGGCGAAGCCCGCGTCGGTTGCGGTCTGTATGAGTGGCAGTTCAACCCCGAGTCTGCGCTTGTCGAGAGGCTCACTATCACCATTGAGCACATGAAAACCCTGCCGGCGACTGATCTGCACTGCATCATGGAGTGGGTGTCGCATCTGGATTACCCATGGTGCAGTTCGCAAGCGTTAGTGAACAATGCTCCTGACATAGACACCCTTGAAGAGGTGATCCAGTACCTTACGGCCAATACTCCAACCTGCACTTCGCAGGGGTAGAGCTACACAGTCAGTCATATTCAGCCTCCTTGTCATATCCCGCCAGATGCCATTGTTACGATTGGTCTGCATTCGAAAAGTACAAACCGGCACGCCTGAAAACGCCACTCATTGAGTGGCGATTTTGCGAAATATCCCGCGCAAAACCCAAAGAAAAACTCGCGGGACCGTGAAGCATCCCTTATTCCATCAGCATCCGGCGCAATGCCAATGATTGCGTGGCCTGACCGTGGCTTTCAAAAAAAAACCAACATCTGTATCGAAAGTTTTCGTTCAAGGCATGGCGCTTTGCCTTGGTTGAACTACCTTTCAAACAAGAAGAAGACATAACGGTTTGAAATTGCACGTTAGGTTCAGCGATCAGATAGCGGAATGGCAAAAGGAGTTACCTCACTATGGTCCTGGCAAGCATTTTCCGGCTCTTTACGTTGATTGCCGGTTGCTTTTTAGGGGAGTCAGGTCGGCGCAAAGTGCCGTCTTTAGCTGCTGTTGCGGTCGAGCCTGAACATATCGTTCGGGTCGACAGCTCAGGTATCTGGATCACTAAAAACCGTTGTAGCGAAGGTCGCTCGCTGTTCAGTCAGACCAGCGTATTGCACCTGCTTGCATGTAGCACCACGCAATATTGCCGGGGCCATTAGTCAGGGGTCTGGCGGGGTAGAGGGCCGACCAAGGCCCCTTGTAGTGATCCGAGGCAACCCAGTTAGCCTCAAAGATGGCCTATTCAGCGAGGATGCACTTAATGAGCTATCGTACCGTGCCCGCTTTCAAGCGAATTATCCATGGCCTGTTCTGGACGGGTCTCAGCGTGAATGCGGCTCAGGCCGCGCCGGCCAATTGTTCGCAACTGGATAGTTTGCCGGCAACGTTCGAGGTCGGTCAGGGGCTTCAGAATGAACTGCGCGTCCCCGTCCCGGTGACACAACTGGCGGTAGGCGACCCGAAAATTGCCGACGTGCAACCCAGCGGCAGCAACGCCTTCATACTCACGGGCCTCGCGCCGGGGGCCACCAGCCTGATGGTCTGGACCGCCTGTTCGAAAACGCCGCGCCAAAGCATGGTGTTCGTCAAGGGCAAGGCCACCGCGGCGCTGACCAGCGTCTCGACAGTGCCCTCCGAAGACCCGCTGTTGCCGATTCAGGTGCAAACCGACATCCGCTTCGTTGAAGTCAGCCGGACCAAACTCAAGGAAGCCAATGCCTCGATTTTTGGTCGCCAGGGCAACTTCCTGTTCGGCTCGCCGAGAACTTTGCCCACCATCGACGGCATTGTCACGCCGTCGCTGCCGGTGAACAACGGCTTGTTCAACTTCGCTTTTGCGTCCAGCGATACTCTGGTGTCGATCAACGCACTGGAAGGCAGCGGTTTCGCCTACACCCTGGCACGGCCAAGCCTGGTCGCGCTCAGCGGGCAGAGTGCGAGCTTCCTGGCCGGTGGTGAAGTGCCGATTCCAGTGCCCAGTTCAGGCAGCGATAACGTGTCCATCGAGTACAAGGAATTCGGTATTCGCCTGACCCTGACGCCGACCATCATCGGCAAAAACCGTATCGCGCTGAAGGTGGCGCCGGAAGTCAGTGAACTGGACTTCACCAACGCCGTAAGCATCGCCGGCACTATTGTTCCAGCACTGACCATACGTCGTACCGACACCAGCATCTCCCTGGCCGACGGCGAAAGCTTCGTCATCAGCGGCTTGATCAGCACCCGCAACAATTCCCAGGTGAACAAGTTTCCGGGGCTGGGCGATATCCCGATTCTGGGCGCGTTCTTTCGCGACAACACCATCAACCGTGAAGAGCGTGAACTGCTGATGATCGTTACCCCGCATCTGGTCCAGCCACTGGCTGTCAACGCACAACTACCGTCATTGCCTGGCGAACAGCTGCGCAATTACGACCCGAACTTCTACCGCATGTTCTTCCTCGAAAATGGCGATTTCGACAGTCGCTCCGGGCTTTCACAATGAGCCAGAGCCTGAATCAGACTTACCTCGCCCTCACCCCTAACGGTGACCTTGAGCGCTTGCCAGGCCAGCTTTATTGCCATTGGCCTGGCGTTCAACGTGTTGTAGCCAGAGGACACTCGATGAAAGCAGTGATCGCAATAACGGCAACATTGTTGCTCGCAGGTTGTGCCACCAATGGCCTGTCGCGACCGGCTATCTGTGCCAAGCCCGATTCGGATCAAGAGTTGGCCCTGAGTCTGGCCGACAACATGGCCAACGACGGCCGTTTGTATGCCAGCCTGGCGAATCTTGAAGGTTTGCCCGACAACCTGGTTCAGGTTCGCCTGCGCAAGGCTCGGGTGCTGCGCTTGATGGGGCGTAACGAGGCGGGGCCGTTGTATCAAAGCTTGCTCGGCACCTGTCTGGCCGCCGACGGGGAACATGGCCTGGGCCAGTTGGCCGCGGCCAAAAATGATTACGCCACCGCGACCACTCACCTTGAGCGTGCGGTGAAGATGGCCCCCACCGACGACAGGATGCGCAATGACCTGGGGGTGGTCTACCTCAATCAACGACGTATCCCTGAAGCACGCTTCGAGTTCATGACCGCCATGGAGCTCAAACAGTCCAATTCATTGGCGGCACTCAATTTGGTGACGCTGCTGATCTATCAGGATAACTGGAAGTCGGCTGCCGAACTCGCGAACCGTGCCAGCTTGAGCCCCCAGCAAGTCGCCGAGGCTCAAAGCCGCGCGGAAAAACTCAAGGCCTCCGCAAAAAAAGTGGCGGCTTCGGAGGGGAATCGCAGGACTGAGGTAGCCGCTGCCTCACCCAGTGCGACAAAGTAAAACGTACGAGGAGTCGAAATGAATACCAAGAGGCTGTTGATCGTGTGCATGGCTTGCCTGTCCACCAGTGCCTGGGCTATTGAACCAGGCCCCTCTTCGGCGTCGCAAAAAGGCACCGAACAGTGGTTGCAGATGCAGATTCGTGGGGTGTTTGCCTCGCCTAAACTGCAAACGGCTTCGGCTACCGAACGTGACCTGGCCATGCAGCGTTGGCTGAATAGTTTCCTCTACCCGATACCAGAATTCTTTGACCAGGATGCAGCGGGCGACGTCACCAGCGGCAGCAATTGAGGTACTTCAATGGGTGATCAGCCCGTAGTCCAGAGTGGCCTAAGTTAAGCGTAGATGCTGTGGGAGCGTGGCTTGCCCGCGAAGAACGATGACGCGTGATACCTGAAAAACCGCGGCGCATTCTTCGCGGGCAAGCCACGCTCCCACAGGATTGTCGTCGCTCAAATTTCTTGACTTACCGGCATTAAGGCTTAGGGGGCATTCTCAATTGGTTTCCCCGGCAGAGGAAACCAATTGAGAACGCCCCCTAGTCATGTGTGCCGAAAAATACAGATCAGTACGAGGTGAAGCAGGCGATAGGAGTGAATACCCTCCGCTCACCTGCTCCACCTCGTACTGATGCAGCACAGTCATCTTGCTGGACCGAAAATCACTGCCTCATTACTTCCCGAATGTTTTGAGTACTCCGATCATGGCGGGGCCAATGGCGATCAGAAAGAAGCTCGGCCACAGACAGAAAATCAGCGGGAATATAAGTTTGGTGCCAATTTTCGCCCCCGCCTCTTCGGCTGCCTGCGTACGCCGGTCACGGAACTCATCGGCATAGATGCGCAAAGTATCGGCCACGCTGGTACCAAAGCGGATGCTCTGCGCCAACAGACTGACTAACCCTTGGACATCATCCAGACCGGTGCGCACAGCCAGTTGTTTGAGCGCTTCGGTACTGGAAATACCCGCACGGATTTGCGCATTGACCAGGGCCAGCTCTTCAGCCAGTTCAACCTGACTGACCGACATCTCTTCAGCCACCCGCTCGATCGTAAGGGGCAAGGCCAGGCCCGACTCCACGCAGACCACCATCAGGTCCAGGGCATCCGGAAAAGCGGCACGCAGTCTGCTCTGTCTAGCCCGCTTGCGTTTTCCGACATACAGCGCGGGTGCCAGCCAGCCGATAGCAGCAGCCGCGAACACTAGCAACAACCCCGTAATCAGAGAAAGTTTGGGGATTATCGGCAGCACCAACAGCGCAAGGCCTACCAATATCAATGGCAACAGCAAACGCACTGCCCAGTACATTTGAACAGCCGATTGTGAGCGATAACCAGCGTGCGTCAACAGGGTTTGGGTCGCAGACGTTTGAGCCCCATCAGTCGAGCCAAAGCGTTGGCCGACCCGTTCCAGCAATAATTGCAGATTACCCGGTGCGTCCTGCCCGGCTGTACTCCCTGAATGACCGCGTTTGATCAGCGCCAGACGACGCTGTACGGGATCCTGCAGCCCCAACAGCAGTAGCACCACGGTAACGATCGCGAGCACTGCACTCAGACTCATCGCACCGACAAACAACAGGCGCGCCATCTCCTCATTGCCTGTCACTCGATTGAACAACCCCAGCAAATAGTCCATGACCTGCACCTCCACATGGTGAATAAGGCTTAAACCTGAATCCGTATGATTTTGCGAATCCAGAAAATCCCGATCAACATGGAACCAAAAGCCCCGAATATAAGCTTATGGCCGATCGGGTCATTGAGCAGCAGCGGCAAATAGTTAGGGCTGGTGAACACGATCACTGCCGCCAGCACGAAGGGAATGGCCACCAGTATCCAGGCCGACATCCGCCCTTCGGCCGACAGGGTCTTGACCTTGCGCTGGAAGCGAAAGCGCCCGCGGATCAGGCGACTCAGACGCTCCAGCACTTCGGTCAGATTACCGCCGGTCTCGCGATGAATAAGGATAGAGGTCACCAGCATCATCACCGTCATGCTCGGCATCCTCTCCAGCAGGCCGAGCATGGCCCGACGCACATCGTTGCCATAGTTGATATCGGCAAAGGTCAGGCCGAACTCATGGGCAACTGGCCCTTTGTGTTCCTCGGCGACCAGGCGCAGGGTTTCATTGAACGGGTGCCCGGCGCGCAGGGCACGGCACATGGCATCCAGTGCATCCGGCAGGCCTTCCTCAAACTCGGCGAAACGTTTGCCACGGTCACGAGAAATTTTCAGCAGGGGTACCCAGAACACTACGAAGCCCACCAGCAGCGCCATCCACCAGATTGACGAGATCATCCAGATCGAGACGCCCGCGCAGGCGCCCAGGAACAACCCAAGCAATAACACCCGATAAGCCCGATATTCGTGTCCGGCCTGCTCGATCATCTGTGTCAGGTTCGCCATAAAGGGCAACTGCTCGAGCATGGCCTCCAGTGGCGACAATCGCGTCAGGTATTTCTGCCGCAACACTGTCTGCATGTTGGGCAGATTGTTGGCCTTCTCCAGTACATTCAAGCGGCCGCGGATGCGTTTGCGCATCTTGCCGGCCTCGCCGAACACCGGCACTACTACGCCCTGGGACAATAGGAACACGGCAATAAACACCATGCCGAGGAACATCAGAATGAATTCACCAGGAATATTATTCATGACTGCCGTGCCTCCATCCACTCAGGCCTGAACATGTTCAGCGGCAACTCGATACCGCGCTTGGCCAGTACATCTCGGAAGGCCGGGATCATTCCGCTGGGGCGATAATCACCGAGCACCTCGCCGTTTTCGCCCATGCCTTGACGCGCAAAGGAGAATATTTCGGTCATGGTGATGATTTCGCCTTCCATGCCGTTGATCTCTTGCACACTGACCAGGCGGCGCTTGCCATCCTCCTGACGTTCCAGCTGGATCACCACATCAATGGCCGAAGCGATCTGCTGACGCATGGCCTTGATCGGGAAGGTCGCCCCGGTCATCGACACCATGTTCTCGATTCGCCCCAACGCATCACGTGCGGTGTTGGCGTGGATGGTGGTCAGCGAGCCGTCGTGGCCGGTGTTCATGGCGGTCAGCATGTCCAGCGCCTCGGCGCCGCGCACTTCACCGATGACAATGCGGTCCGGGCGCATCCGCAGGCTGTTACGCACCAACTCCCGCTGGCTCACCTCGCCACGCCCTTCGATGTTGGAAGGTCGGGTTTCCAGGCGCACCACATGGGGCTGCTGCAGTTGCAGTTCGGCCGAGTCTTCGATGGTAACGATCCGCTCGTTCTGCGGGATGAAACTGGACAACACATTGAGCATGGTGGTCTTGCCGCTGCCGGTACCACCGGAAATCAACACGTTCAAGCGTCCACGGACAATCGCCTTGAGCAGCAGGGCAATGGCTGGGGTTAATGTCCCCACCGATATCAGGCTGTCGGTGTTGAGCAGGTCCACCGCAAAGCGACGGATCGACATGCTCGGACCGTCGATGGCCAGCGGCGGGATAATCGCGTTGACCCGCGAACCGTCCTTGAGTCGAGCGTCCACCAATGGCGAGGACTCGTCGATACGCCGACCCAGGCTGGACACAATGCGGTCGATGATGTTCAGCAAATGTTGATCATCGCGAAAGCGCACATCGGTCCTTTGCAGTTTACCGAAGCGCTCGACATAGACTGAGGCAAAGCCGTTGACCAGAATGTCGGACACGCTGTGATCGGCCAGCAACGGCTCCAGAGGACCCAGGCCAAGCACTTCGTCAGTGATTTGCTTGATGATCAACTGGCGGCTGGCGGTACTCACCGGCGCCGAATGCTCATCGAGCAGGCGCTGGCAAATATCGCGAATCTGCCGCGCGGCCTCGGCCTGTTCAAGGGAGTCCAGCAAGGACAGGTCCATGACCTTGAGCAACTGCTGGTAGATCTTTTCCCGCCATTCGGCCTCCACCGGGGTGACCTGGCTTCTGGTTTCGTAAAGAACGTCCGGTGTTACACGCTCCCACGCCATTATTTCCTCTGCCGGATCCAGTTCGTCGCCAGTCTGAGCGGCGGGTTTAGCGGACTGTTTGCGCAAGCGGTTACGAAAGTCGCTGATCATGGGTCATCCCCCGAAAAAACGGTTGAAGGCGCGTTTGAGTAAGCCTTTGTTCCCGGCTACCTGTTGACCGACCAGGTCCTCGGTCATGTCGCGCAGTGCAGCAGTGATCGCTGCCCTCGGCGCATGCAGCCCCAACGGCACGCCAGTGTTCTGACTCTGGCTGACCAGGTTGAAGTCGTTGGGTAATTTCGCCAGATTGGTGCAGCGCAACGCCTCGCCGATATCTTTGAGGCTGATCGCTGCCGCCTTGTCAAATCGATTGACTACTATCTGCAATTGATCCCCGCGCACGCCCAGGTCATCGCGAAGAATCCGCACCAAGGCGCTGGCATCGCGCAGATGACTGACGCTCTGCTGCACCACCACGTACACCCGATCGACCTGTTCCAGCACGGAGCCGGTGAGGTGGTCGATTTGCCGCGGCAGGTCGATCACCACCCAGTCATAACTGGCGCGGGCCAACTTCAACAGGGCGTCAAGTTGTTCGGGTTGGGCATCCTGCGGCAGACACAGCTCACCGGCCCGACCACCCAGCACATGCAAGGTGGGGCTGAAGTGACTGCAAAAACCGCGTAACGCGACGCTGTCCATGCCGTCGATCTGGTGCAATACCTCGAGATGGCTGTGCGTCTGCGCCACATCCAGGTAATGCGTCACGCTGCCAAATTGCAAATCCATATCCAGCAACAGGGTACTGCCGCCCTTGGCACTGAGCTGCTGAGCCAGGTTGCAAGCCACCAGGGTTCCGCCGGAGCCGCCCTTGGCGCTCATCACGGCGATCAATTTGCCTTCTGCTCCGCTGCCGATCCGAACCTCCATGACCAGCCGATTCAAGGCAGCGACCAGCTCTGTCTCGGCGATGGGTTCCGGCAGCACGTCACGGGCGCCGGCCTGCATCGCCATACGCATGCCTTCCTGATCGCTTAGCAGGCCGCAGACCAGCATCGGCGGACGCTCATGGGCCGGATGCAGCAACAACGCGGCCAGCTCCTCGCGCCACAGGTGGCTGACGCGCAACAGCAACAGATCGGGCATGCGGTCCAGGCCATAGAGGGGGTCGACATGACCATTACTCACCAGGCGAGTGCTCACCTCAAAACCGGGCATGCGCTGGCAGACACTCTGCAAATCGCGCAAAGAGGTGGCATCACGGCTGCTGATCAGCAACCGGAGCCCGGCTTTGCCGGTCGAGGTGGCGACTGGAGTTTCTTTAGTATTCAGCATGGCGTGATCTCCCCGGAATCGGAATGACGCCCGAGGCTTTCACGTGGCAACGTTGCCCTGAATGTGGGCAAGGTAATGGGCACGCCGAACCCGGGAATAAACAGGTTGAAAACGAAGTTTTGCAGGCTCAACTGGACGTAGCGGATGGCACGAAATCCATTGGCTCCACTCGTGTCGGCGGGGTTGCCCACCTGAGCGCCGTTTACGTCCAGATAGGTCAACGTCAAGTGGGTGGTGGCCAGATCGGTGATGATCTGGCTCGCACCGGCGTCGGTCGCGGCATTGAAGATCGCCCGCCGCAACACCACCGGATCACTGATATTGCACACCGACGCCAGGCGCGCACCACGGCGCACGACTTCATCTAGCGCATTGATCGTGAAGTACAGGCGGCCGATTTCCAACGCGCCGAACAACAGCGTGAATATCAGCGCGCCGATGATGGCGAACTCCACCACATAGGTGCCTTGCATGCGTTTGCGATTCATCACAGTGCCCTCATGACAGTGGTGGCGACCAGCGGAATGCTCAGCGCAATCGGATTACCGAAAAACCCGGGAAGCGATCCGGTGCAATTGCCACCGCCAATCACCGGGCAGAATGTAAAAGTGATGGTGACTCGCACATGGTCGGTGCCCACGGCGGCGACGACCACGTTGTTGGTCGTCAATCCGGATATCACTGGGGTTCCGGTCTGGCTCGGCACGCCATAGACCGCGACGTTTTTCGTCTGGGTCTGCAGCGTATTGCTCAGGGAGACTGCACCGAGCGTCGAGTTCCAGGCTTGGCCGGCGACGAAACGGTCGGCATCACGGCTGGCCTGCAGCAGTACGTTGTACTGGTAGAGCATGCGGCCGAACTCACCGAGAGCCAGCAGCAACAACAGCAGCACCGGCAGAGCGAGGGTGAATTCCACCATGGCCAGGCCCTGCTGGCGCCGCGGATGTTTAAACGAATGAAGTCTCATGACGCCTCCTATGAGTCTGTGCTCGGAGTGCCGCTGCCGTTGAGATAGGTTTTGTAGAGCTGAATGATCTGCGGGCCGGAATCGTTCGTCGGATTAGGACCGGGCACATTGTCGCCTTCGCACTCCTTCACAAACTGGCCGAAGATCTGCGCTTCCGTGCCGCCGTTACTCATTGGCTGCACCACGAAATAGCAACCAAAACCCAGGACAGGGATCGAGGTGGTACCGCCCTGTTGGCCGGTGCAGTTGCCCACCACGATTTTCAGCATCCGGCGCTCGAACACCCCATTGCTCTGACAGCCACTGCCGGACCCTGCCACACAGGCCGCAGCACTCGCACGCCAGTCGTTGTAGTCCTGTATCGCGTTGCCGCCCGCCGTGAGATCGCCGTTGTTCGAGGTGACGGTTTGCCCCTGGTATTTCATTTGTGGTGGGGAAACTGAGTCGTCATAAGTGATCGCGGGATTGCTGGACGTGGTCACCAGGTCGGGCGGATAGTCCGAGGCACTGACCGGGCCGTTGTAGATGCCGAAGCGCGTATTCAAGCCTTGAGACGCAGGGCCCACCGTGTTGCCGGGTTTGGTCTGGACATTTTCCCCCACGTTGCGGCAGATCGAGCCGCCTCCGGCCATATCTGTCCTGACCGAACTGCCGCCCGAACCAAAATCGAGCAACTGAAAGTTGCCTGGACCAATGGGGGACGAATTGCCGGCAGCCGACTTCAATACTTGCAAATCACCAAATTGGAAGCCCCAGAACATACCGGCGTCCGGGTCGTATTGAGTCGGGTCGCCACAGACCATCAGGGGGGCAAGATCGCAGGGGCTGGTAGGGCTGGGGCCTGCGGTGGCGATCGCCGACACGGCTTTGTTCCCCAGACCGCTAGTGCCGAAGGTCTGGACGAAGTTCCAGAAAAAACCGGTCAGGCTATAGGTCGGTACCGATACCCGAACATATTTGGCATCCGCAGGCCCGGGATAGGCGAACGGGCCATAGACGCTGCTTGCCAGTTCCACTACCGCGAAGCCTGCGTTGCCACCCATCGCCGTTGCCAATTCGCTATTACCCGTGGCATTGGCATTTTGCGTCAGCGTATTGAGCGCGGCTGTGCGTGTTACGTTGGCAATGTTGACACCACCTTCCACCTGAAGCAGGGTTTTGGCGCCACTCAAAGCGGCAGCATCTACAGCGTTCTGCAGGCGTGTCTTGTTCAACAACATGTGGCCCACGTCGAGCGTCAAACCCGCCACCATTAAAATCGCCGCCAACGCGATCACCATCAATACGCTCACCGAGCCTTCCTGGCGCCTTGGCGTCGCAGTGAACGGCTGCTGAATTCGAAGATTCATCATCAAGCCCTCATTTACCGAAACTGATCCGGATCGGCTCCGCCAATACCTTGGTGCCCAGGCACCCCTACCGCCCTGTCAACGTTTGACTACACTGGCTTGGGTCCCGCGGATAATGGTGACACTCCCGCCACCCTCGCCATTACTGCGACGCACCACGCGTTTTGGCGCTGGGGCAGCGGCCATCGCCATGACCGGTGCCGCAGGCGCAGGCGCAGGCGCAACGGTCGCAATTTTTTTGTCGGCGTTCAGCGGATTGCGCAGGGTCAGTTGCAATTTCCCTTCCGTTTGCGCGGTGACCAG
The DNA here is from genome assembly GCF_030687395.1 of Pseudomonas wuhanensis. Lineage (GTDB taxonomy): Bacteria > Pseudomonadota > Gammaproteobacteria > Pseudomonadales > Pseudomonadaceae > Aquipseudomonas > Aquipseudomonas wuhanensis. The sequence goes on along the minus strand of NZ_CP117430.1, from coordinate 1,719,996 downwards.
GGTTTCAGCCTCTGCGGTCGTCATCTCCAGCGTCACTGCGCGCACCACCACCGGTTGGGTCTTGTCGGTACCTGCGGTCTGGTCCACCGCCAACACCCGCAAGTTCTCGAGGATGGTTTTGGACACGGCGTTGTTGCCACTGCCATCAGTGCGTTTGGTCGCTAGCACATCGACCCGGTTACCCGGCAACAGGAACCCGCCCACGCCGACCACATCGTCCACGCGTACCGAGATGGCACGTTTGTCTGTCGCAATCAGAGAGGCCAGGGTACTGCCCCCCAGATGCTCGCTCAGACGCGCGCCGCGCATGATGTCGCCCTTCAGAATGTCGAACGTTGCGATCTTGCCCACTGCCTTCTCGCTGGAGTCGAAAGCATCGTCCGGTATCGTGTCTATGGGCATGCGCATGGTCGTGACTTGTTGAGCCTCGACCATCTGCCCGAATGGAATCTCGACCGTGGCGACTACCACGCTTCGAAGATGATCATCCGGGCTGGCATTGAGCCGGGCGCTCAGCCAGGAGTCGGCCATCCATGCAGCACCAAGGCCCATGACCAGGGAAACGCCTACCAGGGTAAGAGTACGAGAGCTCATGTCAGTATCTCCGTATCAAAGAAAGTCGAGCTGGACAAAGTAGTTGTGCCAGGCCCATTCCAACTCTTGTGGTGACAAGGCTCCGGAACCGCCCATATAACGCTGACGATCGAGGGCCATGTTCAGGAGATCGCGGGGATGGCAAGGCACCAGGGGCATGCCTTCACTTGCATAAAGCCTTTGCAGTACATAACGCAGCAGCAACGGGTCGAAAGGAATACCCAGACGCTCGCTTTCCTGACGCCAGATCTTTTCGTACTCCTCAGGCTTCAGGTAACCGAATTGCAGCTTGTAGCCAATCCGGCGAAGGAAGGCCTCATCGGCCAGCTCCAGGGGATTGAGGTTGGTGGAGAACACCAGAATCAGATCGAACGGCAGCTCGCAATGCCGACCACCGCCCAGATTGATGAAATCGCGCTTCTCTTCCATCGGTACGATCCAGCGGTTCAACAGTTCGGCGGGGGCCATGCGCTGGCGTCCCATGTCGTCGATGATGAACAGACCATTGCTGGCTTTCAGCTGCAAGGCGGCCTGGTACTGACGGGTGGAGGAGTCATAGCGAACGTCCAGCTGCTCCATGCTCAGTTCGCCGCCCGTAATGACGATCGGACGTTTGCAGCACAGCAGTCGACGGTCGATCCCTTCGTTGAGCATCAGATTGTTCTGTTGGCTGCTCTCATCGAGCCGCTGATGTACCTGCGGATCGTAGATCTCGATCACCGACTCGTTGATCACGATGGCATGAGGTACCCAGATGGCCTCGGCGAACAGACGAATCAGCCGACTGCTGACATAAGTCTTGCCGGTACCTGCGGGGCCATAAATCATGATCGCGCGCCCGGAGTTCAGCGCCACGCCCAACTGATCGAGCATCCCTTCGGTAAGCACCACACCAGCAAGGGCGTTGCGCATATCATTGGCGTTGATGCGACCATGGTGAATGGTCTGGATTTTGATCAGGGAGCGGTACGAACTCACCGGAAAGGGTGCCGCGCCGATGTAGCCACTGCGCAACAGGGCGTCGCGAGCATTACTGCGACCACGTTCGGTCAGGCCATAACGCAGCATCTGCCCGCTCGTCGTTTGCGGCCCCGCTTGGCCCAGCACTTCGACACGACCATCCTTGCGCAGGAACGCCAGGACTTCTTCAAGTACAGCGCCGGTCAGCGCCAGGCGCTCCACCAGCCGCGGCATGTCCAGCACGCCGGCGTCATGCAAATGCTTGCACACCAACTCACCGAGAAAACTGTCGGTCAGACCAGTTTCGCGGATACTGCACGGCTGAGGAGCCAGTCGTTGCACCGCTTCTCGATCACTGGGGTAGGCATCACTATCGACGATGACGTGCATGACTAACCTCCAAATCCACCGGCAACGAGTTGCCAGTAGACGCTGTTCAACGTCCCGAGCAGGATCGCAACCGAATAAGGAAAGGGCTTACCGGCCACCTCCTCCGAGTTCGGAGCCATATAGGCCCGCGCCCGAAGCATCAACCGATAACGTCCCAGGGTCTGCAATAATTGACCGCGCACCAGCACGATCAGGAAACCGCACAAGCCTCCCCATAGCAGGCTGAAGAACACAGCCCACAAGGCGTAATGGGGGGGTAGGAAACTGCCAACCATGGCCATCAGCTTGACGTCGCCGGCAGCCATGCCGCCCAGGGCATACATGGGCAGGAACAGCGCAAAACCGATCAGGAGGCCCATCAGGCCGTCCCCCATCCCGCTAATCCCACCTGAATAAGTCTGGCCGGCCAATCCCAAGGCCAGACCTACCAGGATCAGCAGGTTGGGAATGCGGTGGCGACGCAAGTCGCTCACCACCGCCACGCCCAGCAGTCCTATCAGCAAAACGGTCGCAACCAGCTGTTCCATGGACATTTCGCATCTCCCTAACAGAGTTGTTGTTATCAGCAAGAACCAGGAATAACGGCGTTGCAAAGAGCCCTGATCTGGGTATCCACTACCCCGCCAAGAAGCGTGAATGCCCCGACAACAGCTACCGTGATCAACCCACCTGCCACCGCGTACTCCACAATGGTCAGGCCGTCTTCGTCTTTGACGAACTTCATTACCGAAGCCTTGATTGTTTGAATGATCATTTTGCCCACCTCTCGAATGTTGTTTTTTCCGGAAGGCAGTACGTTCTGAACTGCCTGGATGCAACACTAGTCAGGGGCAAGGCATAGGCGTTAGGAAGATTTTGCACATCACTAGGACTTTTTTGCGGGTGAGCCAAATACGGGTAATTGGCTTTTGAAGAAGTATCAGGAGGGGGCAAAACGAGGGGTGGCAGGCAATGGCGATTGCCATTCATTCACAAGCGACGAGCGGTTGACACCGGGTGTGCCAAGCCACGTCAACAAACAGTCGCCCTAGACAGGCTCAGGCAACACATAGAGCGAATAGAACTAACTTACGTTTTTCTTATCAGCATTTAGTCTGCAAAGTGATAGCACGTTAGCAATACTACTCACCGAGAACGGCACGAAGAACCGCAGAGTAGAGACATGACGTCCAATTTGACCAGAAGGCCATCGCTACTGTGGTTCGATCTGACCCACGATCGCTCCACCAAGGAACTCATCGCGCAGTTCGAGGGCGCCTGCGACTGCAAATTGGCGAAAAACTCCGTGTTGCCCCACGGGGAACACGCAGACATGATCTGCATCCATTTTGATCGCCCCGACACCCCAGGCTTGAGGCTGTTGCTGGAGATCAAACGCACTACTCCCAGCATCCCGATCACCATGTTCACCGTCCAACATTCAGAGGAACTGGCCGTCTGGGCTATGCGTTCCAGTGTCTGGGAATACATGGTGCTGCCGTTCTCGGCCACCGAGAGGAAGCGCTATCTGACAGCTGTGGTGCAGCTGTGCGAGTTGCGCCGAAATGCCAATGGCCAGGGCCAGACATCGCTGATCGATCACTCCCCTACCCTGCCGGACAGCATCCGCCTGACCGCGGGGCATCAAAAACATCAGGCGCTGAGCCATATCATGCTGTACATCGATCAGCACTTTCGCGACAGCATTGATCAGAGGGATTTGGCCAAGCGCTGCGGCATGACGACATTTCGTTTCAGCCGCCTGTTCAAGGAAGCCAATGGCGTTGGCTTCACCGATTACATCCTGGACAAACGCATGAACTTCGCCAAGCAACTGCTCGACAATAGCCAGATGCCTATTACCAGCATCGGCTATGAGGCCGGCTTCAAGGACCCGTCCTACTTCGCTCGCGCCTTCAAGCAGTCCGTCAACTGCACACCCAGCGAATACCGTTTGACATGCCAACTCAGAGCGGTAGCAGCGCAACCGGCGCTGGAGGATACAACTGCTGAAGTGCTCGAAAGCCTGGTGCAGAGCCTCGGAAGTTGAGCCGGCTTATTTCACGCGCATAAAAAAACGCCGCTCAATGAGCGGCGTTTTTTTGAATTTGGAGCGGGAAACGAGACTCGAACTCGCGACCCCGACCTTGGCAAGGTCGTGCTCTACCAACTGAGCTATTCCCGCAAATGGCGTCCCCTAGGGGACTCGAACCCCTGTTACCGCCGTGAAAGGGCGGTGTCCTAGGCCACTAGACGAAGGGGACACGCTGCCCGGAACACATGGTGTGTGTTTCGGTGCCCAGATCCGCATCCGAAGATTTGGTTCTGGTTTCACTCAGCCCTGCCCGAAAGCAAAGCCGTTTAAAACTGGAGCGGGAAACGAGACTCGAACTCGCGACCCCGACCTTGGCAAGGTCGTGCTCTACCAACTGAGCTATTCCCGCATTGGCGTCCCCTAGGGGACTCGAACCCCTGTTACCGCCGTGAAAGGGCGGTGTCCTAGGCCACTAGACGAAGGGGACACACGTACAACATTCACTCCCTACCGCGTTTCGCTGTGTGCTTTACGCTGTAAGTGGCGCGCATTCTATGGATGGATTGAGGGGTCGTCAACCCCCAGATATAAATTTATTTAAATCAATGACTTCGCCCTGCTTTCAGCAGTGATTCAGGCTTTTCAGTCGCCTGACCTTTGGCGCCTATATTCTGGCATCCATCAAGGCGCTATAGTCCCCGCTGGATGATGGCAATGTGTACCTCACACGCTATTTACTTATATATGCAGCATTGCGGCCGATATAAGCAGAGCCACACCGATTCACTCGTCGAGCGGCGCTAGGCACCCAAATGCCAAGCCACTACACTCGACTCGCACGCGAACCCCATAAAGAGGTCTTACCGGTGACACCACTCATGATCACCCTGCTAGTCGTAGCCGGGATCGCACTATTGATCGCCATTGGCTACATGAACCATGTGGTGGAAAACAATAAACTGGAAAAAGCCCGCACCAAGGTTGAACTCAACGACCGCCTGCGTCGCTGCGGCGAAATCACCGAGACTTTCCCTGGTCAGTTCACAACACCCGCGCTCAAGCTGCTATTGACCCGCCTGGAACTGAACGTCTGCCAGCGCCTGCTGAACCTGGAAAAAACCAACGCCACGTTGAAGGCACGGATTACCGAGCTGAGTGCCTTGGTCGCCCAGGGCGAATCGATCCCGGTCAACAACCCGCCGGCACCGATACAGACCGAAGCCAAAGCCAAAGACGTGCGCTTCCTGCTCGAAGCCTTGCATGGCCAGATCACCCGCGCGGCACAGGACGGCTTCCTGCCGACCAACGAAGCCAAGCGCTGGATCCGCGAAGTGCGCCACATTCTGGTCCTGCTGCACATCGAATTCTTCAACAACCTGGGCCAGCATTCTCTGCAACAGAACCAGCCCGGTCAGGCCCGTCTGGCCTTCGAACGCGGCGTGCAATACCTGCGCAAACAACAGGAACCGCAGGTTTACGCAGAACAGCTGGAATACCTGGAGAAACTCCTGGCCCGCGCCAACGCCCAGGTCATGGACAAGATCGCTCCGGTTGAAGGCGAGGTGAACCAATTGACCGAAGGCCTGAAAGACGTCGAAGCTGATGCCGACTGGAAGAAAAAAGCGATCTACGACTGATCATGTAAATGCTGAAAAGCCACCGGGTCAGGTGGCTTTTTTTTGCGTTGGGATTGATGGAGGGCAGCCCCTACAACCTGAAGTGCCCCACCATCCCCTTCAACTCAACCCCCAACTGCGCCAACTCAATACTCGACGCCGCATTGCCCCGCATCGCCAGCGACGACTGATCCGCACTGGCGCGAATACTGGTGACACTGCGATTGATCTCCTCGGCCACTGAACTCTGCTCTTCCGCAGCCGCTGCAATCTGCTGGTTCATCTGCTGAATCAACGACACCGCAGCCGCAATGCTCCCCAAGGCGCTCTCGGTCTGCAACGCATCGCTCACCGCCAGCTTCACCAACTCGCCACTGTTCTGAATCTGCTGCACCGACGACTGAGCCGCCGAGCGCAAGGCGCTGACCAGCCGTTCGATTTCCTCGGTCGATTGCTGAGTTCGCTTGGCCAGCGCCCGAACTTCATCGGCCACCACCGCAAAGCCCCTGCCCTGCTCGCCGGCCCGCGCCGCCTCGATGGCCGCATTGAGCGCCAACAGGTTGGTCTGCTCGGCGACGCTTTTGATCACGCTGAGCACTGTGCCAATGTTCTGGATTTCCGCACTGAGGCTTTCGATGCTGGAGCTGGCCGAGGTGGCCGAGTCCGCCAATTGTTCGATCCGCGCCATGCTCTGACGCACCACCTGCTGACCGCTTTCGACCTTGCCGTCGGCAGTCTGTGCTGCCTGGGCGGCCTCCTCGGCGTTACGTGCGACGTCATGCACCGTGGCGGTCATCTGATTCATCGCCGTGGCGACCTGCTCGGTTTCTTCCTTCTGGCTGCTGACTTCAAGGTTGGTCTGTTCGGTCACCGCCGACAGCGATTGAGCAGAGCTTGCCAGCTGTTCGATACCGGCCTGCAAACCACTGACGATATGGCTGAGCCCTGCGCCCATTTGCTGCATGGCTTGCATCAACTGGCCGATCTCGTCACGGCGGGTCACTTCAATCGTGGCACTCAAATCGCCCGCGGCGATCTGCTGAGCGACACGGATCACACTGCGCAGCGGCGCGACGATCAACCGGGTGATCACCCACGCAGCAATCAGCCCCACCAGCAAGGCCAGCGCCGAGGAGCCGATGATCAACAGCGAGTTCTTTTTCAGCTCTGCCTGCATCGACTGGTCTTCAGCAACATAGGCCTGATCCACCCGCGCCACCACTTGAGCGGCGCGCTGGTGGAGTTGCTCGTAGACGGTCTTTTCCTGCGCCAACAAGCCGGTGTACTCAGCGAGTTTTTCACTGAAACCGGCGATGTGACCGGACACTTCATTGAGGACGGTCTGGTACCCCTCATCCTTGATCGTGGTTTTCAGTTGCTCGGCCTGGGTCAGTGCCTGATCGGCTTGCTCGATCTTGCCCTGCCCGCCACTGTCGTCGCCCTTGCGGCTCTGGTCCAGGCGTACGCGCGCTTCGTTCATGGCCTGCAACATCAGCCGCGAAACCTGGCTGACCTGATTCGCCTGCTCAATGAATTGCGCGCCATCCTTGCCCTCGGATTCCTTCAAGGTATAGGCACCATCATCGGCGAGCCCGGCCTGCAGCACGTCCAGGTTATTGGCCACACTGGATACCGACCAACTGGCCATTTCCAGTGCCAGGTCCTTGCCCTGACTCAGCGAGACAAACTCGTCAAAAGCCTTGCGATAAGCGTCCAGAGATTGCTCGACGTCATTCATGACCGGCACATTGGTCGCCGACTGAGCCTTGAGCTGGGTTGCCAGCGCGACCAGAGCGCCCACCCCGGCGCGCAAGGCGTCCGCGGTTTTCGGATTACCGTGCAAGGCGTATTCCTGCTCGAGCAGGCGAACCTTGAGCAAACCGCTGTTGAGCGACGACATTTGCTTGAGCCCGTCGAAGCGCTGGCTGATGGTTTGCAGGGACCATACGCCAATGGCTGCCACCAGGGCTGTCAACAGCAGCACCAACACAAACCCGATACCCAGTTTTTTCGCCATACCGAGGTTGGCAAAACGTCCTTGCACGGCCGAAATCATTGCGCTTAGTCCCCTGCCATTGTCTGTTGATGCAGATTCGCAACGGGCTTGTGCCAACACAAGTCTCTGGCGTCGGAATAATGGCAAAAAGCTACGTCCGCGTCGCTTTCAGAACGCTTGAGGTCGATCCCCAAACGTCAGACCCTGGCGGTGGCTTGAAAAAATGCCCGGGCACGAGGATCACAGGCGTAGGCAACGTTGATGCGCTGCCAGTCATCAGCTTGGCCGCTCGGACTGAACGCCGTTGGGCAAGACAGCAGGACACCGAAGCGCCGCGCCTGAGTTCGCACCTGAGCGTAGTCAGACTTGCGCGATCGCGCCCAGATGAACAGGCCGCCCGCCGGCTTGCCGAACACCTCCCACTCCGCGTCTTCGAGCACCTGCAAGGCCGCTTCCCTGCCCGTGCTTAAACGCTGGCGCTGACGCTGCACCAATTTGCGATAGGCACCACTGGCCAACAGACAAGCCAGTACCGACTCGCTAAACCGCGAAGCGCCCATGCTGCTGATCATCTTGACCTGCGCCAATCGCGAAATAACATCGGCACCGGCCACTACAAAACCGACCCGCAACGAACTGCTGAGTGTTTTGGAGTAGCTGCCGACGTAAATCACGTTGTCATCGATGCCGAGAGCCGCAAGACGCGTGCCGGGGCCGCTGTGCAAATCCGCATAGACATCATCTTCGATCACCAGCACGCCATTTTTTTTCGCCAGTTGCACAACCTGCTGCGCCACCCCCGGGGTCAAACTGCTGCCGGTGGGGTTGTGATAAAAGCTGTTGATGAACAAGCCACGGGGTTTGTACTTCAGCAACAATGCCTCGAGTGCTTCGGTATCTGGCCCGCGAGGGGTTCGTGGCACTTCGATCATGCAGACCCCGTGCAGCCTGAGCAGATCGAACAGCATCGAGTAACCGGGACTCTCCACCACCACGCAATCGCCCGGATTGAACAGCGTGCGCACAATCAGATCGAGCCCATGACTGGCCCCCGCCGTGGTCAATATTCGGCTTTCATCCACCTCGATATTCAGGTGTTTCAACCGTTTGAGGATCTGCTGGCGCAAGGCAGGCAGGCCCAGCGGCGTGCTGTAGTTGAACAACCCGGCCATGTCGGTGCGGCTGACCTGGCGTATGGCGTAGCTCAGGTCGTCAGTCTCGCGCCAGCTTTCGGGTAATCCACCGCAACCCAGTTTCAGTTTGCCGACGTGGCCGCTTTGCTTCTCCTCAACCCCTTCGAACCAGGGAAGATCCTGTTGCCCCTGAGCGGCCAGCACCGTTGCCGCGACAAAGAAACCCGCCCCGTTACGCGTCGCCAGTACTCCTTGAGCCACAAGCCGTTCACAGGCCTCGACGACACTGGATTGACTGAGCAGATTGATTCGCGCGATTTGTCGCACGGAAGGCAAACGCGTCCCCGGCGACACCTCGCCGCGACGGAGCCAGTCGGCCAATGCGTCGACGATTTGCTGCACGACCGGCACCAATGCCTGTCGATCGATTCTCAACTCCATGAGCAAGCAAACTCCTGTCCGTTTTGCGGGAAACAGTTAATCACAGGAGCGCTCGAGGGGATGTGCGACAACGCCGCCAAAACCCTCAGATCTAATCATTTGAAACACATTGATCGGCGTCTTCAGGGAACTGGCGCCAGTGTGTGTAATGTTGAGAGACCTGTGGCGAGGGAGCTTGCTCGCGCTTGAGTGCGTAGCACTCATAAAATTGGGGCCGCTACGCAGTCCAGCGCGAGCAAGCTCGCTCGCCACAAAGGTATGCCTGAAGAAGTGGGCAAAACATTAAAACGCCGTGACCCCACCATCCACCGCCAGCGAATGACCGGTGGTGAATGCCGCGCCATCGCTGCACAGGTACAGCACCGCGCTGGCAATTTCTTCGACCTTGCCAATACGCCCGACCGGGTGCATTGCATTGGCGAACTCGCCCTTCTTCGGGTCCGCTTCGTAGGCTCGACGGAACATGTCGGTGTCGATCACCGCCGGGCACACCGCATTCACGCGAATCTTTTTCTTGGCGTATTCGATGGCCGCCGATTTGGTCAGGCCGATCACCGCGTGTTTCGAGGCAGCGTAGATGCTCATCTTCGGCGCAGCGCCCAGCCCGGCGACCGAAGCGGTGTTGACGATCGCGCCGCCGCCTTGGGCCAGCAGCAATGGCAACTGATACTTCATGCATAGCCAGACGCCTTTGACGTTGACGCCCATGATCGCGTCGAACTCATCGATCGTGCCGTCGGCCAGTTTGCCTTTCTCGATTTCGATACCGGCGTTGTTGAAGGCATAGTCGAGACGGCCGTAGGTATTCACTACCTCGTCCATCAGATTTTTCACATCGCCTTCCAGAGTGACGTTGCAGCGCACGAAGGTCGCTTCACCGCCCGCGGTGCGAATCAGCGCCACAGTGCCTTCACCACCGGCCGCGTCCAGATCGGCGACCACCACTTTCAAACCTTCAGCAGCGAACGCCAAAGCGGTCGCGCGGCCAATACCATTGGCCGCGCCTGTCACAACGGCGACCTGGCCGGAAAACGTCATGCTCATTGTTATGTCCTCGGAGGGAAGAATGCGGGGGATCGGGTGTGCCCAGTCTAGTCATAGGGCCGTATGGCACGGCAGCACTATCAGAAGGCCGGTTGGGCACCCATGAGTTGCAGTGATAGAACTGCCGCCCTGACTATCACTGCACTGGATCGATGTGCATTCGCAGCGTCAGCCAACCTTGCAGCTTCGCCAATGAAGGTCTATCAACAAGACTTCATTCATCTTGAGTGCCTGTCATGACTACCCAGACCAATCGCCAGTTCCTGCTCGCCAAACGCCCCGTGGGAGCGGCCACCCGTGAGACGTTCACCTATCAAGAAGTACCGGTCGGCGAGCCGGCGACGGGTCAGATTTTGGTCAAGAACGAATACCTGTCCCTGGACCCGGCCATGCGTGGCTGGATGAATGAGGGCAAGTCCTACATTCCTCCGGTCGGCATTGGTGAAGTGATGCGTGCGTTGGGCGTAGGCAAAGTCATCGCCTCGAACAATCCGGGCTTTGCCGTGGGGGACTACGTCAACGGTGCCTTGGGTGTGCAGGATTACTTCCTTGGCGAGCCGCGAGGTTTCTACAAGGTCGATCCGAAACTGGCACCTCTGCCGCGCTATTTATCCGCGCTGGGCATGACCGGGATGACCGCCTATTTCGCCCTGCTCGATGTCGGCGCGCCGAAAGCCGGTGACACGGTGGTGCTGTCGGGCGCAGCCGGTGCGGTGGGCAGCATTGCCGGGCAGATCGCCAAGATCAAAGGTTGCCGGGTGGTGGGCATTGCCGGCGGCGCGGACAAGTGCAAGTTCCTGATCGATGAGCTGGGTTTTGACGGTGCCATCGACTACAAAAACGAAGACGTACACGCCGGCCTCAAGCGCGAATGCCCGAAAGGTGTCGACGTGTATTTCGACAACGTCGGCGGCGACATTCTCGACGCGGTGCTGAGCCGCCTGAACCTGAAGGCGCGGGTGGTGATTTGCGGTGCCATCAGCCAGTACAACAACAAAGAAGCGGTCAAAGGCCCGGCCAACTACCTGTCGTTGCTGGTCAACCGTGCACGGATGGAAGGCTTTGTGGTGATGGATTACGCCGCACAGTTCGGCGCTGCCGGTCAGGAAATGGCCGGCTGGATGGCCAAGGGGCAGCTCAAGAGCAAGGAAGATATCGTTGAAGGACTGGAAACATTCCCGGAGACGCTGATGAAATTGTTCAGCGGTGAGAATTTCGGGAAGTTGGTGTTGAAAATTTAACCCGGTATTTTGAAAGAATCACAAAACCCTGTGGGAGCAGGCTTGCCCGCGATGAGGGCGTGTCAGTCAACATCAATCTTGTCTGATACACCGCTATCGCGGGCAAGCCCGCTCCCACAGGTTTAGTGGCGTTTAAGCGAGTTCGGCAACAACCGCCGCCAACGCCTTCGCCGGATCCGCCGCCTGGCTGATCGGACGGCCGATAACCAGGTAGTCGGAACCGGCGTCCAGCGCCTGACGCGGGGTCAGGATGCGGCGTTGATCGTCCTGGGCGCTGCCCGCCGGACGAATCCCCGGGGTCACCAGTTGCAACGACGGGTGAGCAGCCTTCAAGGCCTGGGCTTCCAGGGCCGAGCAGACCAGACCGTCCATCCCGGCTTTTTCCGCCAGCGCGGCCAGGCGCAGCACCTGCTCCTGCGGTTCGATGTCCAGACCGATACCCGCCAGATCCTCACGCTCCATGCTGGTCAGCACGGTCACGCCGATCAACAGCGGTTTCGGGCCGCTGCGCTGATCGAGCACTTCACGGCAAGCGGCCATCATGCGCAGACCACCGGAGCAGTGCACGTTGACCATCCACACGCCCATTTCCGCGGCGGCCTTGACGGCCATGGCGGTGGTGTTCGGAATGTCGTGGAACTTGAGGTCCAGGAACACTTCGAAGCCTTTGTCGCGCAGGGTGCCGACGATTTCCGAGGCGCAACTGGTGAACAGTTCTTTACCGACTTTGACCCGACACAGCTTCGGGTCCAGTTGATCGGCCAGCTTCAGTGCGGCGTCACGGGTAGGGAAATCCAGGGCGACGATGATAGGCGTCTGGCAGGCGGACATGAGTGGGCTCTCAGGCAAGTCGAAATCGGCGCGCATTGTAGCGGAACCAGCGCCGCTGCGGGACCCGATGATCGGTAATTCGTCATCGCGGCTTAGACAAGACTAGCTCCTGCGGCCATTGTGTCGAGTTCGATACACACACGACACGCCCACAACACCCTTCAACGCTACCCTCGGCAGCCGCAACAGGTCCTACAGCACTTCCCGCCTCACGGCCGGACGCCTATGCTGAAGCCACAACCTCGCAGCCTATCTTTGTGGTTGGCAGCCTATCTGGCAGATGAACGCACGCATGCACAACTCCCCAGCACCTCTGAACGACGATCAAAAAGCGCCGGCCGACGATAAACGCTGGAGCATTCGCGCCCTGATCGTCGACGATGACGTCCCGATCCGCGAACTGATGATCGACTACCTGGCCCGGTTCAGTATCCACGCCAGCGGTGTCACCGATGGCGCCGCCATGCGTCAGGCCCTGCAAGCCGAGCACTTCGACGTGGTGGTGCTCGACCTGATGCTGCCCGGCGAAGACGGCTTGTCGTTGTGCCGCTGGTTGCGCGCCGAATCGGACATCCCGATCCTGATGCTCACCGCCCGCTGCGAACCCACCGACCGGATCATCGGCCTGGAACTGGGCGCCGACGACTACATGGCCAAGCCATTCGAGCCGCGGGAACTGGTCGCACGGATTCAGACCATTCTGCGTCGGGTGCGCGACGACCGCACCGAACAGCGTGCGAATATTCGCTTCGACACCTGGCGCCTCAACAGCGTGCTGCGCCAGTTGATCGCCGCCGATGGCCTGGTGGTGCCGTTGTCCAACGCCGAATTCCGTTTGCTCTGGGTGTTCATCGAACGTCCGCGCCGGGTACTTAGCCGCGAACAACTGCTGGACGCCGCCCGCGGTCGCTCAATTGAAGCGTTCGATCGCAGCATTGATTTGCTCGTCTCGCGCCTGCGCCAGAAACTGGGTGATGACCCAAAAGCCCCACAACTGATCAAGACCGTTCGCGGCGAGGGTTATCTGTTCGACGCACGAGACATCGGCTGATGCGTGCGCGCTTCGATACGCTGTTCGGCCGCCTGTTTGGCGTGCTGCTGCTGGCGATCGTACTGGCGCACCTGTTGGCGTTCTTCTGGTTCAGGCATTACGGTCCACCGCCTCCCCCTCCTCCGCCGTCGGAATTTTCCGAACGCTTCGACGGACAACGCCCACCGCCGGACTCGCGCTTCGGTAACCGGCCGCCACGGCCATGGTTCGGCGGGCCGCTGGTGCCGCTGACCTTTCAGTTTGTCTCGCTGATCATCGCCGCCTGGTACGGCGCCAAGCTGCTGACCCGCCCGATTCAACGCCTGAGCGACGCCGCCGAGCGCCTGAGTGAAAATCTCGACAGTCCACCGCTGGATGAGTCGGGGCCACGGGAAGCGCGGCAAGCGGCGCACACGTTCAACCTGATGCAAAAACGCATTCTGGAACAAGTGCAGCAGCGTTCGCGCATGCTCGGCGCGGTGTCCCATGATTTGCGCACGCCGCTGTCGCGACTCAAGCTGCGACTGGAACAGATCGACGACGAGAAGCTGCAAGGCCAGATGCGTCAGGACCTGGACGACATGATCAGCATGCTCGATTCCACCCTCACCTACCTGCATGAACAGCGCACTAGCGAGGCGCCACAATGGATGGACGTGCAGGCGCTGGTGGAATCCCTGAGCGAAAACGCCCAGGACCAGGGTTCCAACGTTCAGGCCAGCGGCCATTGCGCGCCGTTGCAGGTTCAGCCGATGGCCTTGCGTTCATGTATCAACAACTTGCTGGATAACGCCTTGCGTTATGCCGGGGACGCGCTGATCACGCTTGAAGACAGCCGCGAGGCACTGGTGATCCGGGTCATCGACCATGGCCCGGGTATCGCGGCGGATAAACGTGAAGCGGTGTTTGAACCGTTCTTTCGCCTGGAAGGTTCACGTAATCGCAACTCCGGCGGCGTCGGTCTGGGCATGACCATCGCCCGGGAAGCAGCGGAGCGTTTGGGTGGGCAGTTGAGCCTGGAAGAGACGTCCGGTGGCGGCCTGACGGCGGTCATCCGCCTACCTCGTGTCTAAACCACAACGACTCCCCTGTGGGAGCGGGCTTGCCCGCGATAGCGGTCTGACAGTCAACATCGATGTTGAATTTTCCGGCCTCATCGCGGGCAAGCCCGCTCCCACAGGATTTGATGCTGGCCTGATATTTGTGTTTGTGTACCGGACGGTACAAACCCCACATACCCACGACAACTCACCCCTTGAGGCTGCATAGGCCGGTGCACTCACCGGTTTCCCATTCCAAGGAGTGAGCACCATGATCGGTAGTGTCAGCAACTACACGAGCTATACCAGCACCAGCAGCACCTCCACCAACAGTGCCCGCAGCCAGCAATTCCAGAAAGAATTGCTCACCAAACTCGATAGCAACAGCGACGGCGCGGTGGATCAGGACGAGCTCACGAGCGCCCTGTCGCAGAAAACCGACGACGGTCTGCTGGTCAGCCTGAGCAAAAACTTCAGCGACCTGGACAGTGACGAAAGCGGTAGCCTGAGCAGCGAGGAAATGGCCGCAATGGCCCCTCCTCCGCCGCCACCGCGTGATCAGGCGCCGAGCACCGAACTGGCCGATGCGCTGATCAGCGCCCTGGACACGGACGGCGACGGCGCCATCAGCAGCGATGAATTGAGCAACGGCCTGACCCGCGCCGGCAGCACCGCCGACAGCACAGAAATCTTCTCGGCCCTGGACAAGAACGAAGACGGCACCGTCAGCCAGGACGAACTCGTCGCCAGCCTGACCCCACCGCCACCACCGCCTCAGCAAGTGTCCAGCGAAGAGCTGTTCAGCCAGCTCGATACCGACAGCGACGGCAGTGTCACCGCCACCGAACTGAGCAGCGCCCTGGCCAGCGACAGCACCTCGTCGACCAGCACCGACACCAGCGCCGCCTTGCTCAAGGTTCTGGACAGCGATAGCAGCGGGGGCGTCAGCAGCGATGAACTGAAAACCGCCCTGCAAGCCGGTCGCGAGCAGAACACTGATAGCTCCACCAATCAGTTCAACGTGACCGAAGCCCTGAACAAAATGATCGCCAACCTGAGCAAGCAGTACTCGCTCGATAACGTGGCGACCGTGGGCAAATACCTGAACGAGGCGACCTGAGCCGCGATAGAACCTCAAACCCCAGCAAAAAGCCCGCTGCTCTCCACAGGCTCAGTGGGCTTTGGGAGGGGTTTTGTCGTTTCGGCCTCGGCTGAGAGGTATCCAGCAGAAACGAGAGTTCATAGCGTTGCACCGCCGGTCGGAAACACGCATCCACCTGTCAGATCTGACAGGTGCGCATTTCTCCGCAAAGCGTTCTGATAACTCCTGCCCGTCATCATTACGCAGGAGCCTCAGACATGACCACGCCCGAATCACCCGACATCACCGTACTCGCACTGTTTCCACCCAGTATTCCCGAAGCAACCACGCCCGTGGTCGGTGCCCATTATGGGGTGCCGCAACGTGCGTATGACCTCAAGCCCGAGGGCTTGAAAGTGGATATCCCCCCGGCGCTCGCCGGCACGGTGCGCCCGGGTGATGTCATTGCACTGGTGTTGAACGGGGAGACCAAGGCCAGCAAACCCATTGAGCGAGGCGAAGAGAACGCCGTCAACACGTTATACCTCCCGAAAGGGTTGTTACTGTCTGACCGGCTCAATGAACTCGTCTATACCATCACCCGCGGCAGTCAGAATATCGGCACCTCAACACCGGTTCTGACATTACTGTACAACGCCATTCGCCCCGGTATGGAAGACCGCACCCCTGGCGACAAGGCTCACTCCGAACTGAAAGTCATCCTGCCGCAGGATGTGACCGACGATGGCATCGATGCCGACCGCGCGAAACAAGGTGTGCTGGTTTGTTGTTCATACCCCTTTTGCCGCCCGTATGACTACCTCAGGCTGAACTTAAACGGCCAGGATGTTTACCGGACGGTCACTGTCGCTGAAGCGCCTGCCATTCCCTCGCCGGAACCCACGACCATTTGCGTGATGGTCGAGGAAGCCGTGTTCGTGGCAGCCAAGGATAATCCGAAATTCCCAATTTCCTTCACCGTTACTGACCAATTGGGTAACGGCCCGGACACCGACTCGCCGTGGTCAGGTGCGGAGCTGGTGGACGTGCATCTTGCGGAAAGGCGCCTGGTCAAGCCAGATGTGGCCGAAGACCCGGACGATCCAAGCGATGACCCAAACACTATCGATCTTGGCAAACTCGGTACGAAAGACCTGACGGTACTGGTGCATGTTTTTGCCCCACAGTGGCAGTCCAATGACAAAATCCGCGTGAGTTACAGCGCCACCCTGCTCAGCGGAGCTGTCGTGGAGCACACAGTTGAAATGGATGTTGCGCGGACTCCATTCACCTACAAGCTGATGGTGCCCAATGCCAAGGTGATTGCGGAGAGCGTTGTGCGGGTGAAATATGAGCAGGTCAGAAACGGGGCTGTTTTCGCCACGTCCAAAATTACCACTGTCGAGGTCATCGGCAGAGCAAGTGTTGATTTGCTACCGCCGTTTCCGGTGGCGCCTGCGGTGAGCCCGATTGATCCGTTGGCCTATCCGAAGGGGGTGACGGTGCGCATTGAACACTTAGGGGCGCTGGAAGGGGACAGGGCTCGGTTGGTGGAGCTTAATCCGCCTGCAGGTTCGCCGCAATTTCCACTGGTGGCGTTCAACAGTAACAAACGCACCAATACTATTCTGACCCCGGCGTTTCTAGCTGAGCGCCAAGGGAAGGATATTGAGCTGCGGTGGAATTTGAACCGAAACGACGCACAGATTGGCAAGTCGCCGGTACTGAAGCTGAGTGTGTTGAAGATTGCGGATGGGGATGCGCGCTTGCCTACACCGGTGATCGCCGGGCGAACCGGGCAGGAACTGGATGTTTCGGAGCTGGTTGCGACAGATGCGCTGACTATCGCGCAATGGCTAGGACAGGAGGTCGGGCAATTTATCTGGTTGCGGTATGACGGGATCGACAAGAACGGCAATGCGACTGAAGTAGTGGTTTTTAGCGGAACTGAGTATTCTTCCGCGTCAGGGCTAAGTTCCCCTATTCCCTTAGAATGGTTTGGCAAACTTAAGAATTACAGCAGTGTGAAGATCACTTTCAAAGTGAATTTTGATCGTATGTCTAATGAGTCGACAGCGGTGAGTTTTCCGGTGCGGAGCTATATTACAGCCTTCAAGATCAAGCTAGTCATGGAGACAAGTGGGATACGTATGTCCGGTTACAAACTTTTTCATCCGACCTTCACTATGCACCCTCGCCCAAATTACAGCCGGACACGAACCCCCAGCCAGGGCAATCCTCCTTACAGCTATAGTTCATCCGCCCCCCTAGTAGCGCAGGTCAATTCGTCGACCGGAACAGTCACCGGTTTGAGGAATGGATCCGCGACCATCACTGTCACTGATGAGACCAAACAAACCTCCAGTTACATTGTCCAGGTGGTTGAGACATATGACCTTAAAGTCGAGCATAACCAAACGAGAACGGGTCCAGAAGCTCTTGCATACATTAGATCAATAGGAGGCGCACCTATTGCTCAAATTATCTCAACACTGCTTAATAACTCATTAGTAAATCCCACTCATACCCTATTAAACTTTGACGCCTCAAATTATTACATATACAACTCAAATGGAGCGTTAGGTTATGTAAGGTCGGCGGTCGAAAACATGTATCGGCTTTCGACATATGGCCCTAGTGACACAGATACAACACGCCGAGGGATTATTGCGCTCGTACCGAGAAACTGAAACGAGAGTAAAATCAAGGCTCGTCAGTGTCGCCATAGACCAATCGACAGTTTCGTCAATTGGTCTATGGCGGCTATACGTGGGGCACTTCGGTGCGCCGGGTTCCTTGAAGCGAGGCGTCAGCGAGGTCATGTTGAGCGATTTCGCGGGGCTGCTGAACTGCCCGCAGTACCATACCCTGCTCGGTATTCAACAGTCCGTCATGTTGGGTGAACTGGCGGTGAACAGGATGCTGGATAACCTCGTTCCGCAAAGCTTCAGATGTGCCGTGGACACAGGGTTTGTAGATCAAAAGATCGCATCCTTCGGCAGCTCCATGAGATTGTGCTCAACCGCGATATGGCGGCGAACACAGCGAAAAGGGGACGTATTTATTTACCGTTCGCTCCGCCTGAACCAGGGCCTGAGTGATCAATAAACAAAGATGTTTAATCGACATCTCCAGAAACTCTCTCAGGCTACACAACCTTGCGTCGCTGCCTACAGCTGCGCCAGAATCCGCCGGCTTGTGTGTCTTGGTGTCGGGCCCTATCGTTTCCGGGTCGCTGACGAATCAGCGATCGGATTTGACCGTCCGAATAAATCAAGGCGCGCCAGCGTCCAAGACCTATTTCAGGCATGTCTGAAATATCGTGTCGCGGTGGCTGTGCGTGGGACACCTTCGGGTGTGCCGGATTCCTTGATGTCCGGTCGGTCAACCCGCGTACAGCTGCCACCTTGTTCGTTTGACCGCGAACGGCGGTAGCTCCACTCATCAAGGAGCTTCACCATGTTCAAAGCCACACCCAACCCCCCTGAAACCGATCCAACATCCCCCTACGAATCCCTCGATTCGAAAAAACTCAACGAAGCCGCCGACCGCGCCCTCGATCACTACCTCAAACCACCCACCCCCAAAGACACCAAGCGCAAACCCAGCACCATTTACCACGTCGGCGCCAAGGTCGATAACGAAACCCTGCTGGTCAACGCCTGCGAATCCCTGGCCTCAGCCAGCGTGATGCTCAGTGAATTCGCCGGGTTGATGGACATCCCACAGCGCAACATGATGCTGGGGATTCAATCGGTGGTCATGCTGGGGGAGTTGGCGGTGAATCGGGTGCTGGATAATCTCGACCCGCAGGGCTAACAGACGCACTGATCGTTCCCACGCTCTGCGTGGGAATGCAGCCCGGGACGCTCCGCGTCCCTTCCAGAGCCGAACGCAGAGCGTCCGTTGAGGCATTCCCACGCAGAGCGTGGGAACGATCAACCCGCCATTCCTTCTCACAGAAATGGCGGGTTTTGTCGTTTCAGATCACACGGTATCCACCTTCAACGAATGATCATTGAGCATGCCGTTGATGATCGTCGCCGTATCCGCGCCGCCGGCAATCACCCCACCCGCCCCCGGCGTTACACCGTAATGGCTGGCCAGGTTCACCCCCGCCAGGTCGATGGTCTGGTTCGGCGTGGCGCCGGCCATGGCGCTGACGTCGATGCTGGTAATCACCGACGCACCACTGCCGCTGACGGTGAAGTGCAGGTAGTCATCCAGTGACGCCGCAGTGCCGTTTTCGCCTTGCAGCAGTTGCGACAGGTCGAGTTTGTCGGTGCCTGGGGTGAAGTCGGTGATGACGTCGTGGCCGCTGTTGCCCTTGAGCCACTGGAAGGTGTCGGTGTCGGTGCCGCTGCCGCCGGTGAGGGTGTTGTTGCCCAGGCCACCGATAAGGAAGTCGTCACCGCCCCCGCCGTTGAGCACATCGTTACCCAAACCGCCGTTGATGATGTTGCTGTTGTTGTCACCCATGAGGCTGTCGTTGAAATTTGAGCCGGTGAGGTTTTCGATGCCGGTCAAGGTGTCGGTGCCCGCGCCAAGGGTGTTCTGCGCGGTAAGCAGCCCCAGATCGACAGTGACCCCGGCGGTGGCGTGCGCATAGCTCGCGGTGTCGTTGCCGGTGCCGCCGTCGAGCAGGTCATTGCCCGCTCCGCTGAACAGCAAGTCATTGCCGGCGCCGCCGTGCATTTCGTTATTGCCTGACCCTGCGGTGAGCACATCATTGCCGTCGCCGGCATTGATGACGTTGTTGCCAGCGCCCGCCACCAGTACGTCGTCGCCGGAAGTGCCGGTCAGCGTATGGCCATCCTGATAGCTGATGGTCACATTGGCCGAGTCGCTGCCACCGTGGTTGTCGTTGGCGGTGTAGCTGCCGTGGAAGTCCGGGGTGCTGGCTTGGGCTCCGGCGTAGTTGATGGTCATGGTCAGCTGGTAGTTTTCCGCGCCCTTGCCGCTGTTGCCCGGACCACCGTCGTCAATGTTGGTGAGGTGGATCTGGTACGTGCCGTCCGCCGTGGCGGTCAGGGTCTGGCCGTCAGCGAGAGCAACATAAGCACCCCCGTTGACCGAGTACTCCATGGTGATATGACCGGCCGCCAGGTTGTGGTCCAGGTTGAGGGTTTCACCCTGTTTGAGGTTGACGGTGATCCGGTCCTCATCATTGGTATTGTTAGCGTTGACCGACCCCAGTGCTCCGCTGACCACCAATACTGCCGTCATGGCTGCGGTGTTGGCGACGAATGCACTGCGGGCGATGGTCACTGCCTGGACGTTATTTCCGGTGAAGCTGAAGTTCGGGTTGGTGCCGGTAAAGTCCGCGCCCTTGATCAGCCACCCGGTATTGAAGGTGGTAGGCGATGCGGTGAGCGGGTCGCCATTGATGTCGGTGTCGTTGGCCAGCAGCAATTCCCCCGGCAGCACAATGCTGCCCGACAGCACGTTGGTGATGACGTGGTCATCGACCGCCACCGGTGGCGTGTTCGGAATCACGTTGATCACCAGGGTGGAGCTGGCCAGATCGCCGTCGTTGTCGCTGGCGGTAAAGCCGATGTTTTCGCTGATCGCCACGGCTGTGGTTGTCTGCGAGGTGTAGGTGTACTCGCCGGTGTCGAGGTTCACCAGCAGCGTGCCGCTGTTGTCGGTGGCGATACTCAAGGTGTTGTTGGCGGTGTTGAAGGTGCCGTGGTTGGTGCCGCCGCTGAAGCTCAGCGAACCCTGGTTGCTGTTGCCTTTGGGGTCATAGGTATAAGTGGTGCCATCGACGGTGATGGTTTTAATGAAGCCACCATCGGCACCGAACGTACCGCCCTCGCCCTCGCCCAGCAGCGAGCCGGTAACCGGCGCGCCTTGCACGGTGCCCGAGAGTATCGAGTTGAGTTGATTGAGGTCGGTCACCACCACGGCATTGGTGTCGGTGTGCGTACTGCCGTCATAGGCCACTGGATCGAGGCTGTCGTTACTGACACCGCTGCCCAGGCCGATGGCGTAGTTCTTGATGCCATTGGCGTCGAGGAAGGCTTTGAGGGCGGTCTCGTCCGCGGGGCCGATGTCGCCTTCGTTGGGTTTGCCATCGGAGAAGAAGTAGCCGACGTTCTGCGCCCCGATGAGTTTGCCCGTGGTGTTGAACGCACTTTGCATGGTCGCTACGGCCGCGTCGTAGTTGGTCCCGCCGTCCGCCGTCAACGTCGCGATAATCGACTTGGCCGTCGCCACATCGACCCAGATCGACGTCTGGTCCGTGGCGCTGCTGCTGAAGGTGACGATCTGCACCTTCACGTCGCCCAGATTGTCGTACTTGTCGAGCAGTGCGCTGATCGCCTGCTTGGCCAGGTCCAGCCGCGACAGGCCCGATACGCCGGAGGGGTCGTCCATGCTCCCGGACACGTCGATCACCAGCAGCAGGTTGGAGTCGATCTGCACCGCGGGCACCGAACGGTCCGAGGCGACGGCGTTAGACGGCACGTCATCGACGATGCTGACCACAAGGGTGCCGGTGGTGCTGTTGCCCACGGCATCGGTGGCGGTATAGGTGAAGCTTTCGTTCAGCGTATTCGCGCCGTCGTTGGCGTTGGGCGAAGTTTTCGGCGCCGAGGTCAGGGTGTAGGTGTAGCTGCCGTCGGGGTTGAGCAGGATCTGCCCGTAGGTTCCGGTGGCGCTGCCGACCAGGGTGTAGGTGATCGCGCCGCTGGCGCCGGTGACCGCACCGACCAGCGTCCCGGAGCCGGTTTCACCGGTGTTGCCCGGCTCGCTGCCAGTGACCGTGCCTGCTGCCAGGTCCTGGCCGTCCCGAGTCAAATCCAGGGCTTTTTCGTAGACGGTCACGTCGGTATCGGTGACCGTTACGAGGCAGTTGTTGGACACGTCGATGGTCAGGGTCGTGGTGCTTTCATCGCCATCAGCATCGCGCACAGTGTAGGTGAATACATCCGTGGCGCCCGGCTCGCCGACCGAGTTCGGGTTGCTGTGGTACACGGCGTTGCCGTTGGCATCCAGCGTCAGGTAGCCGTAGGTGCCGTTGATTTGCGTGTTCAAACCGCCGATGGCCGAGGTCGAGGTGTCGCTGCCGGCGCGCACGCCGACCACCGCACCTCCCAATGCGGGGCCGTCAGCACCGAGCACATCGTTGTCCAGTACATTACCGCTGACTGTCCCGCCCTCCACCACCGCGACTGAATCGCAGTAAGCAGTCGGCACGTCATCGACGATGTTGATCACGATGGTACTGGTGACGCTGTTGCCTAGAGAATCGGTGGCCTGATAGGTGAAACTTTCGCTCAGGGTGTTCGGTCCGTCGTTGGCATGGGGCGTGGTCGCTGGTGCGGACGTCAGGGTGTAGGTGTAACTGCCATCCGGGTTGAGCAGGATTTGCCCATAGGTCCCGGTGGTGCTACCGACCAACGTGTAAGTGATCACGCCAGTGGCGCCGGTGACGGAACCGACCAAGGTGCCGCTGGCAGTTTCGCCGGTATTGCCAGGCTCACTGCCGGTAACCGTACCCGCCGCCAGGTCCTGTCCATCCTTGGTCAAATCCAGGGCTTTTTCCTGAACCGTC
Organism: Pseudomonas wuhanensis; assembly: GCF_030687395.1. GTDB lineage: Bacteria > Pseudomonadota > Gammaproteobacteria > Pseudomonadales > Pseudomonadaceae > Aquipseudomonas > Aquipseudomonas wuhanensis. The sequence continues at coordinate 1,697,027 of NZ_CP117430.1, read as the reverse complement.
ACGTCGGTATCGGGAGCCACGACGAGGGAGCAGTTGGCCACGTCGATGGTAATGGTCGTGGTGCTTTCATCGCCATCGGCATCACGCACGGTGTAGGTGAACACGTCCGTGGCGCCCGGCGCGCTGACCGAGTTCGGATTGCTGTGGTACACGGCGTTGCCGTTGGCATCCAGAGTCAGGTAGCCGTAGGTACCGTTGATTTGCGTGTTCAGGCCGCCAATGGCTGAAGTCGAAGTGTCGCTGCCGGCGCGCACGCCGACCACTGCACCACCCGACGCAGGGCCGTCAGCACCCAGCACATCATTGCCCAACACATTCCCGCTGACCGTACCGCCCTCCACCACCGAGACGGCATCGGCGTGAGCAATGGGGACGTCATCGACGATGTTGATCACGATGGTACTGGTGACGCTGTTGCCCAAGGGATCGGTCGCTTGATAGGTGAAACTTTCGCTCAGGGTGTTCGGCCCGTTGTTCGCGCTGGGCGTGGTCGCTGGCGCGGAAGTCAGGGTGTAGGTGTAGGAACCGTCGGGGTTGAGCAGGATCTGCCCGTAGGTTCCGGTGGCGCTGCCGACCAGGGTGTAAGTGATCGCGCCCGTGGTGCCGGTGACCGAGCCGACCAACGTTCCGGAGGCGGTTTCACCTGGGTTACCAGGCTCGCTGCCGGTGACTGTGCCCACTGCCAGGTCCTGGCCGTCCTTGGTCAAATCCAGGGCTTTTTCGTGAACCGTCACGTCGCTATCGCTGGCCGCTACAAGGGTGCAGTCGGCCACGTTGACGGTGATGGTCGTGGTGCTTTCATCGCCATCGGCATCACGCACGGTGTAGGTGAACACGTCCGTGGCGCCCGGTGCGCTGACCGAGTTCGGATTGCTGTGGTACACGGCGTTACCGTTGGCATCCAGAGTCAGGTAGCCGTAGGTGCCGTTGATTTGCGTATTCAAGCCGCCGATGGCTGAAGTCGACGTGTCACTGCCGGCGCGCACGCCGACCACCGCGCCACTGAGCGCCGGGCCGTCGGCGCCACCCACGTCATTGTTCAGCACGTTGCCCGAGGCCGTTGCGCCCTCGGCTATCGTGGCGAGATCAGGATGGGCTGTGGGCAAGTCATCGACGATGTTGACGTTGATCTGACCCAATGCCGTGCTGCCGTCGACGTCGGTGGCGACGACATTGAGGTTCTCGGTGATGCTGTTGGCGCCGTTGGCGTTCGGGTGAGTTTCATTATCCGTCAGGGTGTAGCTGTAGCTGACCACGCCGGTCGTGCTGTTGAAACCGGTGATGGTCAGCGTATTGCCGAGCGCAGTGACAATCGATTGCGGGAAGCCCGCGGCCACACCGCTGGTGACCACCGCGATGCCGCCCACGGTCAGGGTTTGCAAACCGTCGAGGGCGGTGACAGTGAAGGTGCCGCTCTGGGTCAAGGCCGGTGTGTTGGGGCTGGTGCCGTCGCTGAGGTTTTTCTCATAAACCGTCAGCTCCCCGCCTTCGACATTCAGACCATCGAGGGTCACTGGGTCATCGCTGTTCTGGATATTCAGCACCAGCGTCGCGGTGCTGGTATCGCCATCGGAATCGGTGAGGGTGTAGACGAAACTCTCGGTAGCGTTGCCACCACCGTTCAGGGCTTTGAAGTCGGCGTCGCTGGTGTTCAGGGTGTAGGTGTACGTGCCATTGGCGTTGAGCACCAGTGTGCCGTAAGTCCCGTTGAACGTGCCGCCGATGATCGGCCCGCTGTCGGGGCCGGTGGCAATGCGGTCGGCGCCCTGGAGGTCATTGGGCAGCACGCTGCCGGTCAGGGTCAGCAGGGTTTCCGAGCCGGTATTGGCGTTGGTGTCGCCGATGGCTTTGGGCACATCGTCGGTGATGTTGACGTCCAGCGAACCGGTGGCGGTATCGCCGTTGCTGTCACTCGCGACCACGGTGAACTGTTCGCTGAGGTTGTTGGCACCGTCACCAGCCGCGTGGATTTCGTTGCCGACCAGGGTGTAGCTGTAACTCACCACGCCGGTGGCCGGGTTGTAGCCGGTGATCGTCAGGGTGTTGCCCAGTTGAGTGGTGATCGACTGCGGGAAACCGACAGCCACACCGCCACTGATCACGTTGATCCCGCCGATGCTCAGACTGTTCAGCCCGTCAGCCGCAATGACTGTGAAGGTGCCGTTTTGAATCAGCGCTCCGGGGTTGCTGGCCGAACCGTCCGCCAGGTGGGCTTCATTGAGGGTCAGTTCGCCTCCCGCCACCGACAGGCCAATGAGGGTGACCGGGTTATTCGGCGCGCCTGTCCCCCCCGCGCCACCTGCACCGTTGTCGCCGTTGTCCGGGTCCCGGCGTTCCAGGAGGAATTCGGGAATACCGTTGAAGCCCGCGGTGGGGAAACCAATCGTGGGGTCGACCCGGCCCCCCACTTCCTCCAGCAACACAAAACTATGACCGCCGCCCAATCCACCCGGCGCGCCCGTTGCGCCCGGCCCGGCGGCGGTGGCTTCACCGGTCTGGGTCGGGTCGGCGCCGGCGGCAATGGCTTTTTGCAGTTGCTCGACATCGGTCAGTTGCGCCTGGCTCGGCGTCACCGCATCGGCGGCCTCCACGTGCGGGACCTGATGCGCCAGTAATTGGCTCGTCATCTGCAGGCTGCTATCACGCCCCAGGGTCAGCTCCTGGCCGTTTTGCAGATGCACCGCCACCGCGCCTTCGGCCCCGGTGACCAGTTGCTCGCCGGCAAACAGCCGATCGCCCTCGACCAGAGTGCGTCGGGTGCCATCACCCGCCACTGCGTACACCTGACCGATGACCTTACTGACGATACCGATGAGCGTTGCCATGTGCATTTCCTCCGCTGCCAACTGCTGTCGGCATCCTGTTTGCGCGAAGACGTGCTCATGGTTCAGGCAGGTTGCCTAGGCGGATTGTTTACCGAGAAAGCGTTTACCTGACGTAAACCGCTGCCTCCCGACGCTCTCGCCAGGCATGTCACTCGCGAGGGAGATTTCTGGATCGGGATAAAACCCTCTGCAATCAATGGCATCGGGGCCCACTTCCAAATAACCGGCCTGCGAACGATGCGTAACGGTTTTGAATCACTCGAGCGACAAAAAACTGTCACTTTAAAACCGTCTCGCTTCCCTCCCCTCCAGCACTTCTTCGCCCTGTGTCGAAAAGTGAATGGAACTTTTATAAAGCCCGTCGATGCTCTGAGAGCTCATAAAAACAAGGCTTTCGCATTGAACAATGTGCTGGATTTTTCAGAGCGCATAAGTTTTTTTCGGCATATGTCTTATGAGAAATCCTTCTTAGCTTCTCTTCAGGATGTTCTTAGCTCTGTTGTAACAAGCGTGAGACGGTTTCACTTAAAAATAACGTCAAATATTTGGCAACTCACTAAGCACCATCAGGAATCAGGGAGAGGCATCCATGCGCGTTTTAACCCCCCTCTGCAGCGCGATTTTGCTGGCCATGGCCTGCACTTCTCAGGCTCAGGCGATGTCATTGACCGAGGCGATCCAGAGCACCATTGCGACCCACCCGGAACTGTCGTCGCGGGTCGATGCCCGGCTCTCGGCCGACGAGCAGATTAAAGTCGCCAAAGGGGGCTTTTATCCATCGGTGGATTTGAACGCCGGCTACGGGCGCGGGTACAGCGATAACACCACCACTCGGGCGCAGGGCAATCACCACACCGAAATCCTCACCTACACCCAATCGGAACTGCGCCTGCGGCAGATGCTGTTCGACGGTTTCAACACCTCCAACGAGGTCGCGCGCACCAAAGGCGTGGCCAACTCGCGAGCCTATTACGCTCAGGGCACCGCCCAGGATCTGGCCCTGCGCACCGTCGAGGTGTACCTCGAAGTGCTCAAGCGTCGCGAACTGGTGACCCTGGCCAAGAACAACCTGCAAGCGCACATGCGTGTCAACGATCAGATCGGCCTGCGCACCCAGCGTGGGGTCGGCAGCAACGCCGACTCCGATCAGTCCACCGCTCGCCGGGCGCTGGCGCAAAACAACCTCGACACCGCCGAAGTCGATCTGGCCGATGCCGAGACGAACTTCTACAGCGTCGTGGGGCGCATGCCCGATGAACTCGAAGCGCCGCCATCGACTCGCGGCGAATTGCCCGCCACCCTGCCGGAAGCCCAGCAGAGCATGGTGGAAAACAACCCGTACCTGAAATCCGCCCAGGCCGATGTGCAATCGGCCGAGAGCCAGTACGAAGTCTCCAAGTCGCCGTTCTACCCGCGTTTTGACGCTGAAGCGGCGGTGGGCGCGAATAACAATATTCAGGGCGACGAAGGCCACGACAACGAATGGCGAGTGGGTGTGGTGATGAACTACAACCTGTTCCGTGGCGGCAGCGACAAGGCCCGGCTGGCCTCCAATGCGCACCAGATCAACCAGGCGCTGGACATCCGCAACAACGCCCTGCGCCAACTCAATGAGAACATCCACCTGGCCTGGAACGCCATGCTCAACGCCAAGAAACAAACCCCGACCGCCCGTGAATACGCCGAGACCACCACCCGTGTGCGCGCTGCGTATCAGGATCAGTTCGGTCTTGGCCAACGGACCCTGCTCGACTTGCTCGACAGTGAAAACGAGCTCTACAACGCCAACCGCCGCTACACCGAAGTGCGCTACACCGAGGAGTTTTCGATGTACCGCGTGCTGGCGAACATGGGTCAGTTGCTGAGCAAACAACGGGTGGTGCTGCCCGCCGATGCGATCGCCTCCACCGAAGTGAAAAACGAAGCGCGTTTGCCTGAACTGAAGTAGCTCATATGAAGTAGCGCAAAGGGAGCGATCAATGTGACCAGCATGGAAACCGGCAACACGGGTGTCGATCCGCGCCTGAGCTTCGATGACCCGCTTCTGGACGGTCTGTTGATCCTCTGCAAACTTCATGGCGCGACGGTCAGTCGCGCCAGCCTGAGTGCCGGGCTGCCATTGGCACACCAACGCTTGAGCCTGGACCTGCTGCCGCGCGCAGCGGCCCGGGCCAGTTTGCAGGCGCGTGTGTTGCGCCGTGAACTGGGGGATATTTCCGCGCTCAACCTGCCTGTGATGCTGATCCTCAACCATGGCCGCTGCGCTATCTTGCGTCGCTTCGGCGATGACGGTCAGGCGTTGATCCTGCCGAGCGAAGCCGACGGCGGAGAACAATGGGTCAGCACGGACGAGCTGACCGCCAACTACAGCGGCCAGGCCTTGTTCGCCCGGCCGCGGCATGAACTCGAAGACTTGCGCGCGCCGCTGGTGCCGCGAGTGGAAGCGTGGTTTCGCGACACGTTGAAGTTGTCGAAGTGGCTGTACAGCGATGCGATTCTGGCGAGTTTCCTGATCAACCTGTTGGGGCTGATGGTGCCGCTGTTCGTGATGCAGACCTACGACCGGGTGGTGCCGAACCAGGCCACTTCAACGTTGTGGGTGCTGTCGATCGGCTTGCTGATCGGCACCGGGTTCGAACTGGTGCTGCGGGTGGTTCGCGCGCACTTGCTGGACACCGCCGGGAAGAAAACCGACGTGATTCTTTCGGCGACCTTGTTCGAACGCATCACCGGCATGGCGATGAAAGCGCGACCAGCGACCATCGGTGGTTTCGCCCAGAGCATTCATGACTTTCAGGGTCTGCGGGAATTTCTCACCGCCGTCACGCTGACCAGCCTGATCGACCTGCCCTTCGCGGTGTTGATGCTGGTGGTGATCGGCCTGCTCGGTGGCTGGCTGGTGGTGATTCCGCTGTTGGCCTTCCCCATCACAATCATCTTTGCCATGGTGATTCAGGCACGTCTGCGCGACACCGTGCAGAAGAGTCTGAGCCTGGGCGCCGAACGCCAGGCCCTGCTGATCGAAACCCTCGGCGGCCTGGAAACCCTCAAGGCGTGCAGCGCCGAAAGCGAACGCCAGCACACATGGGAAAGCACCCACGGCGCCCTCACCCGCCTCGACAGCCATGCGCGCAACCTCTCGGCGCTGGCCACCAACGGCACGCTGTTCATTCAGCAATTCTCCGGCATGGCGACCATCGTCGCCGGGGTCTACAGCATCATCGCCGGCAACCTCAGCGTCGGTGCGCTGGTGGCGACCTACATGCTTGGCAGCCGCGTGCTCGCGCCGCTGGGGCAGATCGCCGGGCTGATCACCCGTTATCAGCAAGCACAACTGACCATGAAAAGCACCGATGCGCTGATGTCGTTGCCGCAAGAACGTGACGCCAAACAGCGGCCATTGGAGCGCACGCAACTGCAAGGCGCACTGGCTGTCAGCGGCGTGACGTTCCACTACAACGGCCAGAACGCCCCGGCCCTGGCCAATGTCAGCTTCAGCATGAAACCCGGCGAACGGATCGGCATCATCGGCCGCAGCGGTTCGGGTAAAAGCACATTGGCGCGACTGGTGATGGGGTTCTATGCGCCGGAAGAAGGCCAGTTGCTGCTCGATGGCCTGGACCTGCGGCAACTGGACGTCGCCGACCTGCGTCAACAGATCGGCTACGTCGCCCACGACCTGCCGCTGCTGGCCGGCAGCCTGCGCGACAACCTGACCCTCGGTGCCCGTTACATCAGCGATGCGCGGATGCTTGAAGTCGCCGAACTGACCGGCGTCACCGAACTGGCTCGCCAACATCCCCAGGGCTTCGACCGGCCGGTGGGCGAACGCGGTCAGCTGCTGTCGGGCGGGCAACGGCAAGCGGTATTGTTGGCGCGGGCCTTGTTGCTCGACCCGCCGATCATGCTGCTCGATGAACCCACCAGCGCCATGGACAACAGCAGCGAAGACGTCCTGCGACAGAAACTTCACGGCTGGATTCAGGGCAAAACCCTGCTGCTGGTCACTCACCGCACCTCGATGCTCAGCCTGGTGGACCGGTTGGTGGTGCTGGACAACGGCCGGATCGTCGCCGACGGCCCCAAAGAAGCGGTCATCGATGCATTGCGCAAGGGCCGCGTTGGCTCTGCGACGGTTTAGGAGTTGCCCATGTCTGCGGATCAAGGTTCCCGTGGCTACTTCAACAGTTTCGGCAAAAGTGCCGAAGTCGAATTCATGCCGGAAACCGCCGGCGCCTCGTTGCAGGATTCGCCGCGCTGGTCGCGGATCACCGTGTGGCTGGCAGCGGCGCTGCTGATCACCGCACTGGTTTGGGCCAAGTTCGCCGTGTTGCAGGAAGTCACCACAGGTGAAGGCAAGGCGATTCCGTCGAGCAAGATTCAAGTAATCCAGAACCTGGAGGGCGGCATCGTCACGGAAATTTTCGTGCGCGAAGGGCAAATGGTGAACAAGGGCGACACCTTGCTGCGCCTGGATGACACGCGATTCCTGTCGAACAAAGGTGAAAGTGAAGCGGATCGTTATGCACTGACCGCACAGGTCGAACGGCTGTCCGCCGAAGCGGAAGGCCGGCCGTTCAAGCTGTCCGCGGAAGTGATCGCCAAGGCGCCGCAAGTGGCCGAGGACGAACGCTCGCTGTACGAACAACGCCAACGCAGACTGGCCAGCGAGCAGCGCACACTGACCGAACAACTTCGGCAGAAAACCCAGGAGCTGGCGGAATTCCGTTCCAAGCAAGGGCAGTTCAGTTCCAGCCTGGCGCTGCTGCAACAAGAGATGAACATGTCTGCGCCGCTGGTGGGCACCGGGGCGGTGTCGCCGGTGGAAATCCTGCGACTCAAACGCAGCGCGGTGGAAATCCGCGGCTCGCTGAACGCCACGACCCTGGCGATTCCCCGGGCCGAATCGGCAATCAATGAGATCAAAAGCAAGATCGATGAGTCCGAACAATCCTTCCGCTCGGACGCGGCGAAAGAGCTGAATGAGAAACGCACCGACCTGTCGAAAATCACTGCCTCGAGCATTGCCATCGACGACCGGGTGACACGCACCACGGTGGTGTCGCCGGTTCACGGCATTATCAAAATGCTGAAGGTCAATACCATCGGTGGCGTGGTTCAGCCGGGCAACGACATGGTGGAAATCGTGCCGCTGGAAGACAACCTGCTGATCGAAGCCAAGGTCCGGCCTCAAGACGTGGCGTTCCTGCACCCGGGCCAGAAAGCCATGGTCAAGTTCAGCGCTTACGACTACACGATTTATGGGGGATTGAGTGCGAAGCTGGAGCTGATCGGCGCGGATACGATCACCGATGACAAGGGCAACAGCTTTTATCTGATTCAGGTGCGGACCGATAAGAATCACTTGGGCGGGGATCTGAAACCGCTGCTGATCATTCCGGGGATGGTGGCGACGGTGGACATTATTACCGGGGAGAAAAGCGTGCTGGATTACCTGCTCAAACCGGTGTTGAAAGCCCGGACAGAGGCGATGCGCGAAAGATAGGCTGGACGCGCTCCTGTGTGATCGTTCCCACGCTCCGCGTGGGAATGCCGCCCGGGACGCTCCGCGTCCCTTCCCGGATGTGACGCAGAGCGTCACTGGATGCATTCCCACGCAGAGCGTGGGAACGATCACTATTTCGGCCCATGATTGCGCTGAAAAACCTCCTCCCCCATTGCCACAATCTGCCCCTCGATCAACGCCTCGAACGGTCGTAGCAACGGCTCGAACGTGCTCGGCGCTTCCAGGGTCTGCAACGCCTGCACAATCGCCTCCACTGTCGACAGCGCCCCCGGCCCCGGCGCCTTGCGCAGGCGATAACGCGACACCCCGCCTTCGGCCAATGTCACCCTGGGCAACGCCGCCAACAACGGATTGAGGTGCAGCATTTTGCGCGCCTTGCGCCAGGTGCCGTCCGGAACCACCAGCAGCAGCGGCTCATCATTGGCGGTGCAGGCCTGCATCGGCTGCGCCTCCTCGCCGGGAAACAGTAGCCGCGCCTGATAGCCCGGCTGATTCAGCAGCGCCGGCAGATCCTCGAACACCTCGCCCACAATCAACTCGGCATTCTTCAATCCCATCACGGCCAGCCGCGCGGTGTTCAGCGCATGGTTCACTTCGCTCGGATGCTGAAGCAGCAGCACCCGAGTGCGACTGTCGAGGCTCGGGATCAGCGGGCACAGGCAATGGGTTTGCGGGCGTAGACAGCGTGGGCATTGGATTCTGGACATCGTCTTAAGCCTGATTCAGTTGTGCTTTAAGCAGATCACGAAAGGTCTGGATCAGCGGTTCACGGCTGCGGCCACGGCGTACGATCATCGAAAACGGCGCCTGATAACCGAACGTCGCTGGCAGCAGCACGCGCAAATCACCTTTGTCGGCCCAGGCCTGGGCGTAGTGCTCCGGCAGGTAACCGATGTAGGCACCGGACAGCACCAGAATCAGCTGGGCTTCCATACTTTCCACGGTCGCCGCGCTGTGTTTGAAACCGTGGCGGGCCAGTTCGGCCTGGCTCCAATAGCCGCGACCGACCATGCGCTGCTGGGTGATGACTTGCTCGGGGATACGCCGCTCGGTGAACAGCGGATGGCGACTGCTGCAATACAGCCAGTGCTGCTCGCGGTAGAGCGGCATGTAGACCAGACCGCTCATGCGCGTGGAAAAGGCACCGATGGCCAGGTCGAGGCGGTTGTCCTGCACGCCGAGTTGCAGCTCGTAAGGGCTCATGACCGACAGATGCAAATGCACCGCCGGGTGTTCCTGACTGTAGGCACCGATGGCTTCGGCAAAGGGCAAGGCCTTATCGCTGACGGTGGAGTCGATCACGCCCAGGTTCAAGGTGCCGCGCAACTCGCCTTTGAGGGCGGCGGCGTATTGTTCGAAACCTTCGAGCTCGGCCAATAGACGCAGGGTTTCCTGATGGAACAGCTCGCCCTTGCTGGTCAGGCTGAAACCACCACGCCCGCGATGGCACAGCACCAGACCGAGGGCCGCTTCGAGCTGGCTCATGTAGGTGCTGATCGCCGAGGTCGAAAGGTTGAGCTCGTGCTGGGCGTTGGCGAACCCCTGATGGCGAACCACGCTGACGAAGATGCGCAATAGTTTCAGGTCGGGTAAAGCGTTGGCCATGGGGCTCTCCAAGCACCTAGATCGTTCCCACGCTCTGCGTGGGAATGCAGCCCGTGACGCTCTGCGTCACATGCAGGAAACAGCTGGACGCGGAGCGTCCGTGGATGCATTCCCACGCAGAGCGTGGGAACGATCACGCGTAAGAGTCTATCTCCGCCCTCGCCATTAGTTTAGAAAAATCTGAACTAAGTATTTGCCCGTAGCGATTCTTCCCGGCCACTGCATTTCGCAGAATCGGCCCCCAGCGGTGCCCGTCTCTCCCCGAGCGTGCAACCGACATAAATAAAACAACGACGATGAGGCCTTACCCGTGGACAAGATTCTTCACCAACCACTGGGCGGCAACGAAATGCCGCGCTTCGGCGGCATCGCCACCATGCTGCGACTCCCCCATTTGCCATCCGCTGCTGGCCTGGACGCTGCCTTTATCGGCATCCCGCTGGACATCGGCACTTCCCTGCGCCCCGGCACCCGTTTCGGGCCACGTGAAATCCGCGCTGAATCGGTGATGATCCGCCCGTACAACATGGCCACCGGCGCCGCGCCGTTCGATTCGCTGTCGGTTGCCGACATCGGTGATGTGGCGATCAACACCTTCAACCTGCTGGACGCCGTGCGGATCATCGAAGAGGCCTACGACAATATCCTCGAACACGATGTGATCCCCCTGACCCTCGGCGGCGATCACACCATCACCCTGCCGATCCTGCGAGCCATCCATAAAAAGCACGGCAAGGTCGGCCTGGTGCACATCGACGCTCACGCCGATGTGAACGATCACATGTTCGGCGAGAAAATCGCCCACGGCACCACCTTCCGTCGCGCGGTAGAAGAAGGTCTTCTGGATTGCGACCGCGTAGTGCAAATTGGCCTGCGGGCTCAGGGCTACACCGCTGATGACTTCAACTGGAGCCGCAATCAAGGCTTCCGTGTGGTTCAGGCCGAAGAGTGCTGGCACAAATCCCTGGCACCGCTGATGGCTGAAGTTCGCGCGAAAGTCGGCGACGGTCCGGTGTACTTGAGTTTCGATATCGACGGTATCGACCCGGCCTGGGCACCTGGCACCGGCACCCCGGAAATCGGCGGTCTGACGACCATTCAGGCGATTGAAATCGTGCGCGGCTGCCAAGGCCTCGACCTGGTCGGCTGCGATTTGGTAGAAGTCTCGCCTGCGTACGACACCACCGGTAATACCTCGCTGTTGGGCGCCAACCTGCTGTACGAAATGCTCTGCGTACTGCCGGGCGTGGTCCATCGCTGAGGATCGGTCATGAGCGAACGTGATCAGGTACTCAAAGCCGCCGCCGAGCTGGTATCGGCCTTTGCCCGTAACGATCGCGAAGCCTACTTCGGCGCATTCAGCGTCGACGCCAGCTTCGTGTTCTACACCCTCGAGCAGCCCCTGCTGTCGCGCGATGCCTATCAGGCGTTGTGGGACAGCTGGCGCGCCGAGGACGGCTTCGAGGTGCTGTCGTGCACCTCGAGCAACGCCTTCGTCAGCCTGCTGGGTGACGTGGCGATTTTCATCCATGACGTGGCCACCGAGCTGCGCATGCAAGGGGAGCAACACTTCAGCCAGGAGCGCGAGACGATTGTTTTCAAGAAACAGACGTCTGGCCAAGAACAACAAGGCCTATGGCTGGCCTGCCATGAACATTTGTCCGCAATGCCGGAAGGGCTGCCACCCCCTTAGCCAAACAGGTGACGCTCACGCACGATGAGCGCGCCTTTATGATCGGAGCAGATCATGAATAACAACAACAAAGACCAAAGCCTTACGCAAATCGAAACCTACGGGGTCGAACAGATCCCGGACAACGAACGCACCGCAGGCCCGACGGACTTGTTCCGGATGATCTTCGGCGGTTCGAATACCTTTGCCACCGCCGTGCTCGGCAGCTTCCCGGTACTGTTCGGCCTGTCTTTTCAGGCGGGCGTCTGGGCGATTGTGCTGGGCGTGTTGCTGGGTTCGCTGATCCTTGCGCCGATGGGCCTGTTCGGGCCGCTCAATGGCACCAACAACGCCGTGTCGTCCGGTGCGCACTTCGGCGTGCATGGGCGGATCGTCGGTTCGTTCCTGTCGCTACTGACTGCCATCGCCTTTTTCTCGCTCTCGGTGTGGAGCTCGGGTGATGCGTTGATCGGTGGCGCCAAACGCCTGATCGGCTTGCCGGAAACCGACCTGACCCTGGGCCTGGCCTACGGCCTGTTCGCGATCCTGGTGCTGACGGTGTGCATCTACGGTTTCCGCTTCCTGCTGTGGGTCAACAAGATCGCCGTGTGGAGCGCCAGCCTGTTGTTCCTGTTGGGCATCTTCGCCTTCGCCGGTCCTTTCGATGTGAACTACGCCGGCAGCGTCAGCGTTGGTCAACCGGGTTTCTGGGCGGCCTTCATCGGCGCGGCCCTGGTAGCGATGAGCAACCCGATTTCCTTCGGGGCGTTCCTCGGCGACTGGTCGCGCTACATCCCGCGTGACACCTCCAAGCGCCGGATCATGGCTGCCGTGGTGATCTCGCAGGTCGCCACCTTCATCCCGTTCCTGTTCGGCCTCGCCACCGCCACCATCGTCGCGATCAAGGCACCGGACTACATCGCGGCCAACAACTACGTCGGCGGTCTGCTGGCGGTGTCGCCGAGCTGGTTCTTCCTGCCGGTGTGCCTGATTGCGGTGATCGGCGGCATGTCCACCGGCACCACCTCGCTGTATGGCACCGGGCTGGACATGTCCAGCGTGTTCCCGAGGGTGCTGTCGCGGGTCAAGGCCACGCTGCTGATTGGCGTGATGTCGATTGCTTTCATCTTCATCGGGCGCTTTGCGGCGAACCTGGTGCAGAGCGTGTCGACCTTCGCCGTGCTGATCATCACCTGCACCACTCCGTGGATGGTGATCATGATCATCGGCCTGCTGGTGCGTCGCGGCTTCTACTGCCCGGACGACCTGCAAGTGTTCACCCGCGGCGAGAAAGGTGGCCGCTACTGGTTCACCCACGGCTGGAACTGGCGTGGCCTGGGTGCCTGGATCCCGAGTGCGCTGGTGGGTTTGTGCTTCGTGAACCTGCCGGGGCAGTTTGTCGGGCCACTCGGGAATCTGGCGGGCGGCATCGACATCAGCCTGCCGGTGACCCTCGGCCTGGCCTCGCTGGTGTACCTGACGCTGCTGAGCCTGTTCCCGGAACCGGCTGCGGTGTTCGGGCCGAATGATGCACGCAGCAAGGGCACGGATTCGCTCGGTAAACCGGCGATTCGACAGGCCGCCTGATTCAACGCATTAGCTGTGGTCAACGCATTACCTGTGGGAGCGAGGCTTGCCCGCGATGAACGATGACGCGGTCCGCCTGACAGATCGCGGCGCTCCCATCGCGGGCAAGCCACGCTCCCACAGGAATTGGTACTCCCACAAAGATTGATTTTCGCCTCACCATAAAAAAGACAATCGGAGACACGCCATCATGGCTTTGGATTTATTCGTCGTACTCATCTACGCCGCCGCGATGCTGATACTCGGCTACTACGGCATGCGCAAGGCCAAGACCAACGAAGACTTTTTGGTCGCCGGTCGCAACCTCGGCCCGAGCCTGTACATGGGCACCATGGCTGCTACCGTTCTGGGCGGCGCATCTACCGTCGGCACCGTGCGCCTGGGCTACGTCCATGGCATCTCCGGTTTCTGGCTCTGCGCAGCCCTCGGTTGCGGGATCGTGGCGCTGAACCTGTTCCTCGCCAAACCGCTGCTGAAACTGAAAATCTACACCGTTACCCAGGTACTGGAGAAACGCTATAACCCGATGGCCCGCACCGCGAGCGCGGTGATCATGCTGGCGTATGCGCTGATGATCGGCGTGGTCTCGATCCTGGCCATTGGCACCGTGTTGCAAGTGCTGTTCGACCTGCCGTTCTGGCTGTCGGTATTGGTCGGCGGTGGCGTGGTGGTGATTTATTCCGCGATCGGTGGCATGTGGTCCCTGACCCTGACCGACATCGTCCAGTTCATCATCAAGACCGTGGGCCTGATGTTCATCCTGTTGCCAATCTGCCTGTACCGCGTCGGTGGTTGGGATGAATTGGTGTTGAAGCTGCCGGCAACCGCCTTCAGCTTCACCACGATTGGCTGGGACACCATCATCACCTACTTCATGATCTACTTCTTCGGGATCCTGATCGGCCAAGACATCTGGCAGCGTGTGTTCACCGTCAAAAGCGCCAAAGTGGCTCAGGTCGCCGGTACATTCGCAGGCTTCTACTGCATCCTTTACGGACTGGCCTGCGCCCTGATCGGCATGGCCGCTCATGTACTGATCCCGGACCTGGACAACGTCAACAATGCCTTTGCGGCCATCGTCAAACTGTCCCTGCCGGACGGTATCCGTGGCCTGGTAATCGCTGCGGCACTGGCCGCCATGATGTCCACCGCCAGCGCCGGCCTGCTCGCCGCCGCCACCACCCTGACCGAAGACCTGCTGCCGAAACTGCGCGGCGGTAAACAGTCGAGTCTGGGTATCAACCGCCTGTTCACCCTGCTGACCGGCATCGCCGTGCTGGGTATCGCGCTGGTGGTGAACGACGTGATCAGCGCCCTGACCCTGGCCTACAACCTGTTGGTGGGCGGCATGCTGATCCCGCTGATCGGTGCAATCTTCTGGAAACGCGCAACCACCGCCGGCGCTATCGCCAGCATGGGCATGGGCTTCGCCACCGCGCTGCTGTTCATGGTCAAGGATGGTATGGACGCCAACACCCCGATCTACTACAGCCTGGGCGTTGGTCTGGTGAGCTTCGTGCTGGTCAGCTTGCTGTCCCGTCGCCCGGCACCGGTGGCGAGCGCCGCCTAAGCTTAAACATGACGACTTGATGCTTTCTTCGACGGGTGTGGCGTCGGTTGCCACACCCGTTTTTTTTCGTCTGGAGAATCACTTATGAAGATCGTCAGCCGCGATCAGTGGTTCGAGGTCAAACAGTTCAGCGACGGTATACGCCTGATTCACGAGCCTTACATTCGGCCTTTTTACCGCTGCAACCTCTGGCACATTCAGGGGCGTGACAAGGATTTGCTGCTGGACAGCGGTTCCGGGCTGGTCAGCCTGCGCGAGCAGTTGCCGTGGATCACCGAACGACCACTGGTGGCGGTGGCCAGCCATTGCCACTTCGACCACATCGCCGGGCATCACGAATTCCCCGAACGGCTGGTACACCCGGCCGAAGCACAGATCCTTGCCGAACCCGACGGCGACAACACCCTGAGCAAGGCTTTCGTCGGTGATGACATGTTCGAGGCTCACCCCGACTGCCCGTTGTGCTACGCCGAATACCAAGTCAAAGCCGCACCGGCCACGGGTTTGATCGAAGAAGGCGACGTGCTCGATCTCGGTAATCGAGTCCTGCAAGTGCTGCACACGCCAGGGCATTCACCGGGCGGCATCAGCCTGTTTGAGGCGGCGACCGAAACCCTGTTCAGCGGCGACATCATTTACGACGGGCCACTGATCGAAAACGCCTACCACTCCAACCTCGACGACTACGCCCGCAGCCTGCAACGCTTGCGCGCGCTGCCGATCCGCACGGTGCACGGCGGGCATTTCGGGAGTTTTTCCGGGGAGTATTTGCGCAAGATGATAGACGAGTGGCAGCGTCGGCACGCCTGAAGCCTGCTGTACTCAGCACCAGGGACAACAACAATAACGCCCTCGAAGAACAACCATGACCAGAGACGCCGTTCGTACAGCCGTGCACCACTTCATCAGCCGCCTGCTGGAGGGCCGGGATGACTTCGACGACAACACTCATCTAGTGCAGTTGGGGTTGGATAGAGAAGATATTGAAGAACTGATCTTCCATCTGGAGGATCAGCTGGGTTTGACGGCATCTACCGCCGAAGAAGACCGGATGCTCAAGACCGCGACGACCGTCGACGACTTGAGCCGGTTTTTGATTGAGATCGGGCGGTATTGAAACGGATTGCTAAATACATCCGATGGACCGAATGAACCTCTGTGGCGAGGGAGCTTGCTCCCGCTCGATTGCGCAGCAATCGCAAGCTGCACTCGCGCTCAACCTGACCCACCTGAGTGGCGATGAATGGGGCCGATACGCGCCCCAGCGGGAGCAAGCTCCCTCGCCACAGGTGATTTGCCAGACTTACCGGCGGCGCTGCTGGCGGCGACGTTGTTCGTCGTCAGTGCGAATTGGTATGGGTTGCAGAGGCGGTTCGATCAAACCGAGTGCGACACCCAGGTCATGCAGCCAGTTTTGGATTTTCTCTTTCATGATGCCCCCCTTCAGGGTCGTGCCGAGCGGCCGAAGTTCTGTAGCCCCTTCGCACTGATAATAGTCCGAAGTCCTACGCAATGCTCGTCCAACATCGCAATGATCTGTTACTGAATTGATCCAAATCCTTGGACGTTCGTTCAAGCAAATGCCTGGGCCTGAATCGCTGCCGACGGATACACCGCCTGCTGCTGCTCGATCCATGCATTCAGGTTGGCGCCGACCATGCCCTTGCGCCACATCAGCCAAGTGGTCGCGCTGGCGAACGGCTCGGCCAACGGGTGCACTGCCACACTTTCGCGCCCCGGCAGGCTGGCGAGCATCGACTCCGACATCAGCGCTACGCCGGAGCCGGCGATCACGCAGGCGAGCATTCCCGGATAAGACTCGATCTCCATCGCCCGGCCCATGGCCGCGTGATCATGGGCGAACCAGGCTTCCAGACGCATCCGATAGGAACAGCCCTGCCGAAACGTAAACACCGAACGTCCTTCGACATCCAGCGCGCTGCGTACCGGCGGATGATCGGCCTCGCTGATCAGCACCAGCCGTTCGTCGCACAACGGCACGCCATCGAGCCCGGCCAGTTCCAGCGGGCCGTCCACCAGCGCCGCATCGAGGCGTCCGGTGAGCAGACCTTCGAGCAATTCGCCGCTGGGTCCCGATTGCACTTGCAGGTTCACCGCCGGATAGCGGCGGTGATAACGCGCCAACAGCTCTGGCAGGTGAATCGCAGCGGTGCTGTACATGGTGCCAAGGACAAAATCCCCGGCCGGTTGCCCGCCCTGCACCGCCGCGTGGGCCTCGTCGTGCAAGGCGAACAGCTTGGCGGTGTAGTCCAAGAGGACTTTTCCCGCAGGTGACAACTGCAAACGCTGACGCTCGCGTACGAACAGTTCGACACCGAGTTGCTCTTCGAGCTGCTTGAGCCGGGTCGACAGGTTGGATGGCACACGATGCAGGCGTTCAGCAGCGCGGGTAATGGAGCCCTCCTCCGCCACCGCCTGGAAGATCCGCAATTGGCTGAATTCCACGCCATTCTCCAAATCAGAACAAGTTTCTCACTATTATTCATTTTTAAAGAAAGTCAATCAGTCCTAGCCTGACGGTCATTGATCCTCGAAACGGAACTCAGACCATGTCCCCTCTGATTCGCTTAACCGCCAGCTTTATCGCCCTGATGATGGCCATGGGCATCGGGCGTTTCGCCCTGACGCCGCAACTGCCCCACTTGCTCAGCGAAGGTCAGATCGACCTGACTGCCGCTGGTCTGATTGCCGCCGCCAACTACCTCGGCTACTTCGTCGGCGCGGTGGACGCGATGTTCGCCCGGCGCCCCGACCAGGTTCGTCGGCGCCTGCTCGGCGGTTTGTGGCTTTGTGTTTTGCTGACCCTGGCCTCGTTCTGGGCCGACGGGTTCTGGTCGCATCTGGTGCTGCGTTTCGGCACCGGCGTGGCCAGCGCCTGGGTATTGGTGATGATTACCGCATTGAGCCAACCGCTGGCAGCGGCGGCCGGTCGTCCGCGACTCGGCGCCTTGGTGTTTGCCGGACCGGGTCTGGGGATTTTTCTGACAGGGTTATTGGCCTTGGGCTCAAACCTGCTGGGGCAGACGTCCGCGACCTTGTGGCTGGTGTATGCCGGTGTCGGGCTGGTCATGCTGCTGGGGATTCTGCCGTTCCTGCCGCAGCCGGCCGGCCCTTCCTCTGCGACACCGCTTGCCGTTACATCGGGCACCCAAGGTGTCGGACGTTTACCGGTGATTTATGGTCTGTACGGTTTGGGCTACATCATCCCGGCCACTTTCCTCTCGCAAATGGCCAGCGCGCAGTTCCATGGGCAATGGCAAGCCGATCTGTTCTGGCCATGCTTCGGCCTGGCGGCAGCAATCGGGGTGGTGTTGGTGAGCCTGCGTCGGCACAACCCGAATGCCACTCGCCATTGGCTGATGGCAACGCTGTGGCTGCAAGCCGCCGGGGTGTTTGCTTGCCTGTTGGGCAGCGGTGTCGGCCTGGCGCTGGGGGTGATCCTGTGTGGCGGGCCGTTCCTGGCCTGCATGCAACTGGTGATGCAGCGCTCCCGGGAACTGGCGCCCCATGCCACCCAGCGCAACGCCGGGCTGCTGACTGCGTGCTTCGCCGTGGGTCAGCTCAGCGGGCCGTTGCTGGCCGCGCTGAGCAGTCATTTCAGCGGGGGCTTGCAACCCGCGCTGGTGATCGCCGGCAGCGGTTTGCTCATCGCAGGAGCCCTGTTGCTACGCCCGGTCAGGGTTGCCCAAGTGCTTTGCGCAAACGACGGCGGACCCACTGTTCTGCACTCACAAAAGTGATTCCGAGCAGAACCAGCACCGCGCCGATCACAAAGTTTAGGCTCAGTTCTTCGCCCAGCAGCACCACGCCGAACGTGACGCCGAACAGCGGCGTCATGAACGAAAACACCGCCAGGTTCGCCGCCAGATAACGGCGCAGCAGCCAGAACCAGGTCAGGTAACTGAAGAACGACACCACCAACCCTTGGAACAACACACTGGCCACGGCAACAGTGGTCAGGCTGACATGGGTGACCTGCCCGCTGAGGATCGCGATCAACAGCAGGCCGACGAAGCCGACGATCAGTTGATAAAACAGCGTCAGGGTCACCGGCGCTTCCGACAGACGCGAGGCGCGCACCACCACGGTGGTTGCGCCCCATGAGGCGCCGGCCAGCACGCCCAACGCATCGCCCATCAGCATGCGGTGGTCGAGGTTGTCCCACGACACACCACCGGCAAACGCAACGGCAATGCCGACGAAGGCAAGAAAAATCCCCAGCCACTGCACCGGTCTTAAACGCTCACTCGGCAGCAGCCAATGCACGCCCAACGCGGTGAAAATCGGCGCGGTGTAGAGGAACACCGACATGTGCGCCGCCGTGGTCAATTGCAGGCCTTCGGCTATGAAGAAGAACTCCAGACCAAACAACGCTCCCGCCAGCAAGCCGCCGCGCCAGGTAGTACCGACCTGATCCCAACCGCCCTTCCAGCAGATCAACAATCCTACGAGCAACGCGGAAATACCCGACCGCCCCGCCGCTTGCATGACCGGCGCGATGTCGGGCGCGGCCCATTTGATCATCACCTGTTGCACGCCCCAGATCAGGCACAGCCCGACCATCACTTGCAGGGCAAATCCATCGGCGCTACGCCGGGTGGCGCTCACCGAAACACCTCGACAACACAATCCATGGCAGTGACTCGACAGTAAAAGCAAAGCCCCGGCCTTCTGGCTGAGCAGAGTGCCGGGGCGAAAAATTATGCCGTCGATTATTAACCAGATGGACAGAAAAAGGTGTCTGCAAAAGACCTTTAAATCGCCGCTTGCGTCATCCCGCTATGACCAGCGCCGCCGACTGCTGTGCCTGCTCGCGCTTGGCCAGCGCGAAAAACAGGGCGCCGCCAAGGAAGCAGCCGGTAAACCAAGCGAAGTTGGCCATCGGCTGCAGGACTGGAATGAACGTGATCGCTACGCCCATCAGGGTGGCCGGAATCAACGCCTTGACCGCCGTCCAGTTAACCCCGCCGCTGTAGTAATAACGCCCGCTCGGGCCGTCGTTGAACAGTGCATCGACGTCGATCTGCTGTTTTTTGATCAGGTAGTAATCCACCAGCAGAATCCCGAACAGCGGCCCGATGAATGCCGCCAGCACGTCGAGGGTGTAGTGAATCACTTCGGGGTTGTTGAACAGGTTCCACGGGGTGATGAAAATCGAAGCCACGGCGGCGATCATGCCGCCGGCGCGCCAGCTGATTTTGCTCGGGGCGACGTTGGCGAAGTCGAACGCCGGGGACACGAAATTGGCGACGATATTGATACCAATGGTCGCCGTAACGAAGGCAAAGGCGCCAAGCAGCACCGCCACGCTGTTGTCGATGCGCGCCACGGTGGCGATCGGGTCGTGAAGCATTTCACCGAACACCGGCAAGGTGCCGGAAACGATCACCACGGTCACCAGTGAGAACGCCAGAAAATTCACCGGCAAGCCCCAGAAATTGCCGCGTCGCACGTCGTTCATGCTGCGGCAGTAGCGACTGAAATCGCCGAAGTTCAGGGTCGGACCGGAAAAGTACGACACCACCAACGCCGTTGCCACGATCACTTGGCCGAAGGCTTCCCAGCCAGACAGAGACTTTTCCGCGAGAGTGAAACTGATGTTGCTCCAGCCGGCCTGCCAGACGATCCAGCCGGCGAGCAGGAACATCACGCCGTAGACCACCGGGCCGGCCCAGTCGATGAAGCGGCGGATCGACTCCATGCCAGTCCAGAACACCAGCGCCTGGACGAACCACAGGCTGAGGAAACCGAACCAGCCAAGGTAGGACAAACCGGCAAAGTGCGGTTCGGCGTAGGCCGCCATTGAAGGGAAAAACCGCAGCACGACGATGATCAGGGCACTGGACGCCAGGTACGTCTGAATCCCGTACCAGGCCACCGCGATCAGGCCGCGAATGACCGCAGGAATATTCGCCCCGAACACCCCGAACGCCAGTCGGCAGATCACCGGATACGGCACCGCCGCCTGTTGGCTCGGTTTAGCCACTAGGTTGGCAATCAACTGCACGATGCAAATCCCGCCCAGCAAGGCAATCAACACCTGCCAACTGGCCAGCCCCAGCGCAAACAAACTGGCGGCGAACACATAGCCACCGACGCTGTGTACGTCACTCATCCAGAAGGCAAAGATGTTGTACCAATTCCATTTCTGCGGCAGCGGCCCCAGGTCCTGGTTATACAGGCGTGGGCTGTAGCCGTTGGGCAATTGCTCGGTCATCGCAGGGCTCCTCGAAAGTACAGGCGCGGCCCCCGAGATTGATGTGGCGACCACACTGCGTACGGGAGCTGGCATGGTTTGTATACGAGTTGCTACGCAGAATGCGTGCCATACGAACTAAAGGTGTGACAGATCAGCCTTTAAACTCTGTTCAGAGCAAAGCATTTAGGACGTAGAGGGGGTGGTAATGCCCATGAACAGGGCGTCAGCGCCTGCAAACGGTGCAGGGTTTTATGTATACAACAGAGATGGATGACTGCTGCGCAGTCAATCGCGAGCAGGCCCACATTGGATTTGTGGTGAACCGAGGAGTTTGCGCCCGACGCTTACCGCAGGCTGCGAGTCAAAAGATCGCAACCTGCGGCAGCTCTTACAGGGGCCGGTGTAAGGTCAGCTGAGTTCGATACGATCAGCGTGAATGACGATCTGGCCGTTCTTGTACAACGCACCGATGGCCTTTTTGAAGTTGCCCTTGCTGACGCCGAACATACTGCTGATCAGGGTCGGGTCGCTCTTGTCGCTGACTGGCAGGGTGCCGTTGTTGTCGCGCAACTTGGCGAGAATCTTCGAGTTCAGACTGGTGGCGGCTTCTTCGCCCACCGGTTGCAGGCTCAGGCTGATCTTGCCGTCGGCGCGGACTTCTTTGATAAAGCCCTTCTCTTCTTTACCGGCGCGCATGAACTTGAAGATTTCGTTCTTGTGGATCAGGCCCCAATGCTTGTTGTTGATGATTGCCTTGAAGCCCATATCGGTCGCTTCGGCCACCAGCAAATCAACTTCCTGGCCAGGAGTGTAGTTGGCCGGGGTCTTGTCCAGGTAGCGGTCCAGACGCGCCGTCGCGGTGATGCGTCGCGTGTGTTTGTCGAGGTAGACATGCACCACGACATACTCGCCGGCCGTCATCTGGCGCTTTTCTTCGGAATACGGCAGCAGCAGATCCTTCGGCAAACCCCAATCCAGGAACACGCCGATGCTGTTGACTTCAACGACTTTCAAACTGGCAAATTCACCGACCTGAACTTTCGGCTTTTCGGTGGTAGCGATAAGTTTGTCATCGCTGTCCAGATAAATAAAAACGTTGAGCCAGTCTTCATCTTCGCTGGGAATATCTTTGGGGATATAACGATTAGGCAGAAGGATTTCGCCATCCGCGCCACCGTCCAGATATAAACCGAAGTTAGTGTGTTTAACCACTTGCAAACTGTTGTAGCGCCCGACTAAAGCCATGTCCAATACCCTCATTGCGTGGGCGGCATTCTACCCGGTTTTGCGGGCGGCGTTCGGCGGCCGGCCCGATGGCGCAAGAAAATCCGTCGAAGGCCTTAATTTTCCTGGGTTTTGCCGCGTGCATTTGGCCGCTCGTCAGGCCGTTCGGCTGTTCCTCCCCCTCGCCAGCCCATCCCAAAAGCGCTTTATCCTCACTTGAGTTCTTAGTTAAAACAGCAGCTTAGGGGAACATTGCGAATAATAACTTGCGATAAATTGCGTTGCTCCAATGTGTATTTCGGGAGGATATTTACCAAGCAATTGTCAAGTATTTCCTGTACGATGCCTGGCCAAGTTAATTTCTACAGGTTAATGGCCGCCATGCGTGTAAAAGCATCCAACAGCAAAGCAAAGCCAGCTCCAGCCGTTGAAACCAGCGAATCGATCAACAACCAGATCGCTGCGTTCCTGAAGTCTGGCGGCGAGATCCAGCAAATTGCCAAAGGCGTCAGCGGCCAGACGTTCGGCCCGTCCAAGCAGATCACGCTGGGCAAGAAGTAATTCCCCCGCGTTAACTGGTCCCTAAGCGCTTTGAGCTTCGAAGCGCTTGGACTGGAACCCTCCCGCAATACCCCATAAAACAAATCAATATTTCAAAAATCGACGAACGGCCCTCGATGCCGAACATTCGTCGGTATGCTTGCACGTGTCTGGATCAAGCGTTTCAGCAGGTTTTCAGCACCTGCTCCTCGCTGTTCATGGAGTGACGCATGTTCAAGCCCTCTCTTTTCCTGCTCGGCAGCCTGCTGTGGTATTCGGTCGCCCAGGCGCAAGTCTTCCAGCGCGAACTGGGCGACTTCGATCTCAAGCTCGCGACCACCCCCAGCCGCAGCATGGCCCAAGGTCTGGTTAAGCCCTCGACGTCCGGCTCGTTCCATGGTGGCCTCGACCTGAGTCACGACAGCGGCTTCTACGTGGGTCAATGGTCCCCCAGCATGGGACTGAGCCCGTCGAGCAACCTTGAAGTCGATTCCTACATGGGCTTTAAACAGCCTTTCGATCACTCCCTCGGCTACGAAGTGGGCATGATCCATTACAGCTACCCGAAAGCGGACACCCTCGACAGCCAGGAGCTGTTCGGCGGCCTGACCCTGCTGGGCAGTCGCTTCGGCGCGGCCTTCAGCAACGACCCGGACAAACAGAACAGCACCCTGTTCGCCGACCTCAGTGGCAATCAGCCGTTCGGCATCGGGATCAGCCTGAAATACACCACCCACCAACTCAACACACCAGTATCCGTCGACGATGGGTATGTAGGCAGTTTTACCGACTGGTCAGTGAAATTGTCCCGGCCGTTCATGGGCATCGATCTGGACTTGATCTACAGTGATTCAAACCTGAGCGGCAGTGATTGCTCCGCCTATTCCGGCCACAACACCGAGTGCGACGGCCTGGTCACGCTCAAGGCTGCACACAGTTTCTATTAATCGGCTGAACCGCCGGGTTCATCCCGCGATCACACAAGAGAACCCTTAAAGAAACCAGGTCTTCGCAAGGACTCGCCATGTCGCACTGGTGGAAACAGATCGGCGTCATCATCACCCTCAGCCTTACCGTCGCCGCGTGCAGCCGCGTGGGGCTGGCTTACCGCAATCTCGACGTGATCATTCCCTGGACGCTCAGCGACTATCTGGACATGAACCACGAGCAAAAAGACTGGTTCAACGAACGCCTCAAAGAACACCTGAGCTGGCACTGCACCACGCAATTGCCTGGTTACCTCGACTGGCTGGATCGCTTACAGGCCATGGTCGAAGCCAACCAGATCACCGACGTCGCACTGCAAACCCGCACCCAGGAAGCCAAACAGGCCATCGCCGAAACCGCCCGGGCAATCACCCCGTCGGCCATCGAGCTGTTGCAGGGCCTTGATGACAAGCAAGTCGCGGAAATGAACGATGCCTTCGCCAAGGACCAGCGCAAACGCCAGGAGGCCTACCTAAAACCGTCGCTGGAGCAACAGATCAGCGCGCGGAGCAAGCGCATGGAGAAACGCCTGAATGTCTGGCTCGGCCCGCTCAGCCCAACCCAACAGCAACGGGTAGTGGCCTGGTCGAATGCCCTGGGTGATCAGAACAAACAATGGATTGGCAACCGCGCCCATTGGCAACAGCAATTCAGCGCGGCAGTCGCGCAACGGCAGAGCCCAGAATTCCCACAGCGAATCGAGACACTTCTGGTGAATCGCGAGAGCTTGTGGACGCCCGCTTACCGCGAGGCCTTCGCCAACACCGAAGCCCAGGCTCGGGCGCTGTTGGTGGACGTGATGGCCGAGAGCACGCCGGTTCAGCGTGAGCAGTTGCTGAAGAAGATTGAAGGCGTGCGTAAGGATTTCACTGATTTGAAATGCCTGAAGGCGACGCGGCAGGGTTAATCGCCCCACCACAATCCCATGTGGGAGCGGGCTTGCTCGCGAATGCGGTTTAACATTCAAAATCTTTGTCGAATGTCACACCGCATTCGCGGGCAAGCCTCGCTCCCACAGGTAAGCGTCGTTCACACATTTTGTGAACGACACAAAACCTGTGGGAGCGAGGCTTGCCCGCGAAGCTTTTTACGGTATCAGGCAATCTGCGCCTTCGACGCCACCTCATCAAACGTCAATTCATCCAGCGCATCCTCCTGTTCATCCAGCACCTGCCGCGGATGCTCATTCCCCGGAATGCTGCTGTCGATCAGGCTCAACAAACTCGAACCCCGAGGCGTCAAAATGTAGTTCTCGCCATTGCCACCCTGATCTTCTGGCCGAGGTTCGATATAGCCCCGTAGCAACAGTAACTTTTCGTACTCGCCAGCCACCGTTTTCAGGTGATCCAGGTTCTCAAACGGCTCCCCCGCGGCAGCTTTCGCCGCCGCATACTGCTCGGCGTAGGGCCGTGGAGTGAAATTGTGGCCGGCGCTGTTCTGCACTTCATGCAGCAAGCGCTCAATCAAATCCCAGTTATAAGTCGTCATCCTGATCAACCTCCAGTGCCCGCGAGTGAAATGGCCTTCATAGGTTGTGACCGACAGGGAGGGCAGCCGTTCAGCCGAGGTATTTCGCCCGACCGACCGGCGGCCTGTCGATTTGAGCCCAGGCCAAACGACTAGGCTATGTAAGACGATTTACCCCTCTGCGCGGATCGACTTTCGCCAAAGCATGCAGGAGAAATCACCATGAACATTCAGAATCATCCGGTCGTGTCCCGAGAAGAATGGCTCGCCGCCCGCAAACAACACCTGGCACACGAAAAAGCCTTCACCAAGGAACGAGACAAACTCAGCGCCGAACGCCGCGCCCTGCCCTGGGTGAAGATTGACAAGGATTATCACTTCCAGGGCCCGAACGGCGAATTGAAGCTGGTCGACCTGTTCGGCGGCCGCAGCCAATTGATCATCTATCACTTCATGTTCGCCGCAGGCTGGGACGAAGGCTGCCCGGGTTGCTCGTTCCTGTCCGACCACATCGACGGCGCCAACCAACACCTGGCCCATCACGATGTAGCCGTGGTCGCGGTTTCCCACGCACCGTTCGCCGAATTCCAATCCTTCAAACAGCGCATGGGCTGGAAATTCGACTGGGTATCGTCCGAAGGCTGCGACTTCAACTACGACTTTGGCGTCTCAGCCCGAGCCGAAGACGTCGCCGCCGGAAAGGCTACCTACAACTACGAAAAATCTGACGGCGCCGAAGAAGAACTTCCTGGGCTCAGCGTGTTTTATCGCAATGAAGCGGGGGAGATTTTCCACACCTATTCTACCTATGCCCGAGGCCTGGACCTGCTGGTCGGCACTTACAACTACCTCGACCTCACGCCCAAGGGGCGTAATGAAGAGGAAATCATGGATTGGGTGAGGCATCACGACCGGTATGAGGACAAGGCACCGGCCAGTTGCTGCCATGGGGGGTAGACTACCAATCCCTTGTGGGAGCGAGCCTGCTCGCGATGGCTGACTGACACTCAACATTGATGTCGACTGATACACCGCTATCGCGAGCAGGCTCGCTCCCACAGGTGTTGGCGGTGTTTATTAATCCGCAAATCGCCTCAGGCTTTCTGACCTCATCGGGATATTTCCCCTACATCAAGTTCAGATCCAGCGCTCTATACCTTTGGCGGGCTGAACTTTATAGTCAACCCGTCACTCACAAGGCGACCGGGTTTGGCGACCTGATAAACAGAGTCTTCTCATCAATCACAAGAGACTCCACCATTGAATAGATACATGCCCCTCACCGGAATCGACCTGATCCCGGCGTCCCTGCTCATCGACACCCAAGCCCCACTCGACGTCCTGCAAGCCATGGCCGACTACCGCATTCGCACCGTCACCCAAGTGCTGGAAAACATCGCCTTTCGTGCCGAAATCGGTTGCGACACGGTGGTGCTCTCAGACTTCTCCAAACTGCTAGCCATTCCATTACGCGATGGCTGTGATTTGATGGATGTCATTGGCAGACGGTTGCGGGCGCAGGCTGCGGAGTGAATGAAAACGGGCGACCTATGGGTCGCCCTTTCTGTCACTGAACTTTTTCCGCCCTTCAACCCTCAACCGGATAACCCGCCTTATCCGGAACTGAGGCCCAACTTTATGAAAGCCCTGCTCAAACTCACCCTCGCCATCACACTCGCCTGCGCCCTCCCCGTTTGGGCCTGCCCTCCCGAGGAAGCCACCACCAAGCGCGAACAACTGGCCAAGGAAGTCGCCAAGATCACTGAGCAGAACCCGGCAAAGGCCAAGGAGATCAATGATGAGTTGCAGAAGATGGACCTGGAGACGGCCAGTAAGTGTAGTTGCTTGCAATCGAAAATGGCCATGCTTGCAATCAACACTATTTCAGGCTCGGATTAATTGCGACTGAAGCAGTCTCCATGCTCGCATTAACTGCAACTGTGCTTGCATTCAGCGGCACGTGCTTGCAATCGATTTCCGCGTGCTCACTTTATGTGCGACTGACGGCCCGTCCATCAAACGCTCGTTTTTTGTTTGTTGGATGGTCGGAAGACGTAGCTTCATTCGCAACTAATGCTGGTTTGCGGAGGTGGATAGGTGCAGCTCATTTCGGTTGAAAATCGCGATGATTGCAGGTCGGTGTGTTTATGAATGCAGGTCACTACACTTATCCATGGAACCCCAAAAGGTCGAAACGCCACTCATTGATTAGATTTTTTTCTTGGATTAAACCAATGAGTGGAATAAACAACATCTCTGGTTCGCCTACTAGCCCCATCCAACACAGCCCGCGCCAGGCGTCTGGGCCGGCTCGATTAGTGATAAGAACCGCTGATCAGGCTAGAGAGCACTGGGGTACGATCACGAGCCCGTCACAAGCCTCAGACGCGATGGCAGTGCTTGATGAGCGGGCAGAGGGAGGGCACATAGACGAGGAGACCTATCGGCTATTGGCGAATGCACTGCGGGATGTACACAATACTCTTCAAGAGAGAGCAGCTACTCAGGCAGCAGTAGCACACCTGCCAGTACGCCCCCCAGCTCGTGGTTGGCAGGCTCCAAGCAGAGTCAGAGCTGAAACCTTGGCGGTGGCGGTGACGGCCATTCAGCAAGGCGCCTCGGTTGAGCACGCCGCGCAACAGCATGGTATTCGCGATATTATGGACATGATTAGTCTTCGTGCCGCGTTTAATCGTCAGCAAAACCCGCCTGTCAGTGCTGAAACCTTGGCGGTGGCGGTAACGGCCATTCAGCAAGGCGCCTCGGTTGAGCACGCCGCGCAACAGCATGGTATTAGCGATATTATGGACATGATTAGTCTTCGTGCCGCGTTTAATCGTCAGCAAAACCCGCCTGTCAGTGCTGAAACCTTGGCGGTGGCGGTAACGGCCATTCAGCAAGGCGCCTCGGTTGAGCACGCCGCGCAACAGCATGGTATTAGCGATATTATGGACATGATTAGTCTTCGTGCCGCGTTTAATCGCCGTAGATAGGCACATTTGAAGAGCATATAGCTGTAGCGACCTGCAATCAGCGCGTTTTTCGACGCAACATTAATTGCGTCTATCCGGACCCGCTAACCGGCATTAATGGCGACTGAAAAGACTTAAATTGGCAACCCCGCAGCCAGCATTTTGTCGCGCAACTCACCAGCTCGCGCGGGCTCGAGCATGTTGTTGAACAGCG
Source organism: Pseudomonas wuhanensis (assembly GCF_030687395.1). Lineage (GTDB taxonomy): Bacteria > Pseudomonadota > Gammaproteobacteria > Pseudomonadales > Pseudomonadaceae > Aquipseudomonas > Aquipseudomonas wuhanensis. Next base: position 1,668,617 of record NZ_CP117430.1, on the reverse strand, counting down.
CTTTGATCTCGCTGGGCCTGGCGTCGAATTGCTCCACCAGATCCTTGATGCGGTACCCATGGCGCGTCAGTGTAGGTTCCAGGTCATCCAGTTGACGCGACAGCACCGACTCAACCAGTTCCGCCGAGACAGGTTTCTCGCCCGTCAGGTAACCGGCCTCCAGGGACAGGCTCAGATGCAATTGAATTTGCAAAGGCGTGCGCAACTTGGTGGCCAACAGATCAATCGCCTCCTCGGTTATGATCGATTGAATATCGACTTTCCCCGCTGTGCAGGTTTCCAGCAGCCAGTGAATGTATTCGCGCTGACTACCAGTGATGCCGTCGAGCGAGAAAATGTCAGTGCGATAACCGATTTCCTCCATCGTCGGACGACGCAGGTCATTGCGCAGTTTGGGATGCCCGGCCAGCACCACTGACAGTCGCCCGTCGCCGTCTTCGACCAATTCCATCAAGCGCTTAAGCCCGGTCAGAGTGTGACCATTGAGGTCATGGGCTTCATCCACGAACAGGGCCACCGGGCGCTTGTTCTTCCTCACCAGCTCGCGCAAGTCACGTTCACGCTTTTCACCCTGCGTGGGGATGCGTACCTGTTTTTCGGTGGACAAATCGTAGTAAAGCGCAGCGATGAAGGTGGCCAGCTTGATGCTGTGCTTCTCGATGGCGAAGGACTTGGAGACGGTGATTTTCTTTTCCGCCTCCATCACCTGTTGAAGGCGACGTAGCATCACGGTTTTACCACTGCCGATGACTCCACACAGTGCAATCAAACGTCCTTCGAAGATCGCGCCCTTGATGTCTTTGATCAGTTGCTGATGGTGCGCGGTCTCAAAATAACCGGCTTGGCTCAGCGGTAACGTCAACCCATAGTGCTGCATCACTTCAACCCGCATGTTCGTCTCCTGCTTTTTTATGGCGGAAATAGACCCTGATGCGCTCCAGGACAACACGGCGTGTCAGCGTTTCATTCAGCACCAGGTGGATGAAAGCTTGATCCTCGGTCGAGAGTTTGGATAAGGGCTGCGCGAGTTCATCGGCAATGGCAAGCTTGGCGGTAATAGCGCTGGGAAAGTGATACTCGTGCGCGTCGGCATTGAAAGGGAGACGTGGCAGTTCCACCGAAACAGCAGAAGGCGTCAGCCGCACATCGTTACCGGCCAGCGCAGCGATGGGCAACCCCAACTGATCGGCCAGTGAACGGATGCGGTCGGATCGTTCATCGACTTTGCCACGCTTGAACGCTCGGTACCGATGCAGCGGAATCGGTCCGGACACGGGATAGTAAGGCCCGAATCGCTCACCGCCGAATTCGGCATAGAGTTCGTTATCGAACAGCCCCCACAGCAACACCACAAACTCTCCTGCCATGTCTGGCCCCACCTCAAAAGCGGTGCCATCAACCGTGACCCGTGCATCACCACCCACCTTGCGCCGTTCAGGCTCACGGGCAAAGCGGCAGAATTGCTCCCAGGTACACATTTCACGAATGCCTTCATCGGGTAGATTGGACTGCCAGTCCTCAATCCGCGAATGCGGCTCGCTACGATGGGGCTGCACGTTGTAGGTGCGCACCAGGTAACGCATCAGCCATTCGTTGGCCTGCGCTTCGGTTTCTGGCTTGTGGAAGTGATACAGCGTCTCGTGGGCTTCTTTTACCGTGCGGAACGGGCGCTCAACCTTGCCCTTTGAGCGCGCGGTGGTGCGTGTTCCATCCTTGCCAGCGGGGATGTGTGTTTGCCATTCAATGCCCAGCGCCTGCATGACGTTCTGGAAGACTCGGCGCTTGGCGACCGGGCCGTTGTCCAGGTAGATCATCTTTGGACGGCCTTGAAATGGAAAGCTCGGGTCAGCCTTCGGCGCCATTGCATTGAACAAGAAGCGCAGCGCAGACTCCGCGTCCTCACCGTATACACAGCGGTATTCCTGATAAGCCAAGCCACTGCGGTCGTCCACCACACTGAACAGCATCAGCGTCGGCATGCCCCTGCTTGGATCGATCCAGTCCGGTTTGTCGATGTGCTTCAGGTCCGAGGGTGACAGGTCAAACTGCCAACAGTCGTTGCTGTTTTCCGCTTGAAAACGGGTGGCCGGTGGCTGTCGCGACAGGCGAGTTTGATCTAGTCCCCACAAGGATAAGTAGTGGTCGATGGTCGGACGTCTCAGCACGCCATTGGGTACTTTGACCAGTCCCTGCTCGGTTTCTACCCCGTAGTCTTCCAACAACTCAATGGCGCGACGGGTTGATACATGTCGCCCCTGCTTGTTCGTCGTGCGTAACTTCAGTGCCGCAATCAGCTCGCAGTAGCGCTCAAGCTCGGCCTTCTGCAACACACGGGGCTTGCCGTGATCGGCCCGGTGGGCTGCATGGGGTTTATGGATGAGGCTCAGCGCCCGGTACACGGTGCTGGGAGACACACCATACAACTGCGCTATCGCGGCCACCTGGGTAGTCCGCTCCGGACTTTTTTTCGGCAAACGGTCAAGTCGCTGCCGCAACTGCGTCAGCGAATCGTCAGGGATGGCACTATGCCGCCCGCTGGGCATTGCGTTCAGCCTCGGTCAGATAGTTGTAGAGCGTTGAGCGACCGATGCCCATCAAGCGGCAGATTTCTGCCACGGTGTGTTTTCGTTCGTGGTAAAGACTTAGGGCCAGTTCTTGCTTGGCCGGATCGAGCCGTTTCTTGCGTCCCCCCTTGCGTCCGCGTGCACGTGCTGCTGATAGCCCTGCTTGGGTGCGCTCACGAATCAAATTGCGCTCGAATTCGGCCAGAGCACCAAACAGATGAAACACTAAGCGTCCACCAATCGAGACCGTGTCGATGCTTTCCTGCAAGCTGCGCAAACCAACGTCTGCAGCGTCCAGTTGCTCGACCAGTCGAATCAGATCCTTCAGCGAGCGCCCAAGACGATCCAGACGCCAAATCACCACGGTGTCGCCCCGGCGCAGCGTGGTCAGCAAAGCAGTCAGGCCAACCCGTTCGGCCTTGGCGCCGCTGCCGATGTCTTCGAACACACGCTCGCAGCCTGCTTTGTGCAACGCATCGCGTTGCAGATCTAGGAGTTGGTCATCGGTTGAGACTCGGGCATATCCAATCAGCATGATTTCGTCCAGATATTCAATAGATAATCAGCTTAGCTGGATATTGAAATCTGGAAACAGTTACTGGACACAGTCAGTGCGGATTTCGAAGCAAAGGCCCCATCACAGCTTAGCGTCCAACAAACCAGCGTTTGATGGACGACCGATCAGTCGCAAATAATGTGAGCACGCGGAAATGGAATGCAAGCACGTGCCGCTGAATGCAAGCTCAGTTGCAGTTAATGCGAGCATGGGGACTGTTTCAGTCGCAATTAATCCGAGCCTGAAATAGCGCTGATTGCAAGCATGGCCGTTTTCGATTGCAAGCAACTACAAGTAAGGATCTGCCGGACAAGTGCCAGCTGATCGATCAGCGTCTCAAGGAGTTGCAGTCGGCGGAGAACAAAGCCGAGAGTTAAAGGGCAAGATCAAAAGATCACAGCCTTCGGCAGCTACACCGGTTTGAGCGTGCAGCTGTAAGAGCTGCTGCGATTTTTAGACGAAAAAAACCCGGACACTGTCCGGGTTTTTTATGGGATCGCTACCGCGCCTTATTCAGCAGCCGGCGCTTCCGGCTTGCGGCGCTTGAGCGGGGCCATGCCGTCCTTGCTGACCAGCGACAGGGCGTCGGTCTTCGGGCGGTTGGCGATCTTGCGCTTGGTCGGGGCCTTGGCGCCGGTTTTCTTCTTGTCGCCCTTGGCGTCGACTTTTTTCTTCTTCACGCCAACGGCTTTGCCTGAGGCCTTGACCTTTTTCGGTCCGCCGTAGGTGCCTTTGACTTCCTTGATGGTGCGGCGCTCGAAGCTCTGCTTGAGGTAGCGCTCGATGCTCGACATCAGGTTCCAGTCGCCATGGCAGATCAGCGAGATGGCCAGACCATCGTTGCCGGCGCGACCGGTACGACCGATGCGGTGAACGTATTCGTCGCCGCTGCGCGGCATGTCGAAGTTGATCACCAGGTCCAGGCCTTCCACGTCCAGGCCACGGGCCGCGACGTCGGTGGCCACGAGGATTTTCACGCCGCCCTGCTTCAGACGGTCGATGGCCAGTTTGCGGTCTTTCTGGTCCTTCTCGCCGTGCAGCACGAATGCTTTGTATTCCTGCGCCACCAGGCGGCCGTAGATACGGTCGGCCATGGCCCGGGTGTTGGTGAACACGATGGCCTTCTGATAGGTCTCGTTGGCCAGCAGCCAGTTCACGATCTGTTCTTTGTGCTGATTGTGGTCGGCGGTGATGATCTGCTGACGAGTGGTGGCGTTCAGATCGCTGACGTTGTTCAGCTGCAAGTGCTCAGGGTTGTTCAGGACTTTGGCGACCATCTCGCGCAGGCCCGAACCGCCGGTGGTGGCGGAGAACAGCATGGTCTGCTGACGGTTGGTGCACTCTTCCACCAGACGCTGTACGTCTTCGGCAAAGCCCATGTCGAGCATGCGGTCGGCTTCGTCGAGCACCAGCACTTCGACTTCTTTGAGGTCGAGGTTGCCGGCGTTCAGTTGCTCGATCATCCGACCCGGCGTACCGATCAGGATGTCCGGCACTTTGCGCAGCATGGCGGCCTGGACCTTGAAGTCTTCACCGCCGGTGATCAGGCCGGACTTGATGAAGGTGAACTGAGCGAAGCGCTCGACTTCCTTGATGGTCTGCTGGGCCAGCTCGCGGGTTGGCAGCAGGATCAGGGTCTTGATGCTGACGCGGACTTTGGCCGGGCCGATCAAGCGGTGGAGGATCGGCAAAACGAATGCAGCGGTTTTGCCGCTGCCGGTTTGCGCTGTCACCCGCAGGTCACGCCCTTGCAGCGCCAGCGGAATAGCCGCTGCTTGCACAGGCGTTGGCTCGACAAATTTAAGCTCGGCCACGGCTTTGAGCAGGCGTTCGTGCAGGGCGAATTGGGAAAACACGGGTGCTACCTCGAAGAAATACAAAAAAACAGCTGCATAGGGTAACGGTTTCGAGCGCGAAGGCCGAGTTTCTTTATACAAACGGCTGCAAACAGTGTTTTTTTTGTTGCCTGTTTTGTCTCAAAACGTCATCCGTAACGTCTTAAATGCTCTAATCGCCCCGTCGCGTCCTACAGAAGAACCGTTTTCACCCATGGATATCAAACAGCTCTGGCTCAATGCCCAAGACCTCTGGGGTGCTCTCGAACAGCACCCGCTCCTGCATTCCACGCTCGCGCTGATGTTGCTGCTGGTGGTGGCGCTGGTGCTCGGACGAGTGGCGCGCTACCTCATTCTTCACGCGACCAAAATGCTTGGTCGTCAGCCGTCGCTGCACTGGATCAACGATTTTCGCCACAACAAAGTGTTTCATCGCCTGGCGCAAATGACGCCATCGCTGGTGATCCAGTTCGGCCTGCACCTGGTGCCGGAGTTGGGCAAGACCAGCCTGAACTTCCTCGGCAACGTGGCGCTGGCGTTCACCATTCTGTTCCTGGTACTGGCCGTCAGCGCATTGCTCAATGCCCTGCTGGACATCTATGCCCGCACCGAACACGCCCGCACCCGCTCGATCAAAGGCTACGTGCAACTGGCGAAAATGGTGCTGTTCGTGTTTGGCGCGATCATCATCGTCGCCACGTTGATCGACCGTTCGCCGCTGTTGCTGCTGTCGGGTCTGGGCGCCATGTCGGCGGTGATTCTGTTGGTCTACAAAGACACCCTGCTGTCGTTCGTCGCCAGTGTGCAACTGACCAGCAACGACATGCTGCGGGTCGGCGACTGGATCGAGATGCCGCAAGTCGGTGCCGACGGTGACGTGGTGGACATCACCTTGCACACGGTCAAAGTGCAGAATTTCGACAAGACGATTGTGTCGATCCCAACCTGGCGCCTGATGTCCGAGTCGTTCAAAAACTGGCGCGGCATGCAGCAGTCCGGTGGGCGCCGGATCAAGCGCAGCCTGTTCATCGACGCCAGCGGCGTGCGGTTTATTCGCGATGACGAAGAGCTGAAGCTGTCCCAGGTGCATCTGCTGACCGACTACATGAGCCGCAAGACAGCCGAGCTCAAGGCCTGGAACGAAGCCCAGGGCAACGTCGCGGCGATGGCGGCCAACCGTCGACGGATGACCAACATCGGCACCTTCCGCGCCTATGCGCTGGCGTATCTGAAGAGTCACCCGGAGATTCAGCCGAACATGACCTGCATGGTTCGCCAGATGCAGACCACCGCTCAAGGCATCCCGCTGGAGATCTACTGCTTCACCCGTACCACCGTGTGGGCCGATTACGAGCGGATTCAGGGGGATATTTTCGATTACCTGCTGGCGGTGCTGCCGGAGTTTGGCTTGAGCCTTTATCAGCAGCCGAGTGGTGGTGATTTGCGGTCCGGGTTGCTTCCAGCTGCGTTGGGCGCAAGCCACGTTCCCGAGCCCGAAAAACACATCATGTAACACCCAAAAACACTGGCCTCCCTGCCTCACAGAGGTGACGCAAAAATCAAGGTGCGAACTTAAACGCTTTCAGTGAGGAGGCCGTTATGGAGGTTCCACCCACGGTCGACATGCTGGGAACGGGAAATATTGAACGCTGTCGCAGCACCTCGGCTCACCCGGCATGCTGTTGGATGATTACCGTCTGCGCCGGCATCGGAGCCGGGAAACCGGCTTCACCGAGTGAATCTTTGATGATGCGGTTGGTGTCGAAATAAACCTGCCAATAGTGCTCGTTGTGGCAGTAAGGACGCACCGCCAACACCGGACCAACCAGATTGAACTCTAAAATCTCCACCTCCACTGCCGGCTCGGCAAGCACATTGGGGATCGTGGCAATGTGTTGTTTCAGCAAGGCCGCCGCCGCTTTCCAGTCGGCCGCGCCCGATAGCTGTGCTTTGAGTTCGACACGGCGGAACGGGTTGTGGGTGAAGTTCTGGATGTTGTCGCTGAAAATTTTGTTATTACCGACCAGAGTCAGCACATTATCCGGAGTGTTGATAGCGGTGGCGAACAGACCGATCTCGGTGACCGTACCCGTCACCCCACCCGCGCAGATGAAGTCGCCGACCTTAAATGGGCGCAAGACAATAATAAACGCGCCCGCCGCCAGATTGGCCAGCAACCCCGACCAGGCCAGACCGATCGCAAGACCGACCGCAGCGAGCAGCGCAGCGAAGGTGGTCGTCTGCATTCCCAGGTAGCCGAGGATACCGATCACCAGAATGATGTTCAGCGTCACGGTAATGGCTGAGCCAACATAGCGCAGTACGGTCGGGTCGACCTTCTGTTTGCCCAAGGCCCGCTGCACCATGCCGACAGCAAAGCCTATCAGCCAGCGTCCGACGATCCAGAAGGCGATGGCGGAGAGGATCTTCACCGCGAAAGCTGCACCATACTGTTGCACCAACGCGATTAACGCGTTGAACTTCGCAGTGGTAACGTTAACGATAGTCTCGTCCATGGCTGGGGCCCAAAGGTGAAGAATTGGTTCCGGAACACTAGCACAGCCTGTATGCCCCGCCAGTCAATGGGCTGCGTACGTATCGCGGTACAACACCAAGCCGCATAGCGACAACAACTATTGCTCACCGGTAGCGATGGAGAGACTGGCGGCGTGTAACTTTAAGTGGCGTCCGGAGTTATTAGGCCAGTTCAGTCAGTCGATACTAATATTGCCTGACACAATGCTTTCGCGGGCAAGCCCGCTCCCACAGGGTTCAGTGGATAGCCACAAGTTTGCGTACACCCAACCGGCTAATCCACACCGCCATCAGAATTACCGAGCCACCAAAAAACAACCGCCCCAATTCCTCATGCTGATTCCAGATCAGCAAATTGATCAGCAACCCCACCGGCACATGCAGGTTGTTCATCACCGCCAGCGTCCCGCCGTTCACCAGGCACGCGCCCTTGTTCCACCAGTACAACCCCAATGCCGTCGAGACCAGGCCGAGGAACAGCAGCACGCCCCATTGCAGCGGCGCTTCGGGCAGGAAGTTCTGTTTGCCGAACAGCAGAAATGCCGGCAACGCCACCGCTAATGCACCGAGGTAGAAGTACCCAAAACGCCGGTAATGCGGCAGATCACTCGGATGGCGGGCCACCAGATGTTTGTAGAGCACCTGCCCGGCAGCGTAGGTGAAGTTGGCCAGTTGCAGCAGCAGGAAACCCATGAAGAAATCCGGGTTGATCCGGTCAAAGCGAATCACTGCCGCGCCCGCCACTGCCACCAGTGCCGCGATCAAGGCCCAGGGATTGAAGCGCCGGTTCAGCGCGTCTTCGATCAGGGTCACGTGCAGCGGCGTGAGGATGGTGAACAGCAACACCTCCGGTACCGTCAGCACCCGGAAGCTCAAATACAAACAGACGTAGGTCACGCCGAACTGCAACGCGCCAATCAACAACATGCCGCGCATGAATGCCGGTTCGACCTGACGCCAGCGCGTCAGCGGAATGAACACCAACCCCGCCAGCAACACCCGCACCAGCACTGCGAAGTAGCTGTCGACATGACCGGCCAGGTATTCGCCGATCAAGCTGAAGGAAAACGCCTGGATCAGCGTGACAAAAAGTAGATAGCCCATGGTCGCCTCATTTCGAATGGCGGCGACGATAGCGGGTTTTGCCCTTCATCGCGAACAGTCAGCAACACACAAAAACCTGTGGGAGCGGGCTTGCCCGCGATGGCGGTGTGTCAGGCAGCATTGAAGTCGACTGATACACCGCTTTCGCGGGCAAGCCCGCTCCCACAGGGTTTTGTATGCTCATTCACTAAATCCCAGGCAAAAAAAAGCCCGATCTCGCTAATGCGTTCAATCGGGCTAGAGCACTCAGGAGCAACAAGTGCAAAGGGAGGTTCGATGCGCGCGCAGGCTTGAAGGGTTGCGCCAGGTCACTAGACCATCCAGCGATTATCTGGCGATTAACGTGTCAGGCGACCTGGGAAAGCTTGGCGTTGGCCTGGTTCAAGCCTTTCTCCTGGAAGTCACCGCCCAGGTTCATGCCTTCGGCGTGAATGAACGTGACGTCGTGGATGCCAATGAAGCCCATGACCTGGCGCAGGTACGGTTCCTGGTGATCCGCGGTGCTGCCGGCGTAGATCCCGCCGCGAGCGGTCAGCACATAAGCACGCTTGCCGCTGAGCAAACCTTGCGGGCCGGTTTCGGTGTACTTGAAGGTCACGCCGGCACGCAGCACGTGGTCGAGCCAGGCTTTAAGGGTGCTCGGAATGGCGAAGTTGTACATGGGAGCCGCCATCACCAGCACGTCGGCGGCCAGCAGTTCGTCGGTCAGCAGGTTGGAGCGCTCCAGCGAAGCCTGCTCGATGTCGTTGCGTTGTTCGGCAGGTTTCATCCAGCCGCCCAGCAAGTTGATGTCCAGGTGCGGCACCGGGGTGGTGGCCAGGTCACGGACGGTGATCTGGTCGGCCGGGTGTGCGGCTTTCCATTGGCTGATGAAGGTCTGGGTCAGCTGGCGGGAAACCGAGTCTTGCTGACGGGCGCTGCTTTCGATGATCAGAACGCGGGACATGGGATGTAGCCTCCATCTGAGAATGCTGTAGGTCGATGGAGTGAAGGTTAAACAGAGTCATATCGATGAAAAAGCGCAAATAATTGCTATAAAGCATCGATAAATTCGTTTATAAGCGGAGCATGTCCCAGCTGGGCTGCCCCGCTCGATGTCATTTCGGGGTGCAAGTCAGGTCGATACGCAGCTTGATGATGGTGCGGGTGAACTTGGCGGTGGCGTTTTTGTGTTTACCGGCGGGCACTTCGATTGTGCGGGTGCGTGGCGCTTCCGGACCATTCTTGAAGACCACTTTGCAAGACACGTCGGTGTCGCCGTAGTTGTTGACCTGAATGGAGCCGATGTCGGCGTCTGTGTCGTAGGCGTTGTAGTCGACCTTCAAACCGTTGAGCTGTTTATTGACATCGATCGGATAAGCAAATGCCGTCAGCGGCAACATCGCCAACACAGCACAACCCGCCATCACACAACAGAATTTTTTCATTCAGCAGTCTCCAATAAGGACTGCCAGCTTAGGACAAGAGGAGCTCAACATGAAAGCGCCCCGCGTGACCCTTGATCAATGGCGAACATTGCAGGCCGTGGTCGATCACGGCGGTTTCGCCCAGGCCGCCGAAGCGCTGCACCGCTCGCAATCGTCGGTCAGCTACACCGTAGCGCGTATGCAGGATCAGCTCGGTGTGCCGCTCTTGCGCATCGACGGCCGCAAAGCAGTACTCACCGAGGCCGGCGGCGTACTGCTGCGCCGCTCCCGGCAATTGGTGAAACAGGCCAGCCAACTGGAAGACCTGGCCCACCACATGGAGCAAGGCTGGGAAGCGGAAGTGCGGCTGGTGGTCGATGCCGCCTACCCCAGCGCCCGCCTCGTCCGCGCACTGACCGCATTCATGCCACAAAGCCGTGGCTGCCGGGTGCGCCTGCGTGAGGAAGTGTTGTCGGGTGTCGAGGAAGTGTTGCTTGAAGGCGTGGCCGATCTGGCCATCACCGGGTTCAGCATTCCCGGGTATTTGGGCGCGGAATTAAGCGACGTCGAATTTATCGCTGTCGCCCACCCCGAGCATCCCTTGCATCGCCTGAACCGCGAACTGAACTTCCAGGACCTGGAAAGCCAGATGCAAGTGGTGATCCGCGACTCCGGCCGTCAGCAACCGCGAGACGTCGGCTGGCTCGGCGCCGAACAGCGCTGGACCGTCGGCAGCCTGGCCACCGCCGCGACCTTCGTCAGCAGCGGCCTGGGCTTCGCCTGGTTGCCCCGGCACATGATCGAGCGGGAACTCAAGGAAGGCACGCTCAAAGTGCTACCGTTGGATCAGGGAAGAAGCCGTAACCCGAGTTTCTATCTGTATTCGAACAAGGACAAACCCTTGGGCCCGGCGACGCAGATTCTCATCGAACTGCTGCGCACCTTCGATACCGCGCCGCTGGATGCGCCCTTCGCCGCCCCCGAACAAGCCTGACACGGAGTGTACCCATGGCCTATTTCGAACATGAAGGTTGCAACCTGCACTATGAGGAATATGGCCATGGCACGCCGTTACTGCTGGTTCACGGGTTGGGCTCCAGCACCCTGGACTGGGAAATGCAGATCCCGGCGCTTTCGGCCCACCATCGGGTGATCGTGCCGGATGTGCGCGGCCACGGGCGCTCCGACAAACCCCGCGAGCGTTACAGCATCGCCGGGTTCAGCGCCGACCTGATCGCGCTGATCGAACATCTGAACCTGGGCGCTGTACATCTTGTGGGACTGTCGATGGGCGGCATGATCGCCTTTCAACTGGCGGTGGATCAGCCGCAACTGCTCAAGAGCCTGTGCATCGTCAACAGCGCGCCCGAGGTCAAACGGCGCAGCCGTAACGATTACTGGCAGTGGTTCAAGCGTTGGAGCCTGATGCGCGCGCTGAGCATGGGCACCATCGGCAAGGCCCTGGGTGCGAAGCTGTTTCCCAAGCCCGAACAAGCTTCGTTACGACAAAAAATAGCGGCGCGCTGGGCAAAAAATGACAAACGTGCTTATCTCGCCAGCTTCGATGCCATCGTTGGCTGGGGGGTTCAGGAACGACTTTCCAAGGTCTCCTGTCCAACCCTCATCGTCAGCGCCGACCGTGACTACACCCCGGTCGCGCTGAAAGAAACCTATGTAAAACTGCTGCCCGATGCGCGGTTGGTGGTGATCGCCGACTCGCGCCACGCCACCCCGCTGGATCAACCCGAACGCTTCAACCAAACGCTGCTCGAGTTTCTCACCGCAGTCGACACCACCACTCAGGATCACTGACCCATGCTGAAAAAAATCGCCCTCGTCGCCGGCTCCGTTCTGTTTGCCGCCAACCTGATGGCCGCCACGCCCGCCAAGGCACCGCACGTGCTGCTGGAAACCACCAACGGCCAGATCGAAATCGAACTGGACCCGGTCAAGGCGCCGATCAGTACCAAGAACTTCCTTGAGTACGTCGACAGCGGCTTCTACAACAACACGATTTTTCACCGTGTGATTCCTGGCTTTATGGTCCAGGGCGGCGGTTTCACTCAACAAATGCAGCAAAAAGAAACCAAGGCGCCGATCAAGAACGAATCCAAAAACGGCCTGCATAACGTGCGTGGCACGCTGTCCATGGCCCGTACTTCCGTCCCGGATTCGGCCACCAGCCAATTCTTCATCAACGTCAAAGACAACGACTTCCTGGACCAGGGCGATGGCTATGCCGTGTTCGGTAAAGTCGTTAAAGGCATGGACGTCGTCGATGTCATCGTCAACTCCCAGACCACCACCAAAAGCGGCATGAAAGACGTGCCGGCCGACCCGGTCTTCATCAAGTCGGCCAAGCGCATCGACTGAGAGTAAGCTGGACAGGGAGTTTTGAGCGGCCGCCGGTGCTTCCGGCGCCGCTCATATTGTTTAAAGGAGAGCCCGTGCGCGGGCGGAGAACTGATGCTTTATCGCCGTTTTGAAAAACTGATCGACATTTTCCGCGATGCACCGACGGCGGCTCCACCGGATCGGGTTCTCCCCTTCTATACCTATTACCTGAAGCAGGTCTGGCCGAGTTTCGCCGCCCTGCTGATCGTCGGCCTGTTCGGCGCGCTGATCGAAGTGGCGCTGTTCAGCTACCTGAGCCGCATCATCGACCTCGCCCAAGGCACACCCAACGTCAATTTTTTCAAGGAACACGGCATCGAACTGGCCTGGATGGCGGTGGTTGCGCTGGTCCTGCGCCCCATATTTGTTGGCCTGCATGACTTGCTGGTGCACCAGACCTTGAGCCCCAGCCTGACCAGCCTGATCCGCTGGCAAAACCACAGTTATGTGCTCAAACAGAGCCTCAATTTCTTCCAGAACGACTTTGCCGGGCGCATCGCCCAACGCATCATGCAAACCGGCAACTCGTTGCGCGATTCGGCTGTGCAAGCGGTGGACGCGCTATGGCACGTGCTGATCTATGCGATCAGTTCATTGGTGCTGTTCGCCGAAGCCGACTGGCGCCTGATGATCCCGTTGCTGACCTGGATCGCCGCCTTCATCGGCGCCCTCTACTACTTCGTGCCACGGGTCAAGGAACGCTCGGTGGTGTCGTCCGATGCGCGCTCCAAACTCATGGGGCGGATCGTCGACGGCTACACCAACATCACCACCCTGAAGCTGTTCGCCCACACCAACTTCGAGCAGCAATACGCCCGCGAAGCGATCAAGGAACAAACCGAAAAAGCCCAACTGGCCGGTCGTGTGGTCACCAGCATGGACGTGGCCATCACTAGCATGAACGGCCTGCTGATCGTGAGCACCACCGGCCTCGCGCTGTGGCTATGGACGCAATCGCTGATCACGGTGGGTGCAATTGCCTTGGCCACGGGCCTGGTGATCCGCATCGTCAATATGTCTGGCTGGATCATGTGGGTGGTCACTGGCATTTTCGAAAACATCGGCATGGTCCAGGACGGTTTGCAGACCATTTCCCAGCCGGTCAGCATCACCGACCGCGAACAGGCCAAACCTTTGAATGTGGCGCGTGGCGAGGTGCGTTTCGATCACGTCGATTTTCACTACGGCAAGAAAAGCGGGATCATCGGCGACCTCAACCTGACCATCAAACCCGGCGAGAAAATCGGCCTGATCGGCCCGTCCGGTGCCGGTAAATCGACGTTGGTCAATCTGCTGCTGCGCCTCTATGACGTGCAGGGCGGGCGGATTCTCATCGACGGCCAGAACATCGCCGAAGTCGGCCAGGAAAGCCTGCGCGAACGCATCGGCATGATCACCCAGGACACCTCGCTGCTGCACCGCTCGATCCGCGATAACTTGCTGTACGGCAAACCCGACGCCACCGACGCCGAACTCTGGGAGGCGGTGCATAAGGCCCGGGCCGACGAATTCATCCCGTTGCTGTCGGACTCTGAGGGCCGCACCGGTTTCGATGCTCATGTTGGTGAGCGCGGAGTGAAGCTCTCTGGTGGCCAGCGTCAGCGAATTGCCATCGCCCGGGTGCTGCTCAAGGACGCGCCGATCCTGATCATGGACGAAGCCACCTCGGCACTGGACTCGGAAGTCGAAGCGGCGATCCAGGAAAGCCTCGAAACCCTGATGCAGGGCAAGACCGTGATCGCCATCGCCCACCGCCTCTCGACCATCGCGCGGATGGACCGCCTGGTGGTGCTGGAAAACGGCAAGATCGCCGAAACCGGCAGCCACGCCGAACTGCTGGCCCATGGCGGCTTGTATGCGCGGTTGTGGCAGCACCAGACCGGGGGGTTTGTCGGGATCGATTGAGCTGCGAGCAACACCAATCCTGTGGGAGCGAGCTTGCTCGCGATGACGGTGTGTCAGTCAACATCCAAGTCGACTGAGAGTCCGCTATCGCGAGCAAGCTCGCTCCCACAGGGGTTTGCGGCGTCCTGACAGATGGGTCAGAACTCCAACACCATCTCATGCCACGCCATCCCGCCATGGTCCGACGCCGAAGGCTTGATGTAGACAAAACCAAACCCGGCATAGAGTGGAATGTGCCGCTCTTTGCACATCAGATGGATGCTGGCCTTGTTCAGTGCATGCATGCGCTGGATGAACTCACCCATCAAACGTTTCGCCAGGCCCTGCCCTTGATAGTCCGGATGCACCACCACCGACATGATCACTACGTGCGGGCCGGCCGGGTCGTGGCCGATCAGTTCCTTGAATGCCTCGTCCGACATCTCCACCTCAAACGCCGCACCGGAATTGATGAAACCGGCTACAACGCCATCCACTTCAGCCACGATGAAGCCCTCGGGCCAGGTGGCGATGCGGGTGGCGATTTTTTCGCGGGTGGCGGCTTCATCGCCTTCGTAGGCAATGGTTTCGATGGCGTAGCAGCGGTCCAGGTCAGCGGGGATGACGTGGCGGATGACGGTGTTCATGGCAGCTCGGAATCGGCGTGGGAAAGGTTGGGGATCATAAATCAGCATCAACCCGACATCGAGAGGCGAATCACCGATCCGCCGCTCGCCCCGCTCTTTACACTTTGAGCGGCAGCCAGATTTCCAGCACGCCGGTGTTGAGCTTCGGGTTGAAATCGTCGCTGTAGCGTTCGAACTCCGGAGCGTCCGCCGCTTCATAACCGGACTTCGGCAGCCAGATTTTCCAGATGTATTGAAAGGTTTGGGGCAAGGCATCCAGCGAGCCCTTGTGTTCGAAGACTGCATACTTCTGAGGCTGAACTTCGATCCAGCGGTACTTCTCGGGCAGGTCGTCGAGCTTGCTGATTTCGACACCGGCTATGTATTCGAAACCACCCTTGCCATCCGGATTGCAGCAGATGCCGTAGGTTACTTCGCTTTTCTGACCGGGAATTTTGCCAATCTCGGGAATGAATTTCTCCCATAGGTCGGGGATCGCTTTGGTCGTATCCGCCGTAAATCGGCCGCCAAACCCCGCTATGAGCATGAAGTGCCCGTTTTCAAAGCGTGGCTCGGCCGTTTCGACGCCTGTTTGCTCATCCATGACTCAACTCCTGGTACAAAAGGTGGGTTCGGCTGGGAGTATAGAAGCCAAACCCGATTCGCCCAATTACAGTGCATGCAACTGTTCTATGGCGCCTGGGCCGATGAACTCGTTATAACCCGATAGGATCACGTAGACCGCGAAATAACAGAAGATCGCTGCCGATGCCATGTAGGAATAACGCAGCAGTTTGTCACCGAGCAATTTGCCGCCGTGGCTCGCCGCGAAGCACAGACCGACGCACCAAAGTATCCCGGCGCACAAGAAGCCGCCGAGAAACAGCGCCGAGCTGAGCGTGCCACCGCCGCCGGAACGGGCGATCAGTGTGCCGCCCACTGCGGCGAACCAGAGAATGGCACTGGGCGATGACATGGCGAGGAAAATCCCGCGAAAAAACTCTTTCCGGTGGGAGTTGTGACCGACTTCAGCAGTCTGCGCCAACAGCGCTTCATGGTGAATCGCCGAATAAATCATCTTCGCCGCGAAATACACCAGCAACGCCGATCCGCCGATCCACAACACCCAGCGCACGGTCTCGTACTGCAGCAATACGGTCATGCCGGCCAATGCCAGCACCGCGTAAATCAGGTCGCCGACACACGTCCCCAGCCCCAGGGCAAAGCCTTGAAAATAGCCGCGCTGCATCGCCAGCGTGATCATCGCGATATTGGCCACGCCGATGTCCAGGCACAGCGAAAGGCTCAACAAGAAGCCACTGGTAAATTCCATCGACCATATCCTTGGGGAAAAATTTTATTGATGCGCAGGCTAGACAGTTTGCCACGACTGCCCTTACATTCCGCCACAGGCCACCGCAGTGGCCAGCGTCGCTCGGACGGTTCCGGGCGCTTACGTTATCCGAGGCAACAATGGCCGAACAAGGTTCGCCGCGCCGCTTTGCGCGCATAGATCGACTCCCCCCTTACGTTTTCAACATCACTGCCGAGCTGAAGATGGCCGCCCGTCGTCGTGGCGAAGACATCATCGACTTGAGCATGGGCAACCCCGACGGCGCCACGCCGCCGCACATTGTCGAAAAACTCGTCACCGTTGCCCAGCGCGAAGACACCCACGGCTATTCCACGTCCAAAGGGATTCCGCGCCTGCGCCGGGCGATTTCCAACTGGTACAAGGATCGCTACGCGGTCGACATCGACCCGGAAACCGAAGCCATCGTCACCATCGGTTCCAAGGAAGGCCTGGCGCACTTGATGCTGGCCACCCTCGACCAGGGCGACACCGTGCTGGTGCCGAACCCGAGCTACCCGATTCACATCTACGGTGCCGTGATTGCCGGCGCCCAGGTGCGGTCGGTGCCGTTGATCCCTGGTGTGGACTTCTTCGCCGAGCTGGAACGGGCGATTCGCGGCTCGATCCCGAAACCGAAAATGATGATCCTCGGCTTCCCGTCCAACCCCACCGCCCAGTGCGTGGAGCTGGATTTTTTCGAGCGGGTGATCGCCCTCGCCAAGCAGTACGACGTTTTGGTGGTGCACGACCTGGCCTACGCCGACATCGTCTACGACGGCTGGAAAGCCCCGTCGATCATGCAAGTACCCGGCGCCAAGGACATCGCGGTGGAGTTTTTCACCCTGTCCAAGAGCTACAACATGGCGGGCTGGCGCATCGGTTTCATGGTCGGCAACCCGGAGCTGGTCAACGCCCTGGCGCGGATCAAGAGCTACCACGACTACGGCACGTTCACCCCGCTGCAGGTTGCGGCCATCGCGGCGCTGGAAGGCGATCAGCAGTGCGTCAAAGACATTGCCGATCAGTATCGGCAGCGTCGCAACGTGCTGGTCAAAGGCCTGCATGAACTGGGCTGGATGGTCGAAAACCCGAAAGCATCGATGTATGTCTGGGCCAAGATTCCCGAGGCTTACGCACACTTGGGCTCGCTGGAATTCGCCAAAAAACTGCTGGCCGAGGCCAAGGTCTGTGTCTCGCCGGGTGTGGGATTTGGCGAGTATGGGGATGATCATGTGCGCTTCGCGCTGATCGAAAACCAGGACCGGATCCGTCAGGCCGTGCGCGGGATTCGCGGGATGTTCCGGGCGGATGGGTTGGTACCGAAAACTAACGGCTAACACGTAACCTGTGGGAGCGGGCTTGCCCGCGATGACTGCATCACATTCAACATTAATGTTGACTGACCAGCCGCCATCGCGGGCAAGCCCGCTCCCACATTGGTTTTATGTTCAGCCTTGAAATCGATCACCCACAAAAAAACCGCATCGCTGCGGTTTTTTTGTGTCTGTCGAATCGCTTAAACGAACAACGACAACAGCAGGATGAAGCCCAGGCCCACCACGGACAGGATGGTTTCCATCGCGGTCCAGGTCTTGAAGGTTTCCGCCACGGTCATGTTGAAGTACTGCTTCACCAGCCAGAAACCGGCGTCGTTGACGTGGGACAGGATCAACGAACCGGCACCGGTGGCCAGCACCAGCAGCTCACGGTTCACACCCGGAATCATCCCCACCACCGGCACCACGATGCCTGCGCCAGTAATGGTCGCCACGGTTGCCGAACCGGTCGCGATGCGAATCACCGCCGCCACCAGCCACGCCAGAAGGATTGGCGATATCTGCGCTTCCACCGCCATGTTGCCGATGACATTACCCACACCGCTGGTCACCAGCATCTGTTTGAAGCCGCCACCGGCACCGATGATCAAGATGATCGCGGCGGTTGGTGCAAGGCTCGCGTCCAGCCATTTGAGCATCTGTTGCGAACCGATGCCCTGCTTGTAGCCGAAGGTGTACAGCGACAGCAGCAACGCCAGCAGGAGCGCCGAGATCGGGTGACCGATCAGGTCCATGAAGGTACGGAAGAAGTTGCCGTCCGGCAGCGCCACATCGGCAAAGGTCTTGAGCAGCATCAGGAACACAGGCGACAGCACGGTGACCAAGGTAATGCCGAAGCTAGGCAGATCGCCTGCATCTTCATCGCGCACCAGTTGATCCACCAGTTCCTGATTCGGATGACCTGGAATGTGCTTGGCAATGAACGTACCGAAGATCGGACCCGCGATGATGGCCGTTGGCAGCGCAACGATCAGGCCGTAAAGAATGGTTTTACCAATGTCGGCACCGAACACACCGATGGCCAGCAGCGGACCCGGGTGCGGCGGCACCAGGCCGTGTACCGCGGACAGACCAGCCAGCAGCGGGATACCGATCTTGATGATCGACACGCCAGTGCGACGGGCCACGATGAACACCAGCGGAATCAGCAGCACGAAGCCGATTTCGAAGAACAGCGGAATGCCGACCAGGAACGCGGCGAACATCATTGCCCACTGCACCTTGTCCTTGCCGAAGGCGCGGATCAACGTCTGCGCAATCTGATCCGCACCGCCTGATTCGGCCATCATTTTGCCGAGCATGGTGCCCAGCGCCAGGATGATGCCGACGAAACCAAGCACGCCACCGAAGCCGTCCTGGAACGCCTTGATGATGGTGCCGATCGGCATGCCGGACGTCAGCCCGAGGAAAGCGGCGGCGATGATCAGCGCGAGGAATGGGTGCAACTTGAACTTGGTGATCAGGACGATAAGCCCGATCACCGTGACCACTGCATCTAGCAGCAGAAACGTCTCGTGGGACATGCCAAACATTAGGGGTGTCTCCTGGTTGTTGTTGTTATTAAAGCGGTTAATCAAAGGCCGTCAGGACAGCGCTATCTCTTGGAGCAAAACTCAACTGGCGAGTTTCAAGCCATGATCGAGCCACCAGGCATGAGCCTGCTTCGCCAACTCATCGACGCTGTGGCTGGACGCATCCAGAGCCAGGGTCAGGGGCTCACCGACGGGCGATTCAAGGGTGGCGAACTGGCTGTCGATCAAGGTCGACGGCATGAAGTGGCCCGGTCGGTGAGACACACGATCGGCGGCGACTTCGGGGGTCAGCTCAAGAAAAACGAAGCCCAGGCCCGGCAAGGCACTGCGCAAGCGTTCGCGGTAACTGTGTTTGAGGGCCGAGCAAGTCAGCACCGGGCGTTCGCCCTTGGCATCGACGCGGCGCAGTTCATCGCACAGGCTGTCGAGCCAGCCGGCACGGTCTTCGTCGTTCAGGGGGATACCCGCGCTCATTTTTTCGATATTGGCGGCAGGGTGAAAAGTGTCGCCTTCAATGGCGGTCGCGCCGCTAAGCTGGCACAGGGACTGGCTGACGCACGTCTTGCCGCAACCGGCAACGCCCATGATGACCAGGGCGGTGATGGGATGATTCATGTAACACCTCAGCGCGCAGACAGCGCTACCTTTGCTACGTAAGACTCAAGTGCAAAAGCAGAAGTTGCCGACGCCTTCTTGTCATTTTTGTGGGTTGCAGCATGTTCGTTCTCGATGCCAAAAAGCGAGGATCAGGCAAACCTCGTTCACGCATTTGCAGCTGCATCGAGACAGCGCTACCTTAGTGCCTTGAATTTTGTTTGGCAAGCCGTCCGATGAATACCCCTAAAAACGATAAAAATACTCGCACCACTGGCCGTCCTACCCTCAACGAAGTCGCGCGCCTGGCCGGTGTCAGCCCGATTACCGCCTCCCGCGCCCTGCGCGGCGTCAGCACGGTGGCCACCGAACTGGTGGAAAAAGTCCAGAAGGCCGCCCTCGACCTGAACTACGTGGTCAACCCCGCCGCCCGAGCATTAGCCTCGGCCCAGAGCCATTCCGTCGTGGTTTTGGTGCCCTCGCTGTCCAACCTGCTGTTCATCGACACGCTGGAAGCCATTCATCAGGTTTTGCGACCAAAGGGCTTCGAAGTGCTGATCGGCAACTTCCATTACTCGCGTGATGAAGAAGAAAACCTGCTGCGCAATTACATGGCCTATCAGCCTCGCGGCTTGCTGCTGACCGGTTTCGACCGCACCGAAAGCTCGCGGAGGATGATCGAGGCCAGCAACATTCCCTGCGTCTACATGATGGAACTGGACAGCGCGGCCGGGCTCAATTGCGTCGGTTTTTCGCAAGTCGCTGCCGGCGAAACCGCGGCCGAGCATTTGCTGTCCCGCGGTCGCAAACGCCTGGCCTACATCGGCGCGCAACTGGACCAACGCACATTGCTGCGGGGCGAAGGTTTCCGTCGCGCGCTGCAAAAGGCCGGCTTGTATGATCCGGCCCTGGAAGTGCTGACCCCGCGAGCCTCGTCGGTAGGGCTGGGCGGCGAATTGTTCCTGCAACTGCTCACCGCCCATCCGGACGTCGATGCGATCTTCTTCGGCAACGACGACCTGGCCCAGGGCGCCCTGCTCGAAGCCTTGCGCTGTGGCATCAAGATCCCCGAACAAGTGGCGATCCTCGGATTCAACGACCTGCCTATGTCAGAACACATGGTCCCGCGCCTGAGTAGCATCAATACGCCGCGAGAGGCCATTGGCCGTCGCTCGGCCGAACTGATGCTGACCTTGCTGGCCGGCAATTCAGTGACCAAACCGGTGCAGGATATGGGGTTTGAATTGAAGGTGCGCGAGAGCACCTGAAGCGCGACCATTCCCACGCTCCGCGTGCTAGATTCCCGATACCTGGAACAGCAAACGGAGAAGCTCAATGGGACATACGCTGAAGATTTTGGGTAGAGCGTCGTCAATCAACGTCAGAAAAGTCCTGTGGACCTGCGACGAACTGGGCGTTTCCTACGAACGTGAAGACTGGGGCAGCGGTTTCGCATCGACCCAGAGCCCGGAATTTCTCCAGCTCAACCCCAACGCACAGGTGCCAGTGCTCATCGATGAAGCCGGTGTGCTGTGGGAATCCAATACCATTTGCCGGTACCTGGCCGGCAAACACCAAAACACTGACCTGTTACCCATCGAACCGGCGGCACGCGCTCGCGTGGAGCAATGGATGGACTGGCAAGCCACCGAACTCAACCCGTCGTGGGGCTACGCCTTTTTTGCACTGGTCCGGCAATCGCCAGATTTCCAGGACTCACAGCGGATTGCTGATGGCGTTCGCGGCTGGAACGCGAAGATGGGCATCCTCGAACAGCAACTCGCGGAGACCGGCGCGTATGTTGCCGGACCACGCTTCACGCTGGCCGATATCCTCATCGGGCTGTCGGTCAACCGCTGGCGCATGACACCGATGGAGCGCCCGGATTACCCCGCCGTCGACGCGTATTGCCAACGACTGGCGCAGCGGCCGGGGTTCATGACACACGCCTGTAATGGCGTGCCTTGATTTCGACCGAACGACTTACTGGCCCAGTTCAGGCGCGAAACCTGTGGGAGCGGGCTTGCGATAGCGAAATGTCAGTCGACGAATGTGTTGAATGTGACGCTGCCATCGCGGGCAAGCCCGCTCCCACATGGATTGCGGTCTGCGAGCATTCCCAACAGTGCCCGCACCGCTGCCGTTGGTTCTTTGTCAGGCGCAACCACTAACGCAAACTCGCGATCAATACGCGGCGTCACAGGCACTACACGCAAACCCTGGCGATTATTCGGCAGGGTCATTTCCGGCACCAGGGTCACGCCGATATTTTCCCGCACCAGAGTGAACGCACTGCTCCACTCTCGCACCTCGGCCCGCACATCCAGCAGTTGCAGCCCGACGTCGGCGGCCAGGCTGCGGGCATTGGTCGAACAACCGCCCGTGGCCAGCACAAAGGGTTGCTCCGCCAGTTCCGCCAATGAAACGCCCTCGTCATTCGAGCGGCGCGCCAAGGGGTGGCCACCGGGCAGCACCGCCACCCAGGCATCACGCCCCAAACGACCGGCATTGCGCGCGGGCGCCGGGTTCAACGCCACACCGACATCCACTAGCCCTGCACTGAGCAACGTTTCCACTTCATCGTCGCTGACCTCCAGCGCCACCACTTGAATGCCGGGATACAACCGATTGAACTGACGCAGCAGTGGCGGCAGAAAGGTCGCCAGCACCAAAGGGAAACTGGCCAGGCGAATCGTCCCTCGCTGGATATCTTTAGTGGCATCAACGGTGCTGCGAATGTTCTCGAGAGCACCGAGCATGGTTCGCGCCTGTTCGATCACAGGCAAGCCGATGGCGGTCGGCAAGGTCTGACGGTTTTCCCGGCTGAACAGCTGAACGCCCAGGGTTTCTTCGATCAAGGCCAACGCTTGGCTGGCACCGGACTGGGTCATGCCGACCCGCTCGGCGGCCCGGCTAATGTTGCCGGTATCGGCCACCGCCACCACCATTCGCCAGTGCATCAGGTTCATCATGGCAGTAGCTTTCCTAATGGCAGTTTTCTGAAAGATTAATTTTACCGAGCGCGCCGCGCACTATGACACTGGCGCAAATCCACAACCAGAGCCCCGCCCATGAAGCTGTATTACGCCCCGCAAGCCTGCTCTTTGGCGCCGCACATTGTACTGCGCGAACTGGAGCTGCCGTTCGAGTTGGAACGTGTCGATAACAGCACCAAGAAAACCGTCACCGACGAGGACTTCCTGGCCATTAACCCAAAAGGCTACGTCGCGGCGTTGCGGCTGGATAATGGAGATGTGCTGACCGAAGGCCCGGCGATCCTGCAGTACCTGGCGGATCTGCGTCCCGAGGCGCACCTGGCACCGGCGAACGGGACGTTCGAGCGGGTGCGTTTGCAGGAATGGCTGAACTTCGTTTCGACCGAGATTCATGGCGGGCTGGGTTGGCTGTTCAATTCGCAGTTTCCGGATGATGTGAAAGCGCTCATCAAAGAGAAGCTGTTCAAGCGATTTGTCGTGTTGAGCCAGACGCTGGAGGGGCAGGATTATCTGATGGCAAGAGGGTTCAGCATTGCCGATGCGTATCTGTTTACGGTGTTGCGGTGGGCTCGGCTATTTGCGATTGATCTGGATGATTGGCCGGCGTTGGCGCGGTTTCAAGCGAGGGTTGATCAGCGGCCAAGCGTGAAAGCGGCGTTGGCGGCGGAGTTGGTGTAAGGCGCTGAATCGCTTCGCGGGCAAGCCTTTGCTCAGAACGGGAACCTGTCCGCCTCTGTGCCACCGCGCAGGGATTTCTTGCAGATTATCTGGTTATTTCGATAGGCATAAAAACAAGGAGCCCGAGGACTCGGGCTCCGTTGACGCGGGATCAGTGGCCGAACACGCCCACCTTCTTGGCCTTCTTGTCCGCACGTTTTTCATCGGCGGTTTTAGCCGGTTTCTTCTTTGCCGCTTTCTTTGAATCCATGCCTTTGGCCATGATACATACTCCACTCATACGGGACGTGAGATCAGGTATACACCTATCGCGGCGCCCGCGTTCTTTTATAATCACCCGCTTTGCGTACCGACAGTCCGAACCCATGCCCAACACTCAGTACACCTTGCTCGACGAGCCGTTATGGCCGTTGATGAACAAGTTTTACCGCGCCCACCAATCGTCGATGAAGGCGGTCCGCGACGCTCGGCTGTGGGTGGCAAAACGCGATGTGATCATTGCGGCGTTATGTTTGCGGCCAGTGGCCGGCGGGCATTGGCTGACCGGGCTGTTCGTCGATCCGGGTTGTCGCGAACAGGGAATTGCCGCCAGGTTGATCGCCGAAGCGGTAAAGGATGTGCAAGCACCGGTCTGGTTGTTCTGCCATCCGGATTTGCGTGGCTTTTATGAGCGCCGCGGTTTTACCTTCGACCCGCCCCTGCCCTACGCCATGGCTGAACGGTTGAGCCGTTATGCGCGCAGCAAACCGATGATTGCCATGGGGTTGGAACCGCGCGCTCTTTGAAACGACACAATCCCTGTGGGAGCGGGCTTGCCCGCTCCCACAGTGTTTTGTGTTGGATTCGAAGGGCGGTATCAGTCATCCACCGCAGGGTCCAGGTCCGGGAACATCACCTCGGTAAACCCGAACTTGCTGAAATCACGGATGCGCGACGGGTACAGCCGGCCGATCAGGTGATCGCATTCATGCTGCACCACCCGCGCATGAAATCCCGAGGCAACGCGCACGATCGGCTCGCCCTTGGGATCGAAGCCTTCATAGCGAATCTGCTGATAACGATCCACCGCACCACGCAGGCCCGGCACCGACAGGCAGCCTTCGAACCCCTCTTCGAGGGTCGGGCTCAATGGCGTGATCAACGGATTGATCAGAATCGTCTGCGGCACCGCTTCGGCGTCCGGATAGCGTTCGCTGTGTTCGAAACCAAAGATCACCAGTTGCAGGTCGACACCGATCTGCGGCGCGGCCAGGCCGACTCCGCCGACGCTTTCCATGGTCTGGAACATGTCGTCGATCAATTGCCACAACTCAGGGCTGTCGAACATTTCTGCCGGCACCGGTGGGGCAATACGCAGCAGGCGTTCATCGCCCATTTTCAGAATTTCACGGATCATTTTATGGCTTCGTCAGTGGTCGGCTTGATTGAGTGGTCCCGTCCCAGTCCCGAAACGTGGTGTTTGGGTTCTTCGGGCACCTTTTCGCCAGGTTTCTTGCCTTCGGAGGACATGTGCTCGATCACCGCGTTCATTTCCGCGCCGAGCAACAGCACCGCGGCCGAAATATAGAAGTACAACAACAACACGATGATCGCGCCGATACTGCCATACATGGCGTTGTAGTTGGCGAAGGTTTTGACGTAGAGACCGAAGCCCAATGACGCGATGATCCAGACCACCACGGACAACACCGCACCCGGGGTGATGAAGCGAAACTCTTGTTTGACGTCGGGCATGACGTAGTAAATCAGCGCCACCGCCATCATCAACAGAATCACGATCACCGGCCAGCGCACAATGGTCCATAAGGTTACGATGAAATCTTCGAGGCCCACTTGTGCGGCGATCCAGCCCATCACCTGCGGCCCGAGCACCATAAGCGCGGCAGCGATCAGCAACATGCCGGCGATGCCAATGGTGTAGAAAATCGACAATGGAAAACGCTTCCAGACCGGACGACCTTCGACCACGTCGTACGCGGCATTCATTGCGCTCATCATCAGCCGCACACCAGCGGACGCGGTCCACAGGGCGATCACGATACCCACCGAGAGCAAACCACCCTTGGATTGCTGGAGCTGGTCGATCACCGGGTTCACCTGCTCCAACGCCTGGGGCGGCAGGACCAGTTCCGATTGCAGGCGCAGCCAGGAGAAGAAGTCCGGCAAATGCAGAAAACCAATCAGGGCGATCAGGAACAGGATGAAAGGGAACAGCGAGAACAGCATCTGATAGGCCAGCGCCGAGGCATAGGTCGACATCTCGTCGGCGACGAACTCGGTGATCGTGCGCATCATCACCCGATGCAGGGGCAGACCTTTCATGGTCGGAAAAAACATTAGCGTCTCCTTTCGCCGCAAAAAGGTTGAAGTCATGGCGACTCAGGGGCCGTTTTCTACAACAAAGTAGCGTACTTGGCGACTTTGAAACAATTTCCTTGCTCAAGTTCAAGCTGACATAGAAACGGCCATCCGCGGATGGCCGTTCCTATTACTCGTCAAACGCGGCATTACGCCTTGTCGATGCCTTTTTTAAGAGCATCCTTGGCTTTGCCGACCGCTTGCTGGGTTTCTCCCTTCCTCTCCTGCGCCACGCCTTCGGAGCGCAGTCTTTCGTTGCCAGTGGCCTTGCCGACGCCTTGCTTGACGTTGCCGGCCGCTTCGTTTGCCATGCCTTTAACTTTATCGCCAGTGCTGCTCATGGTATTTCTCCTGTGAACATTTCAACGGGGAAAGTGGTTACACAAGGATTGACCGGGAGCCTTTGCACGGAGTTTCATTTATTTATTCACCGGACATTTCGCCGGTTAGGCTTTATGTTTGCAGGCTTTGCCCCGAGAATGCGCAACGTATTCAGGCCATGGCGCTGAAGATCCAATCCCGTAGGAATGTTATGAAACTCGATAAAAAGCAGGCCATTGCCCGCAGAAACCAGGAACTCGGCGGTGCTGTGCTTGGCGTCAACAACTGCCATTTCACCGAATTGAACCGTAACCGCAACATTTTCTGGTTCGATATCCCGGTCGCACGCCTGGCCGTTGGTCAGTACGAATGGATTCACTTGCTGATGCACACCCCGGATACCGACGAACTGCTGCACCTGAAAGTGCCGACGGTGTTCCTGCGCGAGAAGCTCGAAGGCCTGGTGGTGCGCAATCAGGGCAAACGCAAGGCAGCCTTGAGCCTGGAACTGAGCGCCGACAAGGACTCCTACCTGCAGGACATGCGCCCGGCGGGTACCAACGTCAATTTCGCGCAGTTCCGGCAGTAACCACCCGTCTGTACTGAGGACTACTGTGGCGAGGGAGCTTGCTCCCGCTGGGGTGCGCAGCGCCCCCAAATCAGGCACCTCGATTCACCTGACCTGATCAGGTCGATGGCAGCTTTAACGACTGCTGCGCAGTCGAGCGGGAGCAAGCTCCCTCGCCACAAAAGCGCTCTCGATCTGGCAGGCAAACAAAAGCCCCGCATCTGCGGGGCTTTTGTTTGACTAGGCGCTGACTTTCTTCACGCCCAGTTTCTTCAGCTCTTCGTCGCGCAGTTCGCGGCGCAGGATCTTGCCGACGTTGGTGGTCGGCAGCGCGTCGCGGAACTCCACGGCTTTGGGTACCTTGTAGCCGGTGACGTTGGCGCGCATGTGCTCCATCACCTGTTCCTTGGTCAGGATCACGCCCGGTTTGGCGACGATGAAAATCTTGATCGCCTCGCCCGACTTCTCGTCCGGCACACCGATCGCTGCGCATTGCAGCACGCCCGGCAGGGTCGCCAGCACGTCTTCAAGCTCATTGGGGTACACGTTGAAACCGGAGACCAGGATCATGTCTTTCTTGCGATCGACAATGCGCATATAGCCATCGGGCTGGATCAGCGCGATGTCACCGGTCTTCAACCAGCCTTCGCTGTCGAGTATTTCATCGGTGGCGTCCTGACGCTGCCAGTAGCCTTTCATGACTTGCGGACCTTTCACACACAGTTCACCGATGCCGCCCAACGGCTGTTCCACGCCGGCATCGTCGATGACTTTGCACAGGGTCGACGGCACCGGAATACCAATGGTGCCGATCTGGATGTTCTGGTTCGGGTTTACCGTGGCCACCGGGCTGGTTTCGGTCATGCCGTAACCTTCACAGATCGGGCAACCGGTGACCGCTTTCCAGCGCTCAGCCGCGGCCAGTTGCAAGGCCATGCCGCCGGACAAGGTGATTTTCAGGTTCGAGAAATCCAGCTTGCGGAACGCTTCGTTGTTGCACAGCGCAACAAACAGAGTGTTCAAGCCGACGAAGCCGCTGAACTTCCACTTCGACAGTTCCTTGACCATCGCCGGCAAGTCGCGCGGGTTGCTGATCAGGATGTTGTGGTTGCCGATCAGCATCATCGCCATGCAATGAAAGGTGAAGGCATAGATATGGTAGAGCGGCAGCGGGGTGATCAGGATCTCGCAACCTTCATTGAGGTTGGAGCCCATCAGCGCCTTGCACTGCAACATGTTCGCCACCAGGTTGCGGTGGGTCAGCATCGCGCCCTTGGCCACGCCGGTGGTGCCGCCGGTGTATTGCAGCACGGCAACGTCGCTGCTGGCCGGGTTGGCTTCAGCCACTGGCTGGCCATGGCCCTTGCTCAGCACGTCATTGAACTTGATTGCCTTGGGCAAGTGATACGCCGGGACCATCTTCTTCACGTACTTGATGACGCTGTTGATCAGCAGACGCTTGAGCGGCGGCAGCAGGTCGGCCACTTCAGTGACGATCACGTGCTTGACGCCGGTCTTCGGCACGACGGTCTCAGCCAGATGCGCCATGTTGGCCAGGCAGACCAGGGCTTTGGCACCGGAATCGTTGAATTGGTGTTCCATTTCCCGCGCGGTGTACAGCGGGTTGGTGTTGACCACGATCAGCCCGGCGCGGATAGCACCGAAGACAGCGACCGGGTATTGCAACACGTTGGGCAATTGCACGGCGATTCGATCACCGGGTTGCAAATCGGTATGCTGTTGCAGGTAAGCAGCAAAGGCACCGGACAATTCGTACAGCTCACCGTAGGTGATTGTTTTGCCCAGGTTGCTGAATGCCGGTTTGTCAGCGAAGCGTTGGCAGGATTGCTTCAACACTGCCTGAATATTCGGATACTCGTCTGGATTGATCTCGGCAGCAATTCCAGCTGGGTACTTATCCTTCCAAAAGTCTTCGATCATGGAAGCCCACTCCTCAGCAACGCGAATTCAAATACCGCATTTGATGCGATTATTATTGGTGTTTGATTATTGGTGAGTCTGGCTTTTAACAAGGCCGAGAAGTCACAAAGCGCGCCGAGAGTAGCAGCTTTGCCAAGGGCCGACTAGAGCCAAAATCGGCCTCTACAGTCACTTTAATGACTCAAGACTAACAAGCGGTCATTTTAGAGCAAAAATTCTATACAGCCTTGCAAGCCCCGTATTTTGGGGCTCTTCCCTTAAAAGCATCGCGGGCAAGCCCGCTCCCACAAGGTCCGCGTCGTACACATTCTTTGTGCACAACACTAAACCTGTGGGAGCGAGGCTTGCCCGCGATCCGCGCGATGCGCGGCCATTCAACGATCAGGCAATCTCTCGCAACTCCCGCCGCAGAATCTTGCCCACCGGCGTCATCGGCAACGACTCACGCAAGACGATGTGCTTGGGTACTTTGTACGCCGTGAAGTTTTCCTTGCAGTAGGCCTTCAGCTCTTCAAGGCTGACCCCCGATTCGCGGGCCACCACAAACAACTTCACCGCCTCCCCCGAACGCTCGTCCGGCACGCCGATCACTGCGCAGTTGGCGACTTTCGGATGGGCCATCACCACGTCTTCGATCTCGTTCGGGTACACGTTGAAGCCCGAGACGATGATCATGTCTTTCTTGCGATCGACGATGCGCACGAAACCGTCCGGGTCGATCACCGCGATGTCGCCCGACTTGAACCAGCCGTCGGCGTCCAGCACTTCGGCGGTGGCTTCGGGTTTCTGCCAGTAGCCCTTCATGATCTGCGGGCCCTTGATGCACAGTTCGCCACGCTCGCCCAGCGGCTGCTCGGCGCCCTCATCGTTGATGATCTTGAGCGTCGTGCCCGGCACCGGCAGACCGACCGTGCCGATGCGCGACTTGTCGCCGTAGGGATTGGTGCAGGCCACCGGCGAGGTTTCAGTCAGGCCATAACCCTCGGTGATCCGGCAACCGGTGAGCTGCTCCCAGCGCTCGGCGGTGGCCTTGACCAGCGCAGTGCCACCGGAATTGGTGAGCTTGAGGCTGGAGAAATCCAGGGTCTTGAAGTCGGGATGGTCCATCAGCGCGACGAACAGCGTGTTGAGCCCCAGCAGCGCCGAGAATCGCCAGTTCTTCAGTTCCTTGATGAAGCCCTTGATGTCCCGTGGATTGGTGATCAGCACGTTGTGGTTGCCGGTCACCATCATGCACATGCAGTTCGCCGTGAAGGCATAGATATGGTACAGCGGCAGCGGCGCGATCATTACTTCCTGGCCTTCGCGCAGCAGCGGCTGGCCGTCGGTACCCAGCTGACTGAGGCATGCCCGCGCCTGCTGCATGTTCGCCACCAGATTGCCGTGGGTCAGCATGGCGCCCTTGGCCAGCCCGGTGGTGCCGCCGGTGTATTGCAGCACGGCGATGTCGTCGAGACCGACGTTCAGCGGTTTGATGCCCAGGCCCCGGCCCAGACGCAGCGCGCTTTTGAAAGAAATCGCCTGCGGCAAGGAATAGTCCGGGACCATTTTCTTGACCTTGGCGACCACAGTATTGACCAGCCAGCCCTTGGCGGTAGGCATCAGGTCGCCCATCTTCGCTTCGATCAGGTACTGGATGTCGGTGTCGGGAAGCACTTCCTGGACCTTCTGTCCGAACACGTTCAAGTAGACCAGCGCCCGGGCACCGGAGTCCTTGAACTGATGACGCATCTCCCGCGCGGTGTACAACGGGTTGGTATTGACCACGATCAGCCCGGCACGCAAGGCGCCGAACACGGCAATCGGGTAATGCAGGATGTTGGGCATCTGCACCGCAATGCGATCCCCCGGCACCAGGTCGGTGTGGGCTTGCAAGTAACCGGCAAACGAAGCGCTGTAGCGTTCCAGTTCAGCGTAGGTCAGGGTCACGCCCATGTTGCTGAACGCCGGGCGGTCGGCAAATTTCTTGCAGGAACGCTCGAACACCTCGATCACCGACTTATAGGCCCCAAGGTCGATATCCAGGGGCACGCCGGCCGGGCGTTTGTCATTCCAGAAATCAGGTTGCATTATTCTTGTCCTCTTTACCTGAGCCTATCCGGGGCCGCTTTTCTGTCACTTCTGAAAAGCGGTGCTTCCCGGACACTAGCAGCTATGGTGAAACAGGCAAATATGCGCACGGTCGTCATTGATCGCGTGAATCTTGCTGCCCCGGCGTGGCCTGATCAGACGGTAGCCGTTGGATGCGCTATACAATGCAGCGGGGCTGTTTCCCACCCCTGCTGCCTCATGCAGTCCAACGCAAAGGAATCGCCATGATCCACGACACTTTCTGGCTGACCGCGAGTGACCGCAGCCGCCTCTTCGTCAACCAGTGGCTGCCGGCCGCGCCGCTCAAGGCGGTGATCCTGCTGGCCCACGGCATGGCAGAACACAGCGGTCGCTACGCCCGCCTGGCGCAAGCATGCTGTGATCAGGATTACGGCGTTTATGCGCCGGACCTGCGTGGACATGGCAAAACTGCCGAAAACGGCACCCTGGGCCATTTCGCCGACGATGATGGCTGGTGCAAAGTGGTCGGCGACCTGGCCAGTCTTAACCAACATATCGGCCAACAGCATCCCGGCGTGCCGATCGTGCTGCTGGGCCACAGCATGGGCAGTTACATCGCCCAGGCTTACTTGCTGCACCACAGCGCCAGCCTGCACGGGGCGATTCTCAGCGGCTCGAATTTCCAGCCTGTAGCGCTCTATCGCGCAGCGCGACAGATTGCTCGTCTGGAACGCCTGCGCCAAGGGCCCAAAGGGCGCAGTGCGCTGATCGAATGGCTGTCGTTCGGCTCGTTCAACAAGAAATTCAAACCGGCACGTACGCCGTTCGACTGGCTGAGCCGCGACCCGGCCGAAGTCGACAAATACGCCAATGACCCGCTCTGCGGCTTTCGCTGCACCAATCAACTGTGGATCGATTTGCTCGGTGGCTTGCAGCAAATCAGCAAAGCGTCCAATCTCGCCCAGATCGATCGGGGCCTGCCGTTGCTGGTGATTGGTGGCGAATGTGATCCGGTGAGCGAAGGCAAACGTCTGAAAGATCTGGCCCACGCCCTGCGCGACGCTGGCTGCCAGAGCCTGCAGCTGACTATTTACCCGCAGGCCCGGCATGAATTGTTTAACGAGAGCAACCGCGACGAAGTGACGGCCGATGTGCTGAACTGGATCGCCCAGGCCTTGAGCAACCGCCGGCCACCCAGAGCCGAATAGTTTTTTTGTGGATTTTTTTAATTCGTCACAGGAATCAAGACAGATGACCCAGGTTACCAACACCCCTTACGAAGCCCTCGAAATCGGCCAGACCGCCAGCTACAGCAAGAGCGTCGAAGAGCGCGACATTCAGTTGTTCGCCGCGATGTCCGGCGATCACAACCCGGTGCATCTGGACGCCGAATTCGCCGCTGCCAGCATGTTCAAGGAGCGTATCGCCCACGGCATGTTCAGCGGCGCGTTGATCAGCGCGGCGGTGGCTTGCGAGTTGCCTGGGCCGGGGACTATTTATATCGGTCAGACGATGAGCTTTCAGAAGCCAGTGAAAATCGGCGACACGCTGACTGTGCGCCTGGAAATTCTCGAGAAACTGCCGAAGTTTCGTGTGCGTATCGCCACTCGGGTGTTCAACCAACGCGATGAGTTGGTGGTGGATGGCGAGGCGGAGATTCTGGCGCCGCGCAAGCAACAGACCGTGACATTGCCGACGTTGCCGGCGATCAGCATCGGCTGATTCACCGCGCCTCTGTGGACAGGGGCTTTCTGTGGCTAGTGGCTTGCCTGTGGCGAGGGAGCTTGCTCCCGTTCGGCTGCGCAGCAGTCGTAAAGCTGCCACCGCGCTGGAACAGGTGAATAGATGTGCCCGATTGGGGGCGCTTCGCACCCCAGCGGGAGCAAGCTCCCTCGCCACAGAAAGCCCTCTCGCCACAGTAAATGCAGCGTTATCGTTCTCCTACCATCCCGAACACAAAAAACGCCAGACTGGCTGGCGTTTTTGACGGATAACGAACGCTTATGAGCGTGCGCGAGCCTGGTTACGCAGGGCTTTCACCTGATCGTGGTTGCGTTGTACGCCGTGATACTGGCGTTCAACGATGTCACGAATGCTCACCAGGTTGTCTTTGTTGATTTTCTCCAGCGCGTCCTTGTAAGCCTTCTTGGCGTGGTCTTCACCGCGTTCGGCCTCGTTCAACACCGCCTCTTCATCCTTGCCGGTGAACATCGCCTTCACGTCGACCCAGCGACGGTGCATATCGCCACTGACACTGGTGGACGTTTCTGGATCACCGCCCAAGGAACGCACAGTGGCCTGCAGCTCGGCCGCGGCAGAGGCGCAGTCGGCGGAGCGCTGGATGAACAGGTTTTTGAGTTCTGGATTTTTGATGTCTTCAGCGCAAGTCTTGAACCCTTCCTGACCATCTTTACAGGTTTCAATCAGGTCGTTGAGTACAGAGATCGCTTCTTTATTGATGTCGGTCATTTTTCAATTCCTTGCGGTTGATGAAAGATGCAATAAGTAATTGCATCCTGCATGCCAGCTTCGGATTGAGTATTTTTCATTATATTTCAACAAGTTAACTTTAAAGACGAAATCTGTATCCGCTTTATTTGCATGATCTGTCATTTGGCCTGCATGCAGAATGCCTGTATTTTCCAGACTGTTTTGAATCAAGACGACTGATGATGAATCCCGAAAAGCTCGAACTGTTGATTACCCGTGAAATGCCCTTCGGCAAATACAAGGGCCGCATCATCGCTGACCTGCCCGGCCAGTACCTGAACTGGTTCGCTCGCGAAGGTTTCCCCCACGGTGAGCTGGGCGGTTTGCTGGCCTTGATGCAGGAAATCGATCACAACGGTTTGTCGGAGCTGCTCGAACCGCTGCGCGCCAAACACGGCAAACCCGCCCCTCGCCACTGATCCGCCTTACCTCACCGAGTTGCCCATGCCCGATAACACCCGCCGTTCCCGCGATGAAGCCTTTTGGCAGACCTTTGCCGACCGCTATGCTGTCGAACCCGGCCCCCTGAACCTGGAGAACGGTTACTTCGGGCGCATGTCGCGCACTGTGGTCGAGGAGTATCAGCGCAACATCGAGCTGATCAACCGCGGCAACTCGGTGCATGTGCGCCAGCGCTTCGAACAGGGCGAAAGCGTCAAGATTCGTGCGCAGCTGGCCGAGCTGATCGGTGCCCCCGCCGAAGCCGTCGCCCTCACCCGCAATGCCTCGGACGGCCTGCAATCGCTGATCCGCAACTACAACCGCCTGGAACCGGGCGATCAAGTGCTGATTTGCGATCTGGAGTACGACACGGTCAAGGGCGCGATGCGTTGGCTGGCACGCTATCGAGGCGTGGAAGTGATCGAGATCGAACACCGCCACCCCGCCAGTTTCGACAGTTTACTGGCCACTTATCGCGAAGCCTTCATGCGTTATCCGCGACTGAAGCTGATGGCCCTGACCCACGTCACCCATCGCACAGGATTGGTGATGCCGGTGCAGGCGATTGCCGCTGCCGCCAGGGAACATGGCGTCGACGTGATTCTCGACGGCGCACATGCCTTGGGTCAGATCAAGTTCAATCTCGATGAATTGGGCATCGCCTTTGCCGGCTACAACCTGCACAAATGGATCGGTGCGCCGCTGACCCTGGGGTTCATTTATATCGCGCCCCAGCGCCTGGCCGATATCGACCCGGACATGGGCGAGATGCATTTCCCGATCACTGACAT
Source organism: Pseudomonas wuhanensis (assembly GCF_030687395.1). Taxonomy (GTDB): domain Bacteria; phylum Pseudomonadota; class Gammaproteobacteria; order Pseudomonadales; family Pseudomonadaceae; genus Aquipseudomonas; species Aquipseudomonas wuhanensis. The sequence goes on along the minus strand of NZ_CP117430.1, from coordinate 1,634,260 downwards.
TCGCGCCCGCACGCCGTACAGCACCCCAAACATCCCGGCCCTGCTGACCCTGCCACTGGTGTTCGAAGAACATCACGCCATGGGCGGTTCCGTCGCCAAGGGCACGCGGCTCAATTACCTGCGCAACCGATGGGTCGATGCCGTGCGGGGGTTACCGGGGATCGAAGTCATGACCCCCAATGACCCGCGCCTGTATTGCGGCATCACCTCGATGCGCTTTACCCGGCATGCTGATCAGCAGGTGATGGTCGAGCGACTGCTCAACGACTACAACCTGTTTACCGTGGCGCGCAGCGGTGCGGCGTGTGGCCCGTGCATCCGCATTACGCCGGGGCTCACCACCACCGCAGCCGACATGGATCTGCTGGCCCGTGCGCTGACTGAGTTGCGCTGACGTCACACGGTGTATTTGTCGAAGTCCTCGGGCTTGATTTGTGATGACACCGCAAACGTGTCGACACCGATGGTCATGTGCCCGAAAAAGCCGTCTTCGTTCGAGTCTCGACCGATGGCATGGACATTCAAGGTCGAGGCTTCACCACCCATGCCCTGATAGAACTCATCCTGCTCGTTGTTCAGCACGCAGATGCCACGCCCGCGGTACTCACGAGCATTGAGTACCATCCGCGAGGCCACCTCGGGAAAGTACAGCTGACCGACCCAGGCGACATGCCGCTCTTCCAGATAGTTGTTGCCGGCCGTGATGCGGACCGCTACATGAATATGCAAGGCGCGACCGGCATAAAAACCCGGGTAGATGGTGGTAAATCGCACCACGCCCTGGGGATCGGTAAATTGCCCGCCGCGCAGGTAGGTATCGTCATCGGTACGTGGGATCGAACCGATGGCATCGACGTCGACTTCCTTGTCCGGGTCGACCTTGCTCCAGCCCGAATACGCCCCACGCGCGTTGCAATGCCAGATATCGACCACCGCCCCGGTAACCGGTTGACCGGTCATCGCATCGACGATCGTCAGTCGCAGCACCAAGGGGATGCCATCCATGCCTTCGCTGATGTTTCGCCTGATCAGTTTCGGGTTTCGAAAATACGGGCCGGCGATCTGTTCGGGTGACAGTTGGCAAACCGGTTGTGGGGATGTAATTGCAGTGTTGTCGTCCATGACGTTCTCTCTTCCATAAGATGAACGCAGGTTAGCGCTGGACGAGCGGCGAGATGCGGTAACTATGTATCGCCTTCTTTCCAAGGAGCGAGGCTTGCCCGCGCCTACAGGTTTCTCTTTTTTTCAGGCAAAAAAAAACGGTGCACCGACCAAGCGCACCGTAAAGCCGTAGAACACACAACGAAGTGTTTGGTAAATCCGGTGAATCAGTCCAGCAGAGCCAACGCCTCGGCGGTGCACTCCTGGATGCGGGCCCAGTCGCCGTTCTTGATCCACTCGGGGTCAAGCATCCAGCTACCGCCCACGCACATCACGTTTTTCAACGCCATGTAGCTCTTGATGTTGGCCGGGCTGACGCCGCCGGTCGGGCAGAATTTTACTTCGCCGAACGGGCCGCCCAGCGCCTTGATAGCCGCGACGCCGCCGCTGACTTCCGCCGGGAACAGCTTGAAGCGGCGATAACCCAGGCTATAGCCTTCCATGATGCCGGAGGCATTGCTGATGCCCGGCAACAGCGGGATCGGGCTGCCGACACTGGCTTCAAGCAGATCACGGGTGATACCCGGCGTGACGATGAATTGCGAACCAGCCGCTTCGGCAGCGGCCAGCATGCTGCGATCAAGCACGGTGCCGGCACCGGTCACCAGTTCCGGACGCTGCTCGCGCAGGATCTGGATCGCCTTGAGACCGAACTGCGAACGCAGGGTCACTTCCAGCGCCGTCAGGCCACCGGCCGCGAGGGCGTCGGCCAATGGCAGCACGTCCTGTTCACGAGCGATGGTGATCACCGGCAGGATCCGCGCCTTGGCGCAGAGGCTGTCGATCAGGGCAACTTTGTCCGCCATGGAAACGGTCGGGGATGTGTTTGTCATAGCGGCTGATCCTTGGTTCATGGGCACCAGTAAATCTCTAACGTAGGTTGCAGAAACGCCCGAATCGGCATGGCGGCGACATCGTCACCGGCCAGTGCGGTATTCAGGGTGGTCAGCTTGGACTGACCGGAAATCGATAGAACGGTGTACTTCGCCGAGGCCAGCAGCGCGCGGCTCATGGTCAGTCGCTGATGCGGCACGGTCGGCGCCAGCATCGGGTAGCAACGACGGGTGCCGTCGGCTTTCAAGGCATCGCTCAGGTGCGGGCTGTTGGGGAACAGCGAAGCGGTATGACCATCGTCCCCCATGCCGAGTATCAGCACGTCAATCGGAGGCAATTCGGCGAGCAAGCGATCAGCCTGCTCGGCGGCCTGTTCCAGGTTGGCGGTGGCACTGTAGAGGCTCAGGAACTGGGCCTTGGCCGCCGGGCCTTGCAACAGGTAACGCTTGAGCAGACCGGCATTGCTGTCGGCGTGTTCAACCGGCACCCAACGCTCGTCAGCCAGCGTGACGACAACCTTGGACCAGTCCAGCGTCTGCTTGGCCAGGTGCTGGAAAAACGCCACCGGGCTGCGCCCACCGGAAACCACCAAGGTCGCGGTGCCGCGCGCGTCGATGGCGTCACTCAGTTGCTTGGCCACATTCAGCGCCAGACCTTCGGCCAGCAGCACCGGGCTTTTGAACTCATGGGCGCTAACACCCTGAGGCAGTTTCAATTCAGATATCGCCATACCACGACCTCCCGTCCCGCGTAATCAGTGCAATGGAGCTCATCGGCCCCCATGACCCGGCCGCGTACGGCTTGGGCGCATCACCGGACTTTTTCCACCCGGCGATCAACTGGTCACACCACTTCCACGCGGCTTCGATTTCATCTTTACGGACAAACAGGTTCTGATTGCCGCGCATCACTTCCAGCAACAACCGCTCGTAGGCGTCGGGAATCCGCGCGCTGCGATAGGTGTCGGAAAAATTCAGCTGCAACGGACCGCTGCGCAGCTGCATGCCCTTGTCCAGGCCTTGTTCTTTGGTCATCACGCGCAAGGAAATACCTTCGTCCGGTTGCAGGCGGATGATCAGTTTGTTGCTGATCTGCAAGCGCTGCTCGGGGGCGAAAATGTAGTGCGACGGTTCCTTGAAGTGGATGACGATCTGCGACAGCTTTTGCGGCATGCGTTTGCCGGTGCGCAGGTAAAACGGCACGCCGGCCCAGCGCCAGTTGCGAATGTCAGCACGCAGGGCGACGAAGGTTTCGGTGTCGCTCTGGGTGTTGGAGTTAGGCTCCTCCAGATACCCGGGTACCGATTTGCCTTCGCTGTGGCCGGCGATGTACTGGCCGCGCACCACTTGAGTGGTCAGGCCTTCCGGGCTGATCGGCGCCAGTGCCTTGAGGACTTTGACTTTCTCGTCGCGGATGCTGTCGGCGGACAGGTCGGCGGGCGGGTCCATGGCGATCAAGCAGAGCAATTGCAGCAGGTGATTCTGGATCATGTCCCGCAGCTGGCCAGCCTTGTCGAAGTAACCCCAACGGCCTTCGATCCCGACCTGCTCGGCCACGGTGATTTCCACGTGGGAGATGTAATTCTGGTTCCACTGGGTTTCGAACAGGCTGTTGGCGAAACGCAGGGCGATCAGGTTTTGTACGGTCTCTTTGCCCAGGTAGTGGTCGATACGGTAGGTGCGGTTCTCCGGGAAGAACTGCGCCACGGCGTCGTTGACCTTGCGCGAGGATTCCAGGTCCGAACCGATGGGTTTTTCCAGCACCACGCGGGTGTTTTCGGTCAGGCCGACCTTCGACAGGTTCTCGCAAATAGCGCCGTAAACCGCCGCCGGGGTGGCGAAGTAGGCAATCACCCGCTGGGCGCTGCCAGCCTGCTCGGCCAGGGCGACGTAATCGTCAGCCTTGAGGAAGTCGACGTGCAGGTAGCTCAAGCGGGCCAGGAAGCGCTCGACCACCGCTTCATCCAGCTCTTTGGCGCCCACGTAACGGCGCAGCTCAGTGGCGATGAATGCCAGATGCTGTTGCTCGCTGCCGGGTTCACGGGCCAGCGCGATAATGCGCGTATCCTCATGAAGCAGGCCGGCGCCATCGAGTTGATAGAGGGCAGGAAACAGCTTGCGCAGGGCTAGATCGCCGAGAGCGCCGAACAAGGCAAAGGTGCACGGTTCAACCGTAATAGAAGGCATGATGTTTGTTCTTTTATCAAGTTAAGCTACAAATACCTTTTTTCAAGGCATCACTCAAGGGAAAATGTAGTAATAACCACAACATTTTCGCAAAATATAGATTCCGAGTGGTGGTCGGTCGGAGCCATCAGTAGGATAGGCCACCGTTATGGGCCGTATCAAAGGCCCAATTTGCATTAGCCGAACGCTTATTTGCGCTGCTGACCTAAGGAACATGAAATGGACCGCGTGCGAAATTTACTGGAACAGATCCAGAATCGCCTTGAAGACCTGAACAAGGCAGAACGCAAAGTCGCCGAAGTGATCCTGCTCAACCCGGAGCAGGCCACCCGGTTCAGCATCGCCGCCCTCGCCCAGGCTTCTAAAGTCAGCGAGCCGACGGTCAACCGTTTCTGCCGTTCGTTTGGCGTTAGCGGCTACCCGGAACTCAAGCTTCAATTGGCCCAAAGCCTGGCCAGTGGCGCGGCGTATGTCAGCCGTGCGGTCGAGGCCGACGATAATCCAGAGGCCTATACCAAAAAGATTTTCGGCAGCGCCATCGCTTCTTTGGACAGTGCATTACAGGCGCTTGATCCGAACCTGATCAGCCGCGCCGTCGACCTGTTGATCCAGGCCCGGCAGATCCACTTCTTCGGCCTCGGTGCTTCGGCCCCGGTAGCGCTGGATGCACAGCACAAGTTCTTCCGCTTCAACCTGGCGGTGACCGCCCATGCCGATGTGTTAATGCAGCGCATGATTGCCTCGGTGGCCCACACGGGTGAGTTGTTCGTGATCATTTCCTATACCGGCCGCACCCGCGAACTGGTGGAAGTGGCGCGCATCGCGCGGGAAAACGGCGCGTCAGTGCTGGGCCTGACAGCCGAGGGTTCGCCGCTGGCCAAGGCGAGCACCTTGAGCCTGAACATCCCGTTGCCGGAAGACACTGACATCTATATGCCGATGACGTCCCGGATCATTCAGCTGACCGTGCTCGATGTGCTCGCCACCGGTATGACCCTGCGCCGGGGCGTGGATTTCCAGCCGCACTTGCGCAAGATCAAGGAAAGCCTGAATGCCAGTCGGTATCCGATTGGGGATGAATTCAACTAACCCAGGATCTTCATTGCCTGTTCGGGCCTCATCGCGGGCAAGCCCGCTCCCACAGAAATCTACGGCGTACACAAATCTGTGTTCACTGAATATCCCTGTGGGAGCGGGCTTGCCCGCGATGAGGCCCGGCGCAACACCGAAGGTCTTGAGCTAAACCCCTACCCGCGCCTGCAAACTCAAATGCGCCCGCTCCCCCGGTGCCAGGCACAGGCTGTCGGTCCCGCCGCTGGCCGCTTCCACGCAGACGAACTCTAAAACCTCGTTCCAGCTCACGCCCAGCAACGGCCGCGAGCCGGGATGCCAGACCACCGTGTCCGCATGGTCACCCGTGTCGATACACAGTTCCCGCTGCCAGGCGTGGTCCTTGAGCTGCAATTCGCCGTCATGCTGGAACACCCGCTGACAACCGCCGTCGACCCGCAACTCGCCTTCCTGCTGGCAAACCTGGCGGCTCAACTGGTCGTAACCTTGCGCGCCGTCGAGCCCAGACAGCGCTACCTCGCCCACGTCGCCAATACGCCAATAGGCGTGCAAGGCCTGGCTCAACTGGCATGGCATGTCGTCCTGATGCTCGGTGCTCAGGTGCAAATCCATGCGTTCGCCCAAGTGCGCGTGCAAGTCCACTTGCCAGTCGCACAGCTGTAACTGCCAGTGCAGGTGCACACCATCGTCATCACTGCTGCTATCGAGCAGTTTCCAGTCGAGCAAACGCGCCCAGCCATGGGACGGCCAGGCGTTTTCGCTCGGATGACGGCCGTACCACGGCCAACACACCGGCACACCGCCGCGAATCGCACCGACATGCGGCCACTTCGCCGCGCACCACAACCAGGGTTTCTGACCCTTTGGCTGGAAGTGCAGCAACTGCGCGCCCTGCCGACTGAACACCGCCTGACACAGCGGATGGTCGATCACCAGCACATCGCGCATCTGATAGCGCTCCCACGCAAACACCGGCCGTTCGCGCAAGGATTTGAAGAAGCGTTGTAGCGGATGCTCAAGCATGTGCCACGGTCCTGAAAATCATTTTTCTACCTGATCGTTCCCACGCTCTGCGTGGGAATGCATCCCGTGACGCTCTGCGTCACATACGATGGACGCAGAGCGTCCAGCGCGGCGTTACCACGCAGAGCGTGGGAACGATCTGCTCCAAGGGGTGTGCTGCCCCAAAAAAAAGCGGACAGCCATGGCCGTCCGCAAAAATGCGCACATAGAGAGGAGCTTATCGCAACAGCGTTAGAACACCGACTGAATTTTCAGACCGGCCACCAGAGCGTTGTCGACTTCATCGACACCACCCGGGTGAGTGATGTATTGCAGGTTAGGCCGTACGGTCAGCCAGTTGGTAACGTGGAAACCGTAGTTGATCTCGTAGTTGTATTCGGTGGAACGCAACGGCGAGAACAGCGGATCGTTGTAGTCGGTGACACCATTGGCGGCGTTGACCAACTCGGCGTTTTTCTTCACATCTTCGTTGACATGGATACGGGAGAAGCCGATCCCGACGTCATCTTTAGGACGCGCATCAAACGGGCCCTTGTACACAAACATCAGCGACTGGTAGTTGTCGACGAAGTTGGTGTCTTTGTCGTGGAAGGTGGCGTTGGCCGCGATGTTCAGACCGCGTGAAGCATCACCATTGTGAGTGGTCAGTTGTTGCTGCGCCACGAACCAGTAGCCATGCTTGCTATCGTGGCTGCGATAGGCGTTGCCGCTGGTCGCTGCATCATTGCCGTTGGCGTCTTCACGGACGTCATCGGCGTTGGCAGTGCTCTTGTAGTAACCGACACGGTATTCGCCCGGCAGGTTGTTGACCTTCGGCGACCAGACCAATTCAACTGGCAAGACGGTGCCCTCGGTACCACTGCCGCTGAGCTTGAAGCCGTTACCGTGTTCCAGTTGCGACGGGTTCTGGTTGTACGCGCCGACTTGCGCATAGAACTCAGGCGTGATGTTGTACTTCACGCGAATCGCCGCCTGCATGACCGGCCAGTTGTACCAGATGTTGGTCGCCCAGTTACCCACTTGGGAACCGCAGAATGCCAGGTTCTGGAACTCGCAAGGGAAGGTGTTGAAGTCTTCGCCTTCGCCGAAGTAACCGGCCTTGACGTCCAGTTTACCGTCGAGGAACTGGTGCTTGATCCACAACTGGGTCAAACGGACCATATGGCCACGGCCGTAGACTTCCTGGGAGGAACTCAAGGTGCCGGCACGCGGGTCGCCGACACGGTCATTGGAGATGTTCTCACCGTTACGGTTGGTGAGCTGGATCTTGGCCTGGGTGTTATCCCAGCCCCACAGTTTTTCCAGGTCCAGCGCCACGCCCAGGCCAAACTGGTCGGCGTAACGCGCCGTCTTGTCGTCGTTGTAGCCGCCATGCAGGTTGGCGCCCACTTCACCGACGTAGTCGGCCTTGATGTCGATACCTTGTTCGATCAGCCTGGTCCGCTCACCACCCCAATCCCCGGTCATCCACTGCGAGTCGGCACTGAACGCGTCAGCCGCGTGTGCGCTACCGGCCATAGTCATCATCGCAAGAGCTGACAATTGGCAGATAAGCTGAGCGTTGTTCTTCTTCTTCATCCCTACATCCTCGTCTTTATTGTTATTAACTGTTTTTATCTAACGCGGTTTACAACGATTGCGGCGGATGTCCCCATCTGCCGCGAATCCCCCCTGTGGGAGCAAGTCCGCTCCCACATTTTGATCTTCAGCGGCCTTTGAATTGGGCTACGTTGGCGCTGTGAGCTTCGGATTTTGGCAGGCCGGCCACCCCCAGGCGTTCACCGGTCTTGGCATCGAACAACAGCACTTTCGATGGATCGAATTGCAGGGTCAGGGTCTCGCCCACGGCCGGTGCGACGTCCGGTGCCAAGCGGCAGCAGACTTTGGTGTCGTTGAGATTGACGAACACCAGGGTGTCGGGACCGGTCGGTTCGGTGACCTGCACTTCGGCACGAATGGTCGGCAAACCATTCGGCTCGCTGCCCGCCAGAACGATCTGCTCCGGACGCATGCCGAGGATCACTTCGCGGTCTTCAAGCCCGGCGTCTTGCATGCCCAGCGGCAATTCGCAGCGTGCCTGACCGCTGTCGAGCAGCGCCAGCAGACGACCGTCCTTGCGCTGCAAACGCAGGGGAATGAAGTTCATCGGCGGCGAACCGATGAAGCTCGCCACGAACAGGTTGGCCGGGTTGTTGTAGATGTCTTTCGGCGTGCCGAATTGCTGAATGATCCCGTCCTTCATCACCGCCACTTTGTCGCCCAGGGTCATGGCTTCGATCTGGTCGTGGGTCACGTAGACCGTGGTGGTTTTCAGGCGCTGGTGCATCAGTTTCATTTCGGTGCGCATCTCGACCCGCAGCTTGGCGTCGAGGTTGGACAGCGGTTCATCGAACAGGTAAATCTTCGGCCGCCGCGCCAACGCCCGGCCCATGGCCACGCGCTGTTGCTGGCCACCGGAGAGCTGGCCGGGCTTGCGGCTGAGCAGGTGTTCGATTTGCAGCAACTTGGCCACGCGAGCGACTTCTTCGTCGATTTCAGCGGCCGGCATTTTGCGAATCTTCAGGCCGAACGCGATGTTGTCGCGCACGCTCATGGTCGGGTACAGCGCGTAGGACTGGAACACCATGGCGATGTCGCGATCTTTGGGGCTCATGCCGCTGATGTCGGCGTCGTCCACCAGGATCGCCCCGCCGCTGATGTTTTCCAGACCCGCAATGCAGTTCATCAAAGTGGATTTACCACAGCCCGATGGACCGACCAGGATCAGAAACTCACCGTCATTGATCTTCAGCTCGATGTTTTTCAGGGTGTCCGGCAAACCGGCGCCGTAGGTTTTGTTAACGTTGCGTAATTCGAGAGTTGCCATGTTCTACCCCTTGACCGCGCCAGACGTCAGCCCACGCAGGAAATACTTGCCAGCGAATATGTAGACCAGCAGTGTCGGCAGCCCGGCGATCATCGCGGCGGCCATATCAACGTTGTATTCCTTGGCCCCGGTGCTGGTGTTGACCAGGTTGTTCAGGGCCACGGTAATCGGCTGGGCATCGCCACTGGCGAAGACCACGCCGAACAGGAAGTCATTCCAGATTTGCGTGAACTGCCAGATCAGGCAGACCATCACGATCGGGATCGACATCGGCAGCAGGATCTTCCAGAAAATCGTGAAGAAGCCCGCGCCATCCAGCCGCGCCGCCTTGACCAGCGCATCCGGAATGCTCACGTAGTAGTTGCGGAAGAACAGCGTGGTGAACGCCAGGCCGTAGACCACGTGCACCAGCACCAGGCCCGTGGTGGTGTTGGCCAGGCCGAACTTGCCGAGGGTGAACGAAGCCGGCAACAGCACGGTCTGGAACGGCAGGAAGCAACCGAACAACAGCAGACCGAAGAACAGTTGCGAACCACGGAAGCGCCACATCGACAGCACATAGCCGTTCATGGCACCGATGAAAGTAGAGATCAGTACCGCCGGCACGGTGATTTTCACCGAGTTCCAGAAGTAGCCGCCCACCACATCCCAGGCCTTGATCCAGCCGATGCCGTCAATCACTTGCGGCCAGCTCAACAGGTTGCCGGTGCGGATGTCTTCCGGCGATTTGAAACTGGTCAGCAGCATCACCACCAGCGGGACCAGATAGATCGCCGCGGCCAGCAACAAGGTTGCGTAGATCGCAATGCGGCTGAAGCTGATCGCCGGTTTTCCGAGTTGATTACTCATGGCGTTTGCCTCGCAATTCGGAGTACAGGTACGGCACCAGAATCGCCAGGATCGCACCGAGCATCATCATGGCGCTCGCCGAACCAATGCCCATCTGGCCACGGCTGAAGGTGAAGGAATACATGAACATCGCCGGCAGGTCGGACGAATAGCCCGGGCCACCCGCGGTCATCGCCGCCACCAGGTCGAAGCTCTTGATCGCGATGTGCGCCAGGATCATGAAGGCGCTGAAGAACACTGGGCGCAGGCTCGGCAGTACGATCTTCAGGTAGATGGTCGGCAGACTCGCACCGTCGACTTGCGCCGCGCGGATGATCGACTGATCGACGCCACGCAGGCCGGCCAGGAACATCGCCATCACAAACCCGGAGGCTTGCCACACGGCGGCGATCACCAGGCAATACACCACGCGATCCTGATCCACCAGCCAGTCGAGACGGAAGCCTTCCCAGCCCCAGTCACGCAGCATTTTGTCCAGGCCCAGGCCTGGGTTGAGCAGCCATTTCCAAGCGGTACCGGTAACGATCATCGAGAGCGCCATCGGGTACAGGTAAACGGTGCGGATGAAGCCTTCCTTGCGAATGCGCTGATCCAGCAGCACCGCGAGGAATACGCCCAGAACCAGGCTGATGCCGATGAACATGCCGCCGAACACCGCGAGGTTCTTGCTCGCGACCCACCAGCGATCGTTGTCCATCAGGCGAATGTATTGCTGCAGGCCGACCCATTTGTAGCTCGGCATGAAGCTGGAATTGGTGAAGGACAGAACAAATGTCCAGATGATGTAACCGTAAAAACCAACCAGGACGATCAGCATGCTCGGCGCCAAAACCAGTTTTGGGAGCCAGCGCTGCAGTGCGTCGAACGGTGAGGCTTTGCTGAAAACCGCCACAGAGCTCATCGGGATAATCCAGGTGAAGAGGAAAGAATCGACACAGTGATCTCTGGTAGAGCAGGACCCTGTGGGAGGTGGCTTGCCTGCGATGGCATCAACACGGTTCGAAGTTAAACCGAGTCGCCTGCATCGCGGGCAAGCCCGCTCCCACACAATCCCATTCCACCCAGGATCAGGTTGTGTCAGGAGTTACTGGGCAGCTTTGACGGCTGACGCCAATTGCGCGCTGGCCTTGGCCGGGTCAGCGTTCTTGTCGTTCATGAAGTTGGTCACCACATCAAAGATCGCGCCCTGCACGGCCAGGGACGTGGCCATGTTGTGCGCCATGCTCGGTTGCAGGCCGCCAGTCTTCTCGTCAGCCAGGAAGTCCTTGGCAGACGCTTGAGCGCAAGAATCGAAGCCCAACGCGCTCATGTCGTTAAGCATGTCGGTACGCACCGGGATCGAGCCTTTGTTGATGCTGAAGACTTTCTGGAAGTCTTTGCCCAGAGCGACCTTGGCCAGGTCTTGCTGGGCGGCGATGTCGCCTTTGCGATCGGCTTTGAGCTTGAACACAGCCATCGAGTCGATGTTGTAGGTGAAGGCTTTTTCGGTGCCCGGGAACGGCACGCACTGGTAGTCCTTGCCTGCGACTTTCTTCGCGGCGGTCCATTCGCTCTTGGCCCAGTCGCCCATCATCTGCATGCCGGCCTTGCCGTTGATGACGTCGGCTGCAGCGATGTTCCAGTCACGACCGGCGCGGTTCGGGTCCATGTAGCCGGTGATTTTTTTCAGCTCGGTGAAGGCCTTGGCCATCTCCGGCCCGGAGAGGGTTTTCTGGTCCAGGTCGACCAGCGCTTTTTTGTAACCGTCCGCGCCCATGACCGAGAGCACCACGTCTTCAAACACGGTGCTGTCCTGCCAAGGCTGGCCACCGTGAGCGAGCGCGATGAAGCCGGCGGCTTTGAGCTTGTCGCCAGCGGCATAGAATTCTTCGAGGGTGGTCGGCGCTTTTTCGATCCCGGCTTTCTTGAAGACTTCCGGGTTGATCCACAGCCAGTTGACGCGGTGGATGTTCACCGGCACGGCGACGTAATCGCCTTCGTATTTCACGGTGTCGGAGACTTTCTTGATCAGCAGGTTATCCCAGCCTTCGGACTTGGAAACGTCTTTGAGGGTGTCGGTGCTGAGCAGGCCAGTGCTACCCCACTCCTGGATGTCCGGACCTTTGATCTGGGCAACGCCTGGTGGGTTACCGGCCACGGCGCGGCTTTTGAGTACGGTCATGGCCGTGGAGCCGCCACCGCCGGCAACTGCACCGTCTTTCCAGGTAAAGCCGTCTTTTTCGACTTGAGCCTTGAGTACATCGACGGCCGCTTTTTCACCACCAGACGTCCACCAGTGAACGACTTCCACCGAACCTTTGGCATCGGCGGCAAGGGCACTGACGGGGAATGCTGCAACAGGAAGCAGTGAGGCGAGAGAAATGACAGTAGCGAGGCGAGAAATCGCATTCATCTAGTAGTACCTTTCTTGTTGTTATGCATGCAAGTCTGGTGCTTGCGCTGCATAGGATTCTAAACAGGGGATGCCCCTTCGCAGGTAACGAAGGGACGCGCGAATGTCACCACATGGTTACACAGCAATGCTCTGGGACAATTGCGCCAGCGCAGTGGCCATGCTCGGCGCCAACGGCAGGCGCGGGATCAATACGGCTTGCCAGGCGTGATACAGGTCGGGTTTGCCGGCCCAGATATCGGCGCTCGGACGGTTCAGCGGATCGAGTTCGTGATGCCAGCTGCCATCGCAACGGTCGATGAAATGATTGTCACAAAACTCCCAGAACAGTCGGTACCAGTGCTCGTATTGCTCATCACCGGTGCGTTTGAGCAGCGCACTGGCGGCGGCGCTGGCTTCGCAATGAGTCCAGTGCAAGCGATGGCGAACCACCGCGCGATTGTCCCAGTCGAGGGTGTAGACAATGCCCGGCGCACCGTCGACGTCCCAGCCATGACGGCAATTGTGCTCGAAGAGTTTTTGCGCATCGGTGGCGAGCCAGCCCGGCGTGAGTATTCCGGCCTGCACCCGCGCTGCTTCGAGGTGCAGCAACAGCCGCGCCCATTCGAAGCCATGGCCCGGCGTGGTGCCGTAAGGGCGAAAACCGTCAGCCGGGTTGTCGTGGTTATAGTCGCGCAGCGGCTGCCAGTCACGGTCGAAATGCTCGACCACCAAGTAATCGTTGGCCGCGGCGTGATCATGAATGACGCGCTCGACGATGCGCTGGGCGCGAATCAGCCAGCGGTTGTCCTCGGTGACATCGGCCAGGGCGAGGAAGGCTTCGGTGGCGTGCATGTTGCTGTTGGCGCCGCGATAGGCCTCCTCGCAACTGAAGTCGCGGTTGAAGGATTCGCGCATGGCGCCCTCCTCCTCGCACCAGAAATGGCTGTCGATAATGTGGATCGCATCGTCGAGCAAGGCTTGGGCACCGGGGCGCTGGGCAACCACCGCAGAACTCGCGGCCAATGCAACGAAAGCATGCAGGTAAGCGGCTTTGCCGGTATTGCCGTCGCGGTGTTCGGGCGTGGCGAACCAGCCTCCGTGTTCGGCATCACGCAGCGGCCCGCTAAGGGCTTGGATGCCGTGATCCACCAGCTCGGCAAAACCCGGCAGGCCCTGGATGTGGGCCATGGCGAAGCTGTGGGTCATGCGCGCGGTGTTCATGGTTTCAGCTTGCGCGTTGGCCGGCAGGCGACCCTTTTCATCAAGATTGCCGAAACCTTCGGCAAGCTTTGAAGCCTTGGCAAACGCCAACAGGCGCAGGCCTTCGGCGGCGAGCCATTGCGGATGGGCAGGCGCGTTCAGCCAACTGCTGAAGGCGGGTTGGAAGGTGTCCATGGGAGTACCTTTTTTTGTTGTTATGACTGGGACCAGTCTAAACAACGGGCGGTGGCGGGCAGGTAACGAAGGGGGCGAGTTATGTCACCGAGTTGTGACATTTTCCTTCAGGCATGCGTTGATTGATCTGACGCCATCGCGGGCAAGCCCGCTCCCACAAGGTTATGCACATACCTTGAAAATGTAGGCAATCCTGTGGGAGCGGGCTTGCCCGCGATGAACGATAACGCGGTGCCGCTAATCAACACTACGCGGCAACTGCAACGTCACCCGCAACCCGCCTTCACGCAGGTTTTGCAGGCTGACTTCACCGCCATGGCTGTGGGCAATGTTGCGCGCAATCCCCAGCCCCAAGCCATAACCCTGCTGCTGTCCGGCCAAGCGAAAGTGCGGCTCGAACACCTGCTCCAACCGCTGTTCAGGCACGCCCGGCCCCTCATCGTCGACATGCAGGACAAACGCGCTCTCGTCGTCATCGATGTGCAGATGTGCGTTCTGCCCATATTTCAAGGCGTTGTCGATCAGGTTTCCAATGCAACGCTTGAGCGCCAACGGTTTGCCGGGATACGGCGCCAACGCCCGGCCATGTTGGGTCACGCGGCCATTGCCATTGGGCGCCAGATACGGTTCCACCAGACAGTCGAGCACATGATTGAGGTCTACCGGCTCGATGTTTTCGTGGATGTCGGTGTCTTTCACGCATTGCAACGCGCCCTTGACCAGCAACTCCAGCTCATCCAGATCGCGACCGAATTTGGCTTGCAGCTTTTCGTCTTCGAGCAATTCCACCCGCAGTCGCAACCGGGTGATCGGCGTGCGCAAATCGTGGGAAATCGCGCTGAACAACTGGCTGCGCTCGGTCAGGTAACGGCTGATCCGCTCGCGCATCGCATTGAACGCGCGACCGACTTCCACCACTTCACTGCCGCCGCCTTCGGCCACCGGTTCGACTTCAGCGCCCAGGGACATGTCCCGCGCCGCCCGCGCCAATCGCTTGAGCGGCCGACTCTGCCAGTGCACCAGCAGGCCGATGAACAGCAGCAAGAAGCCGCTGGTGAGCACGATGAACCAGACCTGCTGCGCCGGCAGGCCTTGTTCTTCAAGGCTGGTGTAGGGCTCGGGCAACAGCGAGGCGATGTACAGCCATTCGCCCGGCGCCATCTGGATTTGCGTGACCAGCACCGGCGGGTTTACCGGCTCCAGGGTCAACGCGTAATGCGCCCAGGAACGCGGCAACTCATCGAGCTTCAAGCCACCATTGAAAATCCGCAGGTCTTCGGGGCTGACGAAGGTCACCGAGATATCGATGTCCTGCCCCAGCGACTCGCGCAACACTTCGCCCACCGCTTTGAGCACCGCTTCTTTGCGCGGGGTGATCGGCAGCACTTCCATCCCTAAGGGTTTGTCGTTGAGCGTCACCACAAACCGGGTGCCGCCCATGCTGCGTAACTGATCGAGCACCAGCGGCCGAAACGCCACCGGCAACGAGCGGAAATAACTGACGCTGGCCGTCATCGAATGGGCGAGGCTGCGGGCGCTGGTGACCAGGCCTTCGAGCTGCGTGGCGCGCAATTGCGAGACCCAGATCACGCTCGACAGCGTCTGGGCGAACAGCACCGCCAACAGGGTTAGCAGCAACATGCGCCCGAGCAGCGAGCGCGGCACCGGCACACGCCCGGCGAGCTTGCGCAGGAACTCAATGACCATTGCTGGCAACCACGTTGGCTGCCAATTGGTAGCCACTGCCACGCACGGTCCGAATCAGCCGCGGCGGTTTTTCGGTGTCGCGCAGGCGCTGCCGCAAACGGCTGACCGCCATGTCGACGATACGATCGAGCGGCATCAGGTCACGGCCACGGGTGGCGTTGCCGATGGTGTCGCGATCGAGGATTTCCTGAGGGTGATCGAGGAACAGTTTCAGCAGGGCGAAATCGGCGCCGGAGAGAATCACTTCCTCGCCGTCGATGTGGAACAGCCGATGGCTGACCATGTCCAGCCGCCAATCATCGAAGGCCAGCACTTCACCGCCGGAACGTTCCTGACCGAACTGCGCGCGGCGCAACAAGGCTTTGATGCGCGCCTGCAACTCACGGGGGCTGAAGGGTTTGCCAAGGTAGTCGTCGGCGCCCAGTTCCAGACCGATGACGCGGTCGGCCTCGTCGGAGCTGGCGGTGAGCATGATGATCGGCACATGGGCCTGGCGCGGGTGCTGGCGGATCCAGCGGCAGAGGCTGAAACCGTCTTCGTCCGGCAGCATCACATCGAGAATCACCAGGTCGCTAGGTGCCTCGTTCAGGGCCTGACGAAAACCGGCACCATCAGGCGTGGTGCGGACCTGGAAACCGGCGCGGGTCAGGTAGGTGTCCAGCAACTCGCGTATCTCTTGATCGTCATCGACCAACAAAATCGACTTGTTGACTGAGCTCACGGGGCGGCGTCCTTGTTGTTTGTGTTGGGGAGGATTATGCCTGATCGTTCAAAGATCTATGTTGTCGGTGAGGGCCTCATCGCGGGCAAGCCCGCTCCCACAAGGTTATGCGCACATTTTCAGATGTAGGTAATCCTGTGGGAGCGTGGCTTGCCCGCGATAAAGGCGACGCGGTTTCAAGCCTGATCGAGCGCCACACCCGCGCCAACAAGGCCGGAATACGGCGCTGTCACCAGCCACACCGGAATGCCCTTGAAGTAATCGCTCATGCAACCCTTGTCGGCAAAGCACCGGGCGAAACCGCTTTTGATGAAGAAATCGGCAAACCGTGGAATCACTCCGCCAACGATGTAAACGCCACCGCGCGCTCCGGTGGTCAGCACATTGTTGCCGGCCACGCGACCGAGCCAGCAACTGAACTGCTCGAGCACTTCCATGGCAATCGGATCCCCCGCCAGCCCGGCCGCCGTGATCGCTTCAGGTGTGTCGAGCACAGGCGTGTGACCGTCCACCGCGCAGATCGCCCGGTAGACTCGCGGCAAACCACTGCCGCTCAATGCCGTTTCAGCGCTGACATGGCCGATCTCGTTGTAGATGTGTTGCCACAGCTGGGTTTCCCGCGGGCTGCTCAGCGGCAGGTCGACGTGACCGCCCTCCCCCGGCAGCGGGGCAAAACGACCCTCGCCCAGATCGAGCAACGTGCCCACGCCCAGGCCAGTGCCCGGACCGATCACCACCGCCGGCCGCAACGGTTCCGGCGTGCCTTCGCAGACCACCCGGAACTCGCCCGGCTGCAAGCGGGTCATGCCCAGGGCCATCGCCGAGAAATCGTTGATCAACAGCAGTTGATCCACCTGCAAGGCCTTGCAGAAACCCTTGCGACTGAGCCGCCAGTGATTGTTGGTGAACTTGAATTCATCACCGCTCACGGGGCCTGCCACCGACAAGCACACAGAACCGATCGAACCCGGCGCCAGGCCGAGCCCGCTCAAGTAGATGGCAATCGCCTCTTCCGGGCTGGCGTGGTCTGCCGTCGCCAGCACCTGGACCGATTCCAGCTGCTGGTTTTTCCACAACGCGAAACGTGCGTTGGTGCCACCGATGTCACCGACCAAAGCCAGTTTCAATTAAGCGTCTCCAGGGCAGAAGTAAAGGCGCTGGCGCCCTGCTCTGCGGAGCTGAAGGCCATGCGCATGAAACCAAACAGTTCGCGACCGCTGCCAATGTTGTTGCCCAACAGGCCCTTGGCAGGTTCACGCGCTGCGAATTCTTCGGCGTCCACCTTAAGCTCCAGGGTGCCTTTCACGCCATCGACGCGGATGATATCGCCCTCTTGCACCCGCGCCAAAGCGCCGCCCACATAAGCTTCGGGGCTGACGTGGATCGCCGCCGGGATTTTCCCCGAGGCGCCGGACATACGCCCGTCAGTCACCAACGCGACTTTGAAACCGCGATCCTGCAGCACGCCGAGGAACGGCGTCATCTTGTGCAGTTCCGGCATGCCGTTGGAGCGCGGGCCCTGGAAGCGCATCACGGCGACAAAATCCTTCTCGAGCAAACCGGCCTTGAACGCGTCGGCCAGGTCCTGCTGATCCTGGAATACCATGGCCGGGGCTTCGACGACCTGGTTTTCCAGCGCAACCGCCGAGACTTTCATCACGCCACGGCCGAGGTTGCCTTCCATCACCCGCAAGCCGCCCTCTGGCGAGAACGCACGCGCGACTGGACGCAGGATGGTTTCGTCGAGGCTTTCGATCGGGCCTTCGCGCCAGACCAGTTCGCCGTTTTCGAGGAACGGTTCCATGGTGTAGCGGCTCAGGCCGTGACCCAGCACCGTGTTGACGTTTTCGTGAAGCAGGCCGGCTTCCAGCAATTCGCGGATCAGGAACGACATGCCACCCGCCGCCTGGAAGTGGTTGATGTCGGCTTTACCGTTCGGGTACACGTGGCTCAGGGTCGGCACCACCTCGGAGAGGTCGGCCATGTCCTGCCAGGTCAACTGGATGCCCGCAGCCATGGCGATGGCCGGCATGTGCAGGGTGTGGTTGGTCGAACCGCCGGTGGCGTGCAGGGCCACGATGGAGTTGACCAGCGAACGCTCGTCGACGATTTCGCCGATCGGCATGAAGTCGCCGTTCTGCTTGGTCAGGCGGGTGACCTGGTGCGCCGCTTCGCGGGTCAGGGCATCGCGCAACGGGGTGTTCGGGTTGACGAAAGAGGCGCCTGGCAAGTGCAGGCCCATGACCTCCATCAGCAACTGGTTGGTGTTGGCGGTGCCGTAGAAGGTGCAGGTGCCAGGGCTGTGATAGGACTTCATCTCCGATTCCAGCAGCTCTTCGCGGGTCGCCTTGCCTTCGGCGTAGCGCTGACGCACATCGGCTTTCTGCTTGTTGGAAATGCCCGACACCATCGGCCCGCCCGGCACGAAAATCGTCGGCAGATGACCGAAACGCAACGCGCCCATCATCAGGCCCGGCACGATCTTGTCGCAGATGCCGAGCATCAGCGCGCCGTCGAACATGTTGTGGGACAGCGCTACAGCGGTGGACAGCGCGATCACTTCGCGGCTCGGCAGGCTCAGTTCCATGCCTGGCTCGCCCTGGGTCACGCCATCGCACATCGCAGGGGTGCCACCGGCGAACTGGCCGACGGAGCCAATTTCGCGCAGGGCTTTTTTGATCTGTTCCGGGAAGACTTCGTACGGCTGGTGCGCCGAGAGCATGTCGTTATATGACGAAACTATGGCGATGTTGGCGGAGTTCATCATCCGCAGGCTGTGCTTGTCGTCGCTGCCACACCCGGCCACGCCATGGGCGAAGTTGGCGCATTGCAGCTTGCCGCGCATCGGGCCGTCGCTGGCCGCGCCGCGGATCAATGCAAGGTAAGCCTCACGCGTGGCGCGGCTGCGGGCGATAAGCCGTTCGGTGACCTCAAGGACGCGGGGATGCATGTGTAGAACTCCAGGCTAACGGATGTGGCGACCTGATTGTCTATGCTGATCAAACGCCGTTGTGATCGGGATGACAGACGGCTTTCTTGATCATTCGGACCAGTTGATTCAGGTCACTCGTTGTAGATAAAACAAAATATTGCCACTAAAAAGGCTTGTTTTCTATTTTTTTGCGAATAATCTTGTAATTCCAACAACAAAACGACGGCGGCGCTATAAATGACTCTTCGAATCGCAATCAATGGTTTTGGCCGTATCGGCCGTAATGTCCTGCGCGCACTGTATACCCAAGGCTATCGTCAGGATCTGCAGATCGTTGCGATCAACGACCTGGGCGACAGCTCAATGAATGCTCACCTGCTCAAATACGACACCGTTCACGGCACATTCGATGCCGAAGTCCAGCACGATCAGGAAAGTCTAACCGTCAACGGCGACCGCATTTCGGTCAGCGCCATTCGCAACCCGGCCGAGCTGCCTTGGGCCGCGGAGAAGGTCGACGTCGTGTTCGAATGCACCGGCCTGTTCACCGACCGGGCCAAAGCCGCCGCGCATATTACGGCCGGCGCGCGCAAAGTGATTATCTCGGCCCCGGCCAAAGGCGCCGACGCCACCGTGGTTTATGGGGTTAACCACGACATTCTGCGCCAGTCGCACCAGATCATCTCCAACGCCTCGTGCACCACCAACTGCCTGGCCCCGGTGGCCCAGGTGCTGCACCGCGAACTGGGCATCGAAAGCGGTCTGATGACCACCATCCACGCCTACACCAACGACCAGAACCTCACCGACGTCTACCACACCGACCCGTACCGCGCCCGTTCCGCCACCCAGAACATGATCCCGAGCAAGACCGGGGCCGCTGAAGCGGTAGGCCTGGTGCTGCCGGAACTGGCGGGCAAACTGACCGGTATGGCGGTGCGTGTTCCAGTGATCAACGTGTCGCTGGTGGACCTGACCGTGCAGCTCAAGCGTGAAGCATCGGCCGATGAAGTCAACGCGATGCTCAAACAAGCCAGCCAGCACTCGAAGATTCTGGGTTACAACACCCTGCCGCTGGTTTCCAGCGACTTCAACCACAACCCGCTGTCCTCGATCTTCGATGCCAACCACACCAAGTCCAGCGGCAAGCTGCTCAAAGTGCTGGCTTGGTACGACAACGAGTGGGGCTTCTCCAACCGCATGCTCGATAACTGCCTGGCGCTCTGCAACGCAGAATAAACAGCCCGACACCTGTGTCGACGCGGCCCTAAATGCGTCGTCGCAGGCGCATTCTCGTCTGGAGAAGCAAGCGATGATCGGTATCAGCTTTACGCAAAAAACCCTGGCGGCGCGCAAGCGTATCGCCCTGGTTGCCCACGACCACTGCAAAATATTTTTGCTGGACTGGGCCGAGCGGCAGAAAGACAAGCTCGCGCAGCATGAACTGGTCGCCACCGGCACCACGGGGTTGTTGTTGCAACAACGCCTCGACCTGCCGGTGGAAAGCATGATCAGCGGTCCACTGGGCGGCGACCAGCAACTCGGCGCGCAAATCGCCGAGCAGCGGGTCGACATGCTGGTGTTCTTCTGGGACCCGTTCGAACCGCAACCCCACGACCCGGACATCAAGGCATTACTGCGGGTCGCGGCGGTGTGGAACATCCCCGTGGCCTGCAACGAATGCAGCGCCGACTACCTGCTCAGCAGCCCGTTGATGGATCAGGCTCACGAACACCGCATCCCGGATTACGCGACCTATCTGCAGGGGCGTGGGTAAAGCTGTGGCAGCAGGCTCGCTCAGGTCAGAGAAACCTGTGGCGAGGGAGCTTGCTCCCGCTTGAGTGTGCAGCACTCACAAAAATTGGCAGGTTGTCAGATTTTTGGGGCCGCTACGCAGCCCAGCGCGAGCAAGCTCGCTCGCCACAAAGGTAGGCATGACCAAGAGTGCGTTTAAGTGAGCAGCATACCCAATCCTCGGGGAATTACTCAGTCGGCACTACCTTGTCCAGCACCTGATTGACCGCCAGTTCGGCCAGCATCACGACCTGAGCGATGCCCAGCAAGGTTTTGCGGTGAGTGCCTTCAAGCAAAGCCGCGAAGTCGTTGAGCATGACGGTGGCCGAGCCCAGGGTTTCGCTGGCGTTGACCAGCATCGGCTCGGTGGCGGCCGCCGGGTTGGCCAAGTACAGGTTGTTGGGTTGGTAGGGTGTGGCCATGACCGTGGCCGCCGGGTTGAGGTAATGGTCGAGGGCGCGTTCGGCGGCTTCGTTGAGTTTTCTGGAATCGAGGGATTCGTAGGGGGAGACCGGGTCGGTGACCGGCGGGTTAGGCGTAGGCTTTATCATTTTCAGGTTCCAAAATAATGCTGGAACCTCTTCTCTGCTAAAAGAAGGGGTGACAGCTGAACGCAGGTTAGCAGACCGGGGAACCTAAGGAAGCCGGCGCGCCGAAGCGCCCTGCGTACAGCCGCCATCAAATGCAGGCATGGAGCCTGACTGATAGTGCGCGTACGACCTTAGGTTAACCACGGGCTGCTAAACCCGATCACTGGGAATCAGTGATGCGAATCAAGTTACCGACCGGCCCCAAGGCACACAAGCCGGCGGATTCTGGCGCAGGCGTAGGCAACGGCGCAAGGTTTCGTGGGCTTTAGGACGTAACACAGGGTGTCGTTAAACATTCATTCTGGATCGTGTGTAATGGCGCTCGGAGGGACTGTCAGAAATTTTGTGTTCGGGCATAACATGTTGAAAAGGAGCATGTATGCCGACCAAAAAGAAACCGGCCTCGGAGGCCAAAACCCAGCTTCCTTCGATTCCGAAGGAGCTGATCGATCAGTTCGTTAAAGGCCCAATGAGCGCCGAGGCGATTCAGGACGCATCCATGGCGTTCAAAAAGGCGCTTATCGAGCGAGCCCTTGGCGCGGAGCTGGGTCACCACCTTGGCTACCCTCAGGGCGCGGAGCGCCCTGAGGAGTCGAGTAACCAGCGCAACGGCAAAAGCAGCAAGACCGTGCTGACCGATGATGGCCCGCTGCGTCTGGACATTCCTCGGGATCGCGATGGCAGCTTCGCGCCAATGCTGATCCCCAAGCATGAGCGTCGGTTCACGGGCTTCGACGACAAAATCATTGCCATGTACGCCGTGGCATGACCGTCCGAGAGATCCGGGTCATTCCTTTCGGAGCAGTACGGGACCGATTTTCCCATGATTTCATCAGCTCGGTCACTGACGCAGTGTTGGAGGAAGTGACTGCCTGGCAACAACGCCCGCTTGAGCCGATGTATCCGGTGATTTTCTTCGATGCGCTGCGGGTCAAAATCCGTGAGGAAGGACTGGTTCGCAACAAGGCCATCTACCTGGCTCTGGGCGTGCTGCCGGACGGCACCCGAGACTTTTGGGCATCTGGATTGAGACCACTGAGGGGGCCAAGTTCTGGATGAAGGTCTTCAACGACCTCAAGACCCGTGGCGTTGAGGATGTATTGATCGCGGTAACTGACGGCCTTAAAGGCATGCCAGAAGCCTTGAGTGCGGTGTTTCCGACGACGACCTTGCAGACCTGCATCGTGCACCTGATCCGTAACAGTCTTGATTACGCCTCCTGGGACAAGCGCCGCGAGTTGGCCAAAGCCCTCAAGCCGGTTTATCAGGCGCTTAACGTTGAAGCTGCCGAGCAAGCTCTGGACGCATTTGAAACGGGGCCTTGGGGCAAACAATACCCAACAGTCGTAGCCGCTTGGAGACGTGCCTGGGATCGAGTCATCCCGTTTTTTGTCTTCCCGCCTGCCATCCGAAAAGTGATCTACACCACTAACGCCATCGAGAGCATCAATGCTCAGTTGCGCAAGATCATCAAGACAAGAGGCCACTTCCCGACTGATGATGCAGCGACGAAGCTGATCTGGCTGGCACTGCAAAACATCACGGCCAATTGGGGCAGCGCAGCGCACGACTGGAAGAGCGCAATGAATCAGTTTGCGATTCTTTATGGCGATCGATTTACCAGGTCAAACTGGTGAAATGAGGGCTTGCCTTATGGCAGGCCGTTACCGGCCCGCACACAAAAAATCTGACACTCCCCGCTCGGAAATCGATGAATACCCTGACAGATCGGTCTTGCTCCCACAGGATTTCATCTGGCCGAGTCGTCTTTTTGGACTATGCTCGGGCTCTCGCTCCGGAGGGCCTTCGATGACTGATTTACTCACGTCCATTCAAGCCGCACTCGGCTTGCCTCACACCCCAATCCCGTTCACCTCGAGCGGCGCCCTGCCCTCGGCGTTTGCCGTGACCGATCTGGCTTGCGCCAGCATTGCTGCCGCCGGCCAGGCCGCCAGCGAACTGCTGCATCAACAAACCGGTCGCTTGCCCAGCCTTGAAGTCGACCGCCGCCTGGCGTCGTTCTGGTTCGCGACGTCGATCCGCCCCATGGGCTGGAGCGTTCCACCGTTGTGGGATCCGGTTGCCGGTGACTACGCGACCAAGGACGGCTGGATCCGCCTGCACACCAATGCGCCTCATCATCGTGCCGCCGCTGAAAGTGTGCTCGGCGCCTGTGCCAACCGCGCCGCGATGGCGAGCAAGGTTGCGCAATGGGTGAAAAGTGATCTGGAACAGGCCGTGGTTGATGCCGGAGGTTGCGCGGCCGAAATGCGCAGCTGGGCGCAATGGCAAGCACATCCCCAAGGTTTGGCGGTGAACGCCGAGCCGTTGATTCAGTTCAGCGCCGACGACAGTAAAAACCCAAAACCGTGGCAGGGTTCAGTGGCTCAACCGCTGGCCGGGGTCAAGGTGCTGGATTTGACCCGCGTGTTGGCTGGCCCCATCGCCAGTCGTTTTCTCGCCGGCCTCGGCGCCGATGTTTTGCGCATCGACCCACCGACCTGGAACGAACCGGGCGTGGTGCCGGAAGTCACATTGGGCAAACGTTGTGCGCGCCTGGATCTGCACGACAAGACTGATCGTGCGGTGTTCGAAAGCCTGCTCAAGGACACCGATATCCTGCTCCACGGCTACCGCGCCGATGCATTGGAAAGGTTGGGCTACGGCGTCGCCGTGCGACAAAAACTGGCGCCGGGACTGATTGATGTGTGCCTCAACGCCTACGGTTGGAGCGGCCCCTGGCAGAACCGTCGAGGGTTCGACAGTTTGGTACAGATGAGCAGCGGGATTGCCGAAGCGGGGATGCAGTGGAAGAAAGCGAACCAGCCGACACCGCTGCCGGTGCAGGCGCTTGATCACGCCACCGGGTATTTGATGGCCGCTGCGGCGATCAAGTTATTGGGCCGTGGCGGGTCGGCCAGGTTGTCGTTGGCGCGGACCGCCAGGTTGCTGATTGAACATGGCGCAGGAACCGACGAGGCGTTGCGGGCGGAGGATCAAAGCGATCAAGGGATGTTGGTTGAGCAGACACCATGGGGGCCGGCCCATCGGCTGCAGGTGCCACTGAAAATCACCGGAACACCGCTGCAGTGGGCGCTTCCGGCCGCAGAATTGGGTTCCCATCGCGCGCAGTGGTGGTGACTGTTCGGGCCCCTTCGCGAGCAAGCCCGCTCCCACATTAGCTCAGCGTCGATCACAAAACCTGTGGGAGCGGGCTTGCCCGCGAAGAGACCCGGAAAGTCACTACACATCTCGGCTCAGCTCAACCCGGTCGGCTCAACGATGTCCAAAGCACCTGCGCCGCATACCCTCGATAGGGCCGCCAAGTCTCGGCCCGCACCCACAACTCCCGAGCCGTCACCACTCGACCTTCCAGCGCCGCCAGCGAATTGATCAACCCCACATCCCCGCTCGGAAACGCATCCATCTGCCGCAACTGCCGCAAGGCAATGTATTGCGCCGTCCAGTCACCAATCCCGTGCAACGCCAACAACCGCGCCACACCGTCTTCCCGTTCAGGTTCAAACAACAGGGGATCATCCAGCAACGCCTGAGCCACGCCGGACAAGGTCCGACCCCGACTTTTTGGCATCCCCAACGTTGCCAGATCCGCTGCGGCCAATGCTGCAGCATCAGGAAACACATGACTCAACCCCGGCATCGGCGACTGCAATGGCTGCCCATATTGCGCCAGCAGTTTCCCCGCCAACCTGATCGCCGCGACCACGCTAATCTGCTGCCCCAACACCGCACGAATGGCCAACTCCAGCCCATCCCAAGCCCCGGGCACTCGCAGCCCCGGACGTGCGGCAATCAAGCGCGCCATCAACGGATCAACCGCCAATTGTCGATGAATGGCTGGCAAATTCGCATCCAGATCAAACATCCGCCGTAGCCGCGCGACAATCTCCGGTACTGCCGCTGAATCAGGAAAATCCAGCGTCACTTCCAGCACATCGCCCGCCCCTGGCCTGACCGAAATCACACCGTGAACACCGTTCAAACCGATGCTGCGCAAGTACACCCCATCGACCACCGTTTCCATCCCGACCACCGCCCGCGCCGACAAAAAACCCAGCATCGCCGACCAGTCATAAGGCGGTTGATACGCCAGCAACAACCTCACAACGACAACAATCCGCTATACAACCCATACGCCGCCAGCCCCGCCCCGATAATCACACAGCTGAAAATCCACTTCTCCACCCACGTAAACAGCGGCTCGCCCTGTTCCCGCTTGGCCTTGGCAAACAGAATCACCCCCGGCGCATACAACAACGCCGAGAGCAGCAGGTACTTCACCCCGCCGGCGTACAACAACCAAACCGCGTAACACAGGGCAATGCCGCCGATCAGCAAGTCTTTCGTGCGCTCGGCCGAAGCATGCTCATAGGTTTCCCCTCGCCCGCTCAACAACACCGCATACGCTGCCGACCACAGATACGGCACCAGAATCATCGACGAGGCGAGGTAGATCAGGCTGGTGTAAGTGCCGGCGGAAAACAGCGTGATCAGCAGAAAAATCTGGATCATCACGTTGGTCAACCACAGCGCGTTGACCGGCACATGGTTGGCGTTTTCCTTTTTCAGGAACGCCGGCATGGTTTTGTCCCTGGCCGTGGCGAAGAGAATTTCGGCGCACAGCAGCGCCCACGACAACAAGGCCCCCAGCAGCGAAACCGCCAGGCCGATGCTGATCAGCAGCGCGCCCCAAGGGCCGACGATATGTTCCAGCACCGCGGCCAGCGACGGGTTCTGCAACGTGGCCAATTCCGGTTGGTTCATGATCCCCAGAGACAACACATTCACCAGCACCAGCAGCGCCAACACACCGACAAAACCGATGACCGTCGCCCGGCCCACGTCCGAACGTTTCTCCGCCCTCGCCGAATACACACTGGCGCCTTCTATACCGATGAACACGAATACCGTGACCAGCATCATGTTGCGCACCTGGTCCATCACGCCGCCGAAATTCGGGTTGCTGCGGCCCCAGATGTCGCGGGTGAAGATGTCCGCCTTGAAGGCCACGGCGGCGATGACGATGAACATGATCAGCGGCACGATCTTGGCCACAGTGGTCAGTTGATTGATGAACGCCGCCTCCTTGATCCCGCGCAGCACCAGAAAATGCACCGCCCAGAGCAGCACCGAGGCACAGCCGATGGCGATCGGCGTGTTGCCCTGGCCAAACACCGGAAAGAAATAACCGAGAGTACTGAACAGCAATACGAAATAACCGACGTTGCCCAGCCAGGCGCTGATCCAGTATCCCCAGGCAGACGAGAACCCCATGTAATCGCCGAACCCGGCCTTGGCGTAGGCGTACACCCCGGAGTCCAGTTCCGGCTTGCGATTGGCCAGGGTCTGAAAGACAAAGGCCAGGGTCAGCATGCCTACGGCAGTGATTGCCCACCCAATCAATATCGCCCCGGCATCGGCACGTGCCGCCATGTTTTGCGGTAAGGAAAAAATCCCACCGCCAATCATCGATCCCACCACCAAAGCGATCAGCGCACTCAGGCGAAGCTTTTGCGTCGGTTGCGACATTCGGGCGTCTCCATTTACCCCGCCGCGCTATCGCCACGAGACCGTCACATTGTTGATTTTAACTAAACAGATAAAGCGTAATAACGTTTATCAATTAACGCCAATTTCCGCCTTCTACTTATAACCAATCACGCTAACGCGACTAACTGGAAATCGCGACTTTGTCAGTTGCTTCTAATAAACAAATATCACTCCAAAATCAGAATCCATCACTTGCCAAAACAGAAAAACAAACTAGCGTCTAAACTTAAATTGATAAGCTTTATTTCTTCAACCGTCAGCTGAGACCTCTGGAAAGGGCTCTTCCGGCAATAACATTACGCCTATAAGAACAACATAAGTCATTAATTAACAATGGAATGTGACCATGCATTGATCTGAGTCAGATGATTGAACAGCTAATAAAACTAACCTGTTTTCTCTCTTCTCCTGCACTGGAGTCATGCAATGTCTGAATCCCCCGGAAAACTGAAACTCGGCGCCCTGGTTGCATTGGTTGTCGGCTCAATGATTGGTGGCGGGATCTTCTCTTTGCCCCAGAACATGGCTGCCAGTGCCGACGTCGGTGCCGTTCTTATCGGTTGGGCAATTACCGCAGTGGGCATGTTGACCCTGGCCTTCGTCTTCCAGACCCTCGCTAATCGAAAACCTGATCTGGACGGCGGTGTCTACGCCTACGCCAAAGCCGGTTTCGGTGATTACATGGGGTTCTCGTCCGCCTGGGGTTACTGGATCAGTGCCTGGCTGGGTAACGTTGGTTATTTCGTACTCTTGTTCAGCACCCTCGGCTACTTCTTCCCCATTTTTGGGGAGGGAAATACTGTCGCTGCCGTGATCTGTGCATCGGTGCTGCTCTGGGGTGTGCATTTCCTGGTACTGCGCGGAATCAAGGAAGCAGCGTTCATTAACCTGGTGACCACCGTCGCCAAAGTCGTACCGCTGCTGCTGTTCGTGCTGATCGCGATTTTCGCGTTCAAACTGGACATCTTCACCGCCGACATCTGGGGTATGAAAAACCCTGACCTGGGCAGCGTGATGAACCAGGTGCGCAAGATGATGCTGGTCACCGTCTGGGTGTTCATCGGTATCGAAGGCGCGAGCATCTTCTCGGCCCGTGCGGAAAAACGCAGCGACGTCGGTAAAGCCACCGTCATCGGGTTCATCACCGTGCTGCTGTTCCTGGTGCTGGTGAACGTGCTGTCGCTGGGCATCATGACCCAACCGGAATTGGCAAAACTGCAGAACCCGTCCATGGCCGCGGTGCTGGAACATGTAGTCGGTCATTGGGGCGCGGTGCTGATCAGCGTTGGCCTGATCATCTCGTTGCTCGGTGCGCTGCTGTCGTGGGTGTTGCTGTGTGCGGAGATCATGTTCGCCGCCGCCAAGGACCACACCATGCCGGCGTTTTTGCGCAAGGAAAACACCAACCAGGTGCCGGTCAACGCCTTGTGGCTGACCAACGCCATGGTCCAGCTGTTCCTGATCATCACGCTGTTCTCGGCCAGCACTTATCTGTCGCTGATCTACCTCGCCACCTCAATGATTCTGGTGCCGTACCTGTGGTCGGCGGCCTACGCGCTGCTGTTGGCGGTGCGCGGCGAGAGTTATGAAAACGCCGTGGCCGAGCGCAGGAAAGACCTGTTCATCGGCACCGTCGCGTTGATCTACGCGGTCTGGCTGATCTATGCCGGCGGGGTCAAATACCTGCTGCTCTCCGCCCTGCTCTATGCCCCCGGCGCAATTCTGTTCGCCAAAGCCAAGCTTGAAGTCAACAAACCGGTTTTCACCAACGTCGAGAAGCTGATTTTCGCCGCCGTAGTCGTGGGCGCCCTGGTGGCGGCTTACGGGCTGTATGACGGCTTCCTGACTCTGTAACACCTGACCCATTTGTCATCTGGAGGATCACTGTAATGACCACCGAAAAAGTTAAGTACGGCGTCCATTCCGAAGCCGGCAAACTGCGCAAAGTCATGGTTTGCTCCCCCGGCCTGGCCCACCAGCGGCTGACCCCGAACAACTGCGATGAACTGCTTTTCGATGATGTGCTGTGGGTTGCTCAAGCCAAGCGTGACCATTTCGACTTCGTCACCAAGATGCGCGAGCGCAACGTCGACGTGCTGGAAATGCACAACCTGTTGACCGACATCGTCGCGATTCCTGAAGCGCTGGACTGGATCCTGGAGCGCAAGATCACCGCCAATTCGGTGGGCTTGGGTCTGGTCAATGAAACCGCTTCCTGGCTGCGTAGCCTGGAGCCGCGCAAGATCGCTGAATTCCTGATTGGCGGCGTCTCCGCCGATGACCTGCCGGACAGCTTTGGCGGCAAGACCATTCAGATGTTCCGCGAATATCTCGGTCACTCAAGCTTCATTCTGCCGCCGTTGCCCAACACCCAGTTCACCCGCGACACCACCTGCTGGATCTACGGTGGCGTGACGCTCAACCCGATGTACTGGCCGGCGCGTCGCCAGGAAACCCTGCTGACCACGGCCATCTACAAATTCCACCCGCAGTTCACCAACGCCGACTTCCAGATCTGGTACGGCGACCCGGACCAGGACCATGGCAGCGCCACCCTTGAGGGCGGCGACGTGATGCCGATCGGCAACGGCGTGGTGTTGATCGGCATGGGCGAGCGTTCGTCCCGTCAGGCCATCGGTCAATTGGCGGTCAACCTGTTCAAGAACAAAGCGGTCGAGCGTGTGATTGTCGCCGGCCTGCCGAAGTCCCGCGCAGCGATGCACCTGGACACCGTGTTCAGCTTCTGCGACCGCGACCTTGTGACCATTTTCCCGGAAGTGGTGAACCAGATCGTCGCTTTCAGCGTGCGCCCTGATGAAAGCAAACCGGGCGGCGTCGACGTTCGCCGTGAAGAAACCAGCTTCCTTGACACCGTGGCCAAGGCCCTCAACCTCAAAGCGCTGCGCGTCGTCGAAACCGGCGGCAACGCCTTCGCCGCCGAACGCGAGCAATGGGACGACGGCAATAACGTGGTGGCGGTGGAGCCGGGCGTGGTCATTGGCTACGACCGCAACACCTACACCAACACCTTGCTGCGCAAGGCCGGTGTGGAAGTCATCACCATCAGCGCCAGTGAACTCGGTCGCGGGCGTGGCGGCGGCCACTGCATGACCTGCCCGATCATTCGTGACCCTATCGACTATTAACTTTCAAACCCTGGCCGCCGCTTATCCAGCGCGGCCCGGGGGATAACCGATACCAAAGGAGATCCAATCATGGCTTTTAATATGCGCAACCGCAGCCTGCTGAGTTTGATGCACCACACCACTCGCGAGCTGAATTACTTGCTGGACCTGTCCCGTGACCTCAAGCGCGCCAAGTACACCGGCACCGAGCGTCCGCACCTGCAAGGCAAGAACATCGCGCTGATCTTCGAAAAAACCTCGACCCGTACCCGTTGCGCCTTCGAAGTCGCGGCCCATGATCAGGGCGCCCACGTCACCTACATCGACCCGGTGTCATCGCAGATCGGCCACAAAGAAAGCATGAAAGACACCGCTCGCGTGCTCGGGCGGATGTTCGACGCCATCGAGTACCGCGGCTTCGAACAGGAAATCGTCGAAGAGCTGGCGAAGTTCGCCGGCGTGCCGGTGTTCAACGGTCTGACCGCTGAATTCCACCCGACGCAAATGATCGCCGACACCCTGACCATGCGTGAACACAGCGACAAGCCGCTGCACGACATCAGCTACGCCTACCTCGGCGATGCCCGCTACAACATGGGCAACTCGCTGTTGATGATCGGCGCCAAACTCGGCATGGACGTGCGCATCGCCGCGCCGAAAGCGCTGTGGCCACATCAGGACTTCATCGATCAGTGCAAAGCCTTCGCCGAGGAAAGCGGCGCTCGCATCACCATCACCGAAGACCCGAAAGAAGCGGTCAAGGACGTGGACTTCATCCACACCGACATCTGGGTATCGATGGGCGAGCCGGTTGAGGCGTGGGACGAGCGCATCGAGCAACTGCTGCCCTACCAGGTCAACGCCGACATGATGAAGGCCTCGGGCAACCCGCGCGTGAAATTCATGCACTGCCTGCCGGCGTTCCACAACAGCGAAACCAAGGTCGGCAAAGACATCGCCGCGCGCTATCCGCACCTGGCCAACGGCGTTGAAGTGACGGAAGAAGTCTTCGAGTCGCCGGCCAACATCGCCTTCGAGCAAGCGGAAAACCGCATGCACACCATCAAGGCGATTTTGGTGTCGGCGCTGGCGGATATCTAAAGACTGACGCGGTGATCGTTCCCACGCTCTCCGCTGATCGTTCCCATGCTCTGCGTGGGAATGCATCCGGTGACGCTCCGCGTCACATGGGACGCAGAGCGTCCCGGGCGGCATTCCCACGGGGACCGTGGGAACGATCAGCGAGGGGACGATCATCGTGTTGTTCGTTCCCTCTCTGAAAGGATCTGCATTATGCGTATCGTCGTTGCTCTGGGCGGTAACGCCCTGCTCCGCCGGGGTGAACCCCTGACCGCGGACAACCAGCGCGCCAACATCCGGATCGCCACCGAACAGATCGCCAAAATCCATCCCGGCAACCAACTGGTGATCGCTCACGGCAATGGTCCGCAAGTCGGGCTGCTGTCGCTGCAAGCGGCGGCCTACACCCCGGTTTCCCCATACCCGCTGGACGTGCTCGGTGCCGAAACCGAAGGCATGATCGGCTACATCATCGAACAGGAACTGGGCAACCTGCTGGACTTCGAAGTCCCGTTCGCCACCCTGCTGACCCAGGTCGAAGTCGACGCCAACGACCCGGCGTTCCAGGCCCCCAGCAAACCCATCGGCCCGGTCTACACCAAGGCCGAAGCGGAAAAACTCGCTGCCGAAAAAGGCTGGGCGATTGCTCCGGACGGCGACAAATTCCGTCGCGTGGTCGCCAGCCCGAAACCCAAACGCATCTTCGAAATACGCCCGATCAAGTGGCTGCTGGAAAAAGGCAGCATCGTGATTTGCGCCGGTGGTGGCGGCATCCCGACGATGTACGGTGCCAGCGGCAAACTGCAGGGCGTGGAAGCGGTGATCGACAAAGACCTGTGCTCGGCGCTACTGGCCGAACAGCTTGAAAGCGATCTATTGGTGATCGCCACCGACGTCAACGCGGCGTTCATCGACTTCGGCAAACCCACCCAGAAAGCCATCGCCCAGGCCCACCCCGATGAGATGGAGAAACTCGGCTTCGCGGCCGGTTCCATGGGACCAAAGGTCCAGGCGGCCTGCGAGTTCGCCCGCCATACTGGAAAAACCGCGGTGATCGGTTCACTCTCGGATATCGAGGCGATCGTCCAGGGCAAGGCCGGCACGCGTATCAGCACGGCGACACCTGGCATAACTTATTTATAAGGAGAGACGTCAATGGCAACGTTTGAGCCCGGTCATCTGCACATCGAGCGCCACGCGCTGACCCCGGATGATGTCAACTACAACGTGCACCTCGACTATGAGGTCGCGCAGGATCCCAAGAAAGGCAAAGGGGTGCTATTCACCTTGCACGGCAGCATGCAGGGAAAGGACATGTCGGAGACCTTCTTTCTGCCCAAGGAGGAGGCTTACAACTTCGCTAACAACGTGACGAGAATCGCCGAGAAGTACGGAATCCCGAAGACACACAGCCAGATCGGCTCGGTTCACAAGCATTACGATTTAATGTTTGAAGACATCCGGAAGCAGTTGGATATGAAATCCGGCGACCCGGTAAACCTCGAGAACTTCGAATAATCCTATTCCCCTGGATGAACGCTGTACCTGTGGGAGCGGCGGTGCGGCGATCCGACTTGCCCGCGATTGCGGTTTAACATTCAACATCTATGTTGTCTGACACACCTCTATCGCGGGCAAGCCCGCTCCCACATGGGTTGTGTGGTGACGTGAAGTCCTGCGCAGGATTTCACCATTGACCCGCCCCAAGGCATACTTGCCACCCTCCGCACTCCAGAACCCAACCGCCCCATGCGTATCCACGTCAGCTTCATCGACCGCGTCGGTATCACCCAGGAAGTCCTGGCCCTGCTCGGTGGGCGCAATCTCAATCTGGATGCCGTGGAAATGGTGCCGCCCAACGTCTATATCGACGCCCCGACCTTGAGCCCGGCAGTGCTTGAAGAGTTGCGCGACGCGCTGTTCAGTGTGCGCGGGGTGCAAGCGGTGACGGTGGTCGACATTCTTCCCGGCCAGCGCCGTCACTTGCAGCTCGATGCGTTGCTCGCCGCCATGACCGACCCGGTGTTGGCCCTCGACAGCGCTGGCAAGGTGCTGCTGGCCAACCCGGCGCTGATTGCCCTGTACGGCCGCGAACCGGCGGGTGAAAGCATCAGCGAGCTGTTTGCCGACCCGGCGCTGCTCGACGCGTTGCTGGAAAACGGCTTCCGCCTGCCGCTGCGCGAGATCACCGTCAACGGTCAGACCCTGCTGCTGGACGCCACGCCGATCACCGACGCCGGCGCCCTGCTGACCCTGTATCAACCGAACCGCATCGGTGAACGTCTTTCGGCGCTGCACCACGATCACGCCGAAGGTTTCGATGCCCTGCTCGGCGAATCCCCGGCCATTCGTACGCTCAAGGCTCGCGCTCAACGAGTCGCAGCCCTCGATGCACCGTTGCTGATCCAGGGCGAAACCGGCACCGGCAAAGAACTGGTGGCCCGCGCCTGCCACGCCATCAGCGCCCGCCACAGTTCGCCGTTCCTGGCCTTGAACTGCGCGGCACTACCGGAAAACCTCGCCGAAAGCGAACTGTTCGGCTACGCCCCCGGCGCCTTCACTGGCGCGCAACGGGGCGGCAAACCCGGGCTGATGGAACTGGCCAACCAGGGTACGGTGTTTCTCGATGAGATCGGCGAGATGTCGCCGTACTTGCAGGCGAAATTGCTGCGTTTTCTCAACGACGGCAGCTTCCGTCGGGTTGGTGGCGATCGCGAAGTGAAGGTCAATGTGCGAATCCTCAGCGCGACCCACCGCGATCTGGAAAAAATGGTCAGCGAAGGCGCCTTCCGCGAAGACCTGTTCTATCGCCTCAACGTGCTGAATGTCGAAGTCCCGCCCCTGCGCGAGCGCGGCCAGGACATTCTGCTGCTGGCGCGCTACTTCATGCAGCAGGCCTGCGCGCAGATCCAGCGCCCGGTCTGTCGCCTGGCCCCCGGCACTTACCCGGCGCTGCTGGGCAATCGCTGGCCGGGCAATGTGCGGCAATTGCAGAACGTAATCTTCCGCGCCGCAGCGATTTGCGAAAGCAGTCTGGTGGACATCGGCGACCTCGACATCGCCGGCACCTCCGTGGCGCGCCAGAGCGACAGTGACGTCGACAGCCTCGAACAGGCCATGGAAGAGTTCGAGAAAACCCTGCTGGAAAAACTCTACGTCAGCTACCCCTCGACCCGCCAACTGGCCAGCCGCCTGCAAACCTCCCACACCGCGATTGCTCATCGGTTGCGTAAGTACGGCATACCCAATAAGCCGTAAGGCTTGTGGCTGAAACACAATCCCCTCAACACCACAAAACCCTGTGGGGCTTGCCCGCGATGGCGATATGAAACTCAATATAAATGTTGAATGCGACGGCCTCATCGCGGGCAAGCCCGCTCCCACAGATTCTGCGCGGTTTTTCAAAATCGTTTTCAAAAGCGACCTCCAACTGTACTGAAAGCGCTACAGTGGAATGATATCGATACACCCTCTCCTAATCAGCGCTGCGCAAGGCTTTGATCCACCTAGGCTTTTTTCTTCGGCTTGAGCTGTAGCGATTTCGCTACAGCCGCAGAAATGCAACGACTCGCACAAATATCTAAATCATTGTTTTTAAACAATAAAATAACATTGGCCGCATTTTTGCTTAGTAACCTCCTATAAAGCAGGGCTTTTTACCCTGCATTCCATCGCGTCCACCAGACGAGTCTGGCCCCCTTAGGAGTTTCCATGAGCGAGTTGCGTTTTACTGAAGATCACGAATGGCTGCGCACCGATGCTGACGGCACCGTCACGGTCGGCATCACCGCTTTCGCACAGAACGCCCTGGGCGACGTGGTTTTCGTACAACTGCCTGAGCTGCAGTCCTACGACAAAGGCGCTGAAGCCGCTACCGTGGAATCGGTAAAAGCCGCCAGCGGCGTGTACATGCCACTCGACGGCGAAGTGCTGGAAGTGAACCCGGCGCTGGACAGCAGCCCTGAACTGGTCAACGAAGATCCGCTGGGCGAAGGCTGGTTCTTCCGCTTCAAGCCAACCGACGCCTCGGCTGTCGGCCAACTGCTGGATCAAGACGCTTACGACCGTCTGATCAAAGCCAACGCCGAAGCCTGAGGAGCGCTGACATGACTCAAGTTAACCTAAGCACCGCCAACGAATTCATCGCACGCCACATCGGCCCGCGCTCCGGCGACGAGCAAGCCATGCTCAATAGCTTGGGCTTTGATTCGCTGGAAGCCCTGAGCGCCAGCGTCATCCCGGACAGCATCAAGGGCACCAGCGTCCTCGGCCTGGAAGACGGCCTGAGTGAAGCGGATGCCCTGGCGCTGATCAAATCCATCGCCGGCAAAAACCAGCTGTTCAAGACCTACATCGGTCAGGGCTACTACGGCACTCACACGCCGTCGCCGATCCTGCGCAACCTGCTGGAAAACCCGGCCTGGTACACCGCTTACACCCCGTACCAGCCAGAAATTTCCCAGGGCCGTCTCGAAGCGCTGCTGAACTTCCAGACCCTGATCAGCGACCTGACCGGCCTGCCGATCGCCAACGCCTCGCTGCTCGACGAAGCCACCGCCGCTGCCGAAGCCATGACCTTCTGCAAACGCCTGAGCAAGAACAAAGGCAGCCACGCATTCTTCGCCTCGGTGCATTGCCACCCACAGACCCTCGATGTGCTGCGCACCCGTGCCGAGCCGTTGGGTATCGACGTGGTGGTCGGCAACGAGCGCGAACTGACCGACATGACGCCGTTCTTCGGCGCCTTGCTGCAATACCCGGCCAGCAACGGTGATGTGTTCGACTACCGCGAACTGACCGAGCGCTTCCACGCTACTAATGCGCTGGTCGCAGTCGCGGCTGACCTGCTGGCCCTGACCGTGCTGACCCCGCCGGGCGAGTTCGGTGCCGACGTGGCCATCGGCAGCGCGCAACGCTTTGGCGTGCCGTTGGGCTTCGGTGGTCCGCACGCGGCCTACTTCTCCACCCGCGATGCGTTCAAGCGCGACATGCCGGGCCGTCTGGTCGGCGTTTCCGTGGACCGTTTCGGCAAGCCGGCCCTGCGCCTGGCCATGCAGACCCGCGAGCAACATATCCGCCGCGAGAAAGCCACCAGCAACATCTGCACCGCCCAAGTGCTGCTAGCCAACATCGCCAGCATGTACGCCGTGTACCACGGCCCGAAAGGCCTGACGCAGATCGCCCAGCGCATTCATCACCTGACCGCGATCCTCGCCAAAGGCTTGAGCGCATTGGGCCTGACCGTCGAGCAAACCAACTTCTTCGACACGCTGACGATCAAGACCGGCGCGCAAACGGCGGCTTTGCACGACAAGGCGCGTGCTCAGAAGATCAACCTGCGTGTTGTGGATGGCGAGCGTCTGGGTCTGTCCCTGGACGAAACCACCAGCCAGGCCGACGTTGAAACCCTGTGGAGCGTGCTGGCCGACGGCAAGGCACTGCCAGATTTCACCGCCCTCGCCGCTTCGGTCGAAAGCACTCTCCCGGCCACGCTGGTTCGTCAATCGCCGATCCTCAGCCACCCAGTATTCAACCGTTATCACTCGGAAACCGAGCTGATGCGCTACCTGCGCAAGCTCGCCGACAAGGACCTGGCACTGGATCGCACCATGATCCCGCTGGGTTCCTGCACCATGAAACTCAACGCCGCCAGCGAAATGATCCCGGTGACCTGGGCTGAGTTCGGTGCCCTGCACCCGTTCGCCCCGGCCGAGCAAAGCGCCGGTTATCAGCAACTGACCGATGAACTGGAAGCGATGCTCTGCGCCGCCACCGGTTACGACTCGATCTCCTTGCAACCGAACGCCGGTTCCCAAGGTGAATACGCCGGTCTGCTGGCGATTCGCGCCTATCACCAGAGCCGTGGCGAAGACCGTCGCGACATCTGCTTGATCCCATCGTCCGCCCACGGCACTAACCCGGCCACCGCTAACATGGCCGGCATGCGCGTGGTCGTGACCGCGTGCGATGCCCGCGGCAACGTCGACATCGAAGACCTGCGTGCCAAGGCCATCGAGCACCGCGAACACCTCGCGGCGCTGATGATCACCTACCCGTCAACCCACGGCGTGTTCGAAGAAGGCATCCGCGAAATCTGCGGCATCATTCACGACAACGGCGGCCAGGTTTACATCGACGGCGCCAACATGAACGCCATGGTCGGCCTCTGCGCACCGGGCAAGTTCGGCGGCGATGTGTCGCACCTGAACCTGCACAAAACCTTCTGCATTCCACACGGCGGTGGCGGCCCCGGCGTCGGCCCGATTGGCGTCAAGTCGCACCTGACGCCGTTCCTGCCGGGCCACGCCCAGATGGAACGCAAAGAAGGCGCGGTCTGCGCGGCACCGTTCGGCAGCGCGAGCATTCTGCCGATCACTTGGATGTACATTCGAATGATGGGTGGCGCAGGTCTCAAGCGCGCTTCGCAACTGGCGATCCTGAATGCCAACTACATTTCCCGTCGCCTCGAAGAGCATTACCCAGTGTTGTACACCGGCAGCAACGGTCTGGTGGCACACGAATGCATCCTCGACCTGCGTCCGTTGAAAGACAGCAGCGGCATCAGTGTCGATGACGTCGCCAAGCGCCTGATCGACTTCGGCTTCCACGCCCCAACCATGTCGTTCCCGGTGGCCGGCACGTTGATGATCGAACCGACCGAAAGCGAATCCAAGGAAGAACTGGACCGCTTCTGTGACGCCATGATCCGCATCCGCGAAGAAATCCGCGCAGTGGAAAACGGCACGCTGGACAAGGAGGACAACCCGCTGAAAAACGCGCCACACACCGCCGCGGAAATCGTCGGCGAGTGGACTCACCCGTACAGCCGCGAGCAAGCGGTGTACCCGGTTGCGTCGCTGATCGAAGGCAAGTACTGGCCACCGGTCGGTCGCGTCGACAACGTCTTCGGCGATCGCAACCTGGTCTGCGCCTGCCCGTCGATCGAAAGCTACGCTTAAACAAATGAGGGCGGGTTTACTCGCCCCATTTTCAAGAACACCACATCCCCCTGTGGGAGCTGGCTTGCCTGCTCCCACAGGATCGTATTTAGTCAAAAAATTTTCGCCAATTCCCATAACAAGAAACCGGAGAACAACCATGTCGTTAAGCGTGTTCGACCTGTTCAAGATTGGCATCGGCCCCTCCAGCTCCCACACCGTCGGCCCGATGCGTGCCGCTGCGCGCTTCGCCGAAGGTCTGCGCCGTGAAGGGCTGCTGGCGGCAACCACCTGCGTCAAAGTCGAGCTCTACGGCTCGCTCGGCGCCACCGGTAAAGGCCACGGCAGCGACAAGGCTGTGTTGCTGGGCCTGGAAGGCGAACACCCGGATACCGTGGACACCGAAACCGTCGCCGCTCGCCTGCAAGAGATTCGTGGCAACGGTCGCTTGAACCTGCTCGGCGAACACAGCATTGCGTTCAACGAGAAAGAACACCTGGCGATGATTCGCAAACCGTTGGCCTATCACCCCAACGGCATGATCTTTCGTGCATTCGACGCGGCGGGCTTGCAAGTCCGCAGCCGCGAGTACTACTCGGTCGGTGGCGGGTTCGTCGTCGATGAAGACGCCGCGGGTGCCGACCGCATCGTTGAAGACGCCACGCCGCTGACCTTCCCGTTCAAAAGCGCCAAGGACCTGCTCGGTCATTGCAGCACCTACGGCCTGTCGATCAGTCAGGTGATGCTGACCAACGAAAGTGCCTGGCGCCCGGAAGCAGAAACCCGTGCCGGTTTGCTGAAGATCTGGCAAGTGATGCAAGACTGCGTCGCCGCCGGTTGCCGCAACGAAGGCATCCTTCCCGGTGGACTGAAGGTCAAACGTCGGGCTGCGGCGTTGCATCGGCAACTGTGCAACAACCCGGAATCATCGCTGCGCGATCCGCTGTCGGTGCTGGACTGGGTCAACCTGTACGCCCTGGCGGTCAACGAAGAAAACGCCAACGGCGGACGCGTGGTCACCGCGCCCACCAACGGTGCAGCCGGAATCATTCCGGCGGTGCTGCATTACTACATGCGCTTCATCCCCGGCGCCAACGAAGATGGTGTCGTGCGCTTCCTACTGACGGCCGCCGCGATCGGCATTCTGTACAAGGAAAACGCCTCGATCTCCGGCGCCGAAGTCGGCTGTCAGGGCGAGGTCGGCGTCGCCTGCTCCATGGCCGCCGGCGCCTTGTGTGAAGTGCTGGGCGGCACGGTGCAGCAGGTAGAAAACGCCGCCGAAATCGGCATGGAACACAACCTCGGCCTGACCTGCGACCCGATTGGTGGGCTGGTGCAAGTGCCTTGTATCGAGCGCAACGCCATGGGCTCGGTCAAGGCCATCAATGCGGTGCGCATGGCCCTGCGCGGCGACGGTCAGCACTTCGTCTCCCTCGACAAAGTCATCCGCACCATGCGCCAGACCGGCGCCGACATGAAAAGCAAATACAAGGAAACCGCCCGTGGCGGTTTGGCGGTCAACATTATCGAGTGCTGATGCGCGCATCTGCACTATTTTCAGGAGCTGGATATGTCCACCGAACAACTGTTGAAAACCCCGTTGCACGCACTGCACCTCGAACTCGGCGCCCGCATGGTGCCGTTCGCCGGCTATGACATGCCGGTGCAATACCCGCTGGGCGTGATGAAAGAACACCAGCACACCCGAGATCAGGCCGGGCTGTTCGATGTCTCGCACATGGGCCAGATCCGCCTGACTGGCGCCAACGCGGCCAAAGCCCTGGAAACCCTGGTGCCGGTGGATATCATCGACCTGCCAGTGGGCATGCAGCGCTACGCGATGTTCACCAACGAGACCGGCGGCATCCTCGACGACCTGATGGTCGCCAACCTCGGTAACGACGAACTGTTCCTGGTGGTCAACGCCGCCTGCAAGGATCAGGACCTGGCGCACTTGCGCAAGCACATCGGCGACCAGTGCACGATCGAGCCACTGTTCGAAGAGCGCGCGTTGCTGGCCCTGCAAGGCCCGGCCGCTGTCACCGTGCTCGCACGCCTGGCGCCAGAAGTTGCGAAGATGACCTTCATGCAGTTCGCCCGCGTGAAGCTGTTGGGCGTGGATTGCTTTGTCAGCCGTTCGGGCTACACCGGCGAAGACGGTTTCGAAATCTCCGTGCCGGCGGCCAATGCCGAAGCCCTGGCTCGTGCCCTGCTGGCCGAACCGGAAGTGGCGGCCATCGGCCTCGGCGCTCGCGACTCCCTGCGCCTGGAAGCCGGCCTGTGCCTCTACGGCCACGACATGAACACCGAAACCACCCCAATCGAAGCGAGCCTGCTGTGGGCCATCTCCAAGCCTCGACGTGCCGATGGCGCGCGGGCCGGTGGCTTCCCTGGCGCTGAAACCGTGTTCGCCCAGCAGCAAGCCGGTGTCAGCCGCAAACGCGTTGGCCTGCTGCCGCAGGAACGTACGCCGGTGCGCGAAGGTGCGGAAATCGTCAACGAAGCCGGCGACATCATCGGCAGCGTGTGCAGCGGTGGCTTCGGTCCGACGCTGGGCGGTCCTTTGGCGATGGGTTACCTCGACAGCGCTTATACCGTTTTGGAAACGCCGGTTTGGGCCATCGT
The DNA here is from genome assembly GCF_030687395.1 of Pseudomonas wuhanensis. Classification (GTDB taxonomy): domain Bacteria; phylum Pseudomonadota; class Gammaproteobacteria; order Pseudomonadales; family Pseudomonadaceae; genus Aquipseudomonas; species Aquipseudomonas wuhanensis. Next base: position 1,593,418 of record NZ_CP117430.1, on the reverse strand, counting down.
GCGTGGGAAAAAGGTGTCTTTGCTTGTAAGCAAAATGCCATTTGTTCCACAACGCTACTATCGCGGCTGATTGAATGTTTCTATAAGTAACGCGGTTGCGTTAACAGTGCACTAATCTGTAACGCAACCGCCATAAAATAGTGCATACGTTTCGTTTATGAACGTTACTTATAACAATCGAAAACCAATGAACAACTCGATCGAATAAGCCTGCACTAGTGTGCCTGTTAACTGCCATCAAGCTGAGGAAATCCGGGCCTTCGCAGGGCTTGTTTTTTCTCCCGTAGTTGGCGTAGAGTTTGTTCACTGTGTTTGCATGGGTCGCTTGGAAATCGTGACCTGGGCAGTAGCCTACAAGTTAGCTACATCCCGTTCGACGTCTTCTTACTCTCCTGCAACCAGCCCCAGTACTCTTTCACGAGAAAGAGACTGTCATTCATTTTTGCGTCAAAGGAAATAAGAAATGTCCCAACGTCAGAGCGGTACCGTCAAGTGGTTTAACGACGAGAAAGGTTTTGGTTTTATCACTCCAGAAAGCGGTCCGGATCTGTTCGTGCATTTCCGCGCTATTCAGGGCAACGGCTTCAAGAGCCTGAAAGAAGGCCAGAAAGTGACTTTCGTTGCTGTACAAGGCCAGAAAGGCATGCAGGCTGACGAAGTACAAGCAGAAGCCTGATCTTCTGTAACGAAAAAGCCCCTGATACTGATATCAGGGGCTTTTTTGTGCGCGTAAATCCGTAAAATGACTTCTTTTCCGTTCAGAGGCTGCCATGTCGAAACACCTGCTCTACCCACAGGGCGACTTCCCCGCCGTCGGCCTGGGTCGTCGCCTGGCAGCGATGTTCTACGACTTCCTGTTATGCACCGCCCTGCTGATCGTCACCAGCGGCATTTACAAAATGATCCAGATGGCGATCATCGGCGAAGGCCAAATGCGTGCCTTGACCGACGCTGGCGCGCTGGACGGTGATCCGCTGCTATCGACGGTGCTGTTGTTCGTGCTGTTCGGCTTCTTCGCCAAGTTCTGGATCTGGTCGGGGCAGACGCTGGGCATGCAGGTCTGGGGCATCCGCGTGCAAAACGCCGATGGCTCATCCATTAGCCTGTGGCAGGCGCTGCTGCGCTTTGTGGTGTCGATCGCGTCCTGGCTATGCCTCGGGCTGGGGTTCTTCTGGTCACTGTTCGACAAGCAGAAACGCAGCTGGCATGACATCTACTCCAATACCCAATTGGTGCGGATCCCGAAGAAGACCCAGTAAATGTGGCGAGGGAGCTTGCTCCCGCTGGGGTGCGAAGCGCCCCCAAATGCGGCTGCTGCGCAACCGAACGGGAGCAAGCTCCCTCGCCACAACAGTTCTCGCCACAGTAAGTATCAGGCGTTGCCGGCCAGTTTCATCCGCGCCGCCTGGGTGAAATCAAGCATCCGCTTCAACGGCCGCACCGCCTGCGGAATCAACGCCGGATCAACAAAGATCTCGTTCGTGCCCTCGCGCAAGCTCTTCAGCGTGCGCTCAAGGGTGTTCATCGCCATCCACGGGCAATGCGCACAACTGCGGCAGGCAGCGCCGTTACCGGCCGTTGGCGCCTCGATAAAGACCTTGTCCGGGCACAGCTGCTGCATCTTGTAGAAGATGCCGCGATCGGTCGCGACGATCAGGGTCTTGTTTGGCAGACTTTGCGCAGCAGCGATCAACTGACTGGTGGAACCCACCGCATCGGCCAAATCGATGACTGCGGTCGGCGACTCCGGGTGCACCAGAATGGCCGCATCCGGGTACAGCGCCTTCATGTCTTCGAGCTGCTTGGCCTTGAACTCTTCGTGAACGATGCAGGCACCGTCCCATAGCAGCATGTCGGCACCGGTCTTGCGCTGGATATAAGTGCCCAGGTGCTTGTCCGGCGCCCAGATGATGGTTTCGCCGTTATCCATCAGGCTTTCGACGATTTCCAGCGCACAGCTGGAAGTCACCACCCAGTCCGCACGGGCTTTGACTGCCGCCGAAGTGTTGGCATACACCACCACCGTACGTTCCGGATGCTGATCGCAGAACGCCGAGAACTCGTCCACCGGGCAACCCAGGTCCAGCGAGCAGGTCGCTTCCAGGGTTGGCATCAGCACGCGTTTTTCAGGGTTGAGGATTTTGGCGGTCTCGCCCATGAACTTCACACCGGCGACCACCACCGTCTTGGCCGGGTGGGCATTGCCGAAGCGGGCCATCTCCAGAGAGTCGGAGACGCAGCCACCGGTTTCTTCGGCCAGGGCCTGAATGACCGGATCGCAATAGAAGTGGGCAACCAGCACCGCGTCCTGAGCCTTGAGCTCGGCAGCGATGGCAGTACGGTAATAAGCCTCTTCCTCGGCCGTCAGCGGTTTGGGCTGCTTGGCATCGAGGTGAGCTTGAACCAGAAGGCGTTCGGAAATCTGCGTCATGTTCGCAAGACCTGCAAGCGCTTTCGCGCGAAAGTCGAGTATACACCCGGCTCCGGACCCTTCGGGGTACCGCCGGGAGAGTGAGTATTCATCAGGCGTGGACAGCGTTGAAGCTGCGCAAGGCTACAGAATATCCCGTGGATGCAAAAGATGATTCTGACCTGCGTCACCCGGACTGAGTCGAGCTCAAATCGCGGGCAAAAAAAAACCCGGAAATCCTCACTTACGTGGGCCTTCCAGATTTTTTAAAATGGTGGGTCGTGTGGGATTCGAACCTACGACCAATTGGTTAAAAGCCAACTGCTCTACCAACTGAGCTAACGACCCGCTGTGTGGTGGCGCGTATAATACTGATTTTTAAGGACTATTCAACACCTAATTTGAAATAAATCAAAAATAAGGTGTTGGGTCAGTCACACCGGCCGCCGCGAAGCCTTCTGCACGCAGGCGGCAGCTATCGCATTTACCGCAGGCGCGGCCATTATCGTCCGCCTGATAGCAGGAAACGGTCAGCCCGTAATCGACGCCAAGCTTCACGCCAGCCTGAACGATCTGCGCCTTGCTCAGGTTCTGCAGTGGCGCCTGGATACGGAAGCCCTGCCCTTCTACCCCGGCCTTGGTCGCCAGGTTGGCCATGCGCTCGAAGGCTTCGATGAACTCGGGACGACAATCCGGATAACCGGAATAATCCACCGCGTTGACACCGATAAAGATGTCACGCGCGCCCAGTACTTCAGCCCAGCCCAGCGCCAGGGATAGAAACACCGTGTTGCGCGCCGGCACGTAAGTCACCGGGATGCCTTCACCCGGCGTTTCCGGCACATCGATGCTACTGTCGGTCAGGGCCGAGCCGCCTATACCGTTCAGGTTCAGGCCGATCACCTTGTGCTCGACCACACCCAAGTCTTGGGCGACACGTGCGGCGGCGTGCAATTCGGCATGCGACCGCTGACCGTAATCGAAGCTCATGGTGTAGCAGCTGTAGCCTTCGGCACGGGCCATGGCCACCACTGTCGCGGAGTCGAGGCCGCCAGACAGCAGGATGACCGCACGTTTTTCAGCAGTGTTCGTTTGTTCAGTCATTTCAGCGCCCCGGCTCGTCATTCCAAAGATATTTATGCAGCTGCAATTGCAGACGCACAGGCAGATTGTCCGCCACCACCCAGTCCGCCAGATCACGCGCGTTCAGGTCATGGTGGCTCGGCGAGAACAGGACTTCGCCGGCACGCTGATCCAGACCGTACTGAATCAGTTTGGACACGGCCCAGTCGTAGTCTTCCCGCGAGCAGATGACAAATTTTACCTGATCGTTAGGCGTGAGCAGCTCGATGTTCTCGTAGCGGTTGCGGTGTGCTTCTTTCGAACCCGGGGTTTTCAGGTCGACGACGCGACTGACCCGTGGATCGACCGCCGAGATATCCAGTGCGCCACTGGTTTCCAGCGACACTTCGTAGCCGGCGTCACACAACTGCTTGAGCAAGGGAATGGCATTCGGTTGCGCCAGGGGCTCGCCACCCGTGACACAAACATAACGCGGGCGAAAACCGGCCACTTGCTCGAGGATGTCATCGAGCGTGCGAATGGTGCCGCCAGTGAACGCGTAGGCGCTGTCGCAGTATTGGCAACGCAATGGGCAACCGGTCAGGCGCACAAAAACAGTGGGCAGCCCGGCAGTCCGCGTTTCACCCTGCAACGAGTAGAAAACTTCGGTGATTCTCAATGTGTCTTGCATAGTCGCCACGGGCGTAACAGCTAAACAGGCTGTCCGCCTCCGTCAGGCACTTCAAGGAACCTCGCCAACGCGCAGATCCCAAAAAGCGTGTTTCATAAAAAGGGCATGAATTCTAACGAAAAAACCCGCGACAAGCGCGGGTTTCTTCAAAACGGGTCAAGCTGCCCTTACATTTTTTGCAAGTCACGCTGCGCCAGCTGAGCGGCGGAAGTGCCCGGATATTGGGACACGACCTGCTGCAGAATGCCTTTGACCCTGTCGGTATGACCAAGGCGACGCTCTACATCAGCGAGCTTGTACAGCGAATCAGGCACTTTGGGGTGCTTGGGGTACAGCTGCGAAACCTTGGCAAAAGCCTGACCTGCACCTTGCAGATCACCTTTGGCCAGGTTCACTTCACCCAACCAGTACTGGGCGTTGCCCGCGTATTGGCTGTTCGGGTATTTGCGCAGGAATGCGGCGAAAGCCTGGCTGGCCTTGTCGAAATCCTTGGCCTTGATCAGGTCGAAGGCTGCATCGTAATACAGTTTTTCCTTCGCCGGATCAGCCGGTTCGCCACCTGCGGCAGGCGCTTGTGTGGAAGTGGCAGCAGCTGCCGCTCCCGCACCTGCGCCGGCTGCTGCACCGGGGGCATTCAAATTGCCACCGGTGGAAGAATTATCAGGAGTCGCGGCTGGTGCAACGCCGGTTCCTATGCGCCGATCAAGATCCTGATATCGCTCCAGGCTCTCTTGCTTCATGCGCGCTACATCATTTTGCAGTTCTTCGATCACACCCTGTTGGCGCGAGATCTGATCCTGCATCTGTTGCAGTTGGTTGAACAGCTGGCCCTGTGCCGAGACAGGGGCCGAAACCCCTCCCCCGGCATAGGCGCCGTTCGTACCGTAACCCGCAGGCGGATAACTACTCCCGCTATTGTTATAGCCGGAGTTGTCCTCGACCACAGGAACCGCAGCCCACACCGCAAGCGGTGCGAGGCTGAGAGCCAAAACAGTTACAGCACGACGGCACGTTCGCATGACGAATTACTTACGCAGTTCGACGCGACGGTTTTGAGCCCAGGACTGCTCGTCGTTGCCGGTAGCAACTGGACGCTCTTCGCCGTAGGAAACCAGTTCCAGCTGAGCTGGGGAAACACCTTGCAGTACCAGGTAGCGCTGAACGGCTTTCGCACGACGCTCGCCCAGTGCCATGTTGTACTCACGAGTACCACGTTCGTCGGTGTTGCCTTCCAGAACAACGCGAGCGCCGTTTGCTTTCAGGTCTTTGGCGTGAACGTCCAGAGCGCGCATGGCTTCTGGCTTCAGGTCCGAGCTGTCGTATTCGAAGTAGAAGGTGGTGATTGCGCGCAGAGCAGCTTCTTCGCTCAGGGAGCCGTCAACTGCACCAGTGTTAGCGCCGTAACCAGCGTTTGGATCTACAGCGCCTTCACCGGCGTTGTCGCCGCCTTTGGACGAGCAACCTACAGCTACAGCCATGGCCAGAGCCAGCGCAGCAAATTTACCAAACTTCAGCATTTCCATCGTGAAACTCCTAATGAACCCCAGTGTGTTAAGTACAACGTGTAGCGCCGCGTCAGTTCAGGTAAGGGGACCAGGACGGTTCTCTGACTTCGCCTTGTGCGGTAGGAAGCGGGAGCCTCACGCGTCCATTAATGGACACGAGCATCAAGACTCCCCGGCCCTGCTGGCGGGTGGCGTAGATTACCATGGTGCCGTTGGGCGCAACAGTAGGCGACTCGTCCAGAGTGCTATCAGTGAGGATCTTTACACTACCTCGCTGCAAATCCTGGGCCGCCACCTTGAAATTAGTGAAGCCTTCCTGACGATGGATCATCACCAGGGTCTTTTCATCGGCCGACAGTTTAGGGTTGGCGTTGTAGTTACCGATGAAGGTCACACGCTCCGCACCACCACCGCTTGCACTGGTTTTGTAGATCTGTGGCTTGCCGCCACGGTCGGAGGTGAAGTAGATGGTCGAACCATCCTTACCCCAGAACGGTTCGGTGTTGATGCCCTGACCGTTGGTGACGCGACTGATCTGACGCGAACCCAGGTTCATCACATAAATGTCCGGGTTGCCGTCTTTCGACAGTACGAACGCCAGGCGCTGACCATCCGGCGACCATGCCGGCGCACCATTCAGGCCTTCGAAGTTGGTGATCTGCTCACGGCGACCGGTGTCGATGTTCTGCATGAAAATGCGCGGACGCTTCTGCTCGAACGACACGTAGGCAATACGTTTGCCATCCGGTGCAAAACGCGGCGACAGGATTGGCTCGCGCGATTGCAGCAGTGTCACGGCACGGGCACCGTCATAGTCCGAACGTTGCAGCGTGTAGCGAGTGTTCTTCTCGGAGAACCGCTCGGCCGTCACGTACAGCAGGCGAGTCGAGAACGCACCTTTGATACCGGTGAGTTTCTCGAACGACTGGTCGGAGATGTAGTGCGCCATGTCGCGCAGTTGATCGACGCCGCCCGACACGCTGCCGGTCAGCACTTGCTGCTCGGTGGCAACGTTGAACAGTGCGTATTGAACCTGCAGGCGACCGCCCGCTGGAACGATGCTGCCGACCATAATGTACTGGGCGCCAACAGCCTTCCAGTCACGGAAAATGATTTCGCTCGCCTGGCTTGGCTGGCTGATCATGTTCTGCTTTGGAATCGGTGCGTAGTAACCCGAGTTACGCAGGTCGTTACCGATGATTTCGGCCATGTCATCCGGCAGCACGCTGCCGCCCTGGAAACCGAATGGCACTACGGCAATTGGAGTTGCCTGGGAGCTACCACTGCTGACCAGGATATTTTTTTCATCTGCCGTGGCCAGTCCTGCAAAGCAGAACATGACTACAAGCAGTCCTCGAAGAAGGTTTCTCACAAGGCTAGATCCTCAGGTGTGAATGTCATCTTGAATGAACGATAGGGTGCGAAATCAGCTGGCTTCAGACCCTGCATTTCGGTCAATCGACCAATATTTTTTACCGCCGCTACCGCTGAACTGTCGAACGGCACATCCCCACTGGAACGGGCAACCGATACACCGGAGATCGTTCCGTCAGGCAGCATGTTGATTTGCAGGATCACTTTCATGCCCTTGCGGGCCGACGGTGGCTGCGCCCAACCTTCAGAAGCACGCGAACGAATCAGGTCATCGAAGTTGCCGGCGACTTCGTCACCCTGCTCATCGGCCAAGGCCTGCTGACGCTGCGGCGTGTCGGAAAGCAAATCTGCCAGGGCCTGGGCCTTTTTGTCTTCGACGGATTTACGTGCCGCTTCCTGCGATTTTTTCTTCGCGGCATCGGCAGCAGCTTTCTTCTTCGCGTCTTCGGCGACTTTCTTCTTCGCCTCTTCAGCTTCAGATTTCTTCTTGGCGTCTTCGGCGGCTTTCTTCTTCGCGTCTTCGACGATCTTTTTCTTCGCTTCTTCAGCGGCCGCTTTCTTGGCCTCTTCTTCAGCAGCTTTCTTGGCTTCTTCTTCAGATTTCTTCTTGGCTATATCAGCCAATTGTTTCTCTTCGGCCTTTTTGGCTTCGGCGGTCTTCTTCGCTTCATCGGCTTTCTTGGCTTCATCAGCCTTTTTTGCCTCTTCCGCTTTCTTCGTCTCGTCGGCCTTCTTGGATTCTTCGGCTTTTTGAGCCGCATCTTCCTTCTTTTGTTCCGCGGCCTTGATCGCTTCCTGTTCGATCTTTTTCTGTTCCATCTGTTCGACTTCGGTCTGGCGCGCAGCAGATTTCTGCGCTTCACCCGCAATCTTCTGATTGGTCTGGGTGGTCGCCCGACTTTTCGATTTCAGCTGGTACAGGGTCGCCTGGACGATCGGCTTGGCCGGCGGCAGCTCCGGTGTGAAGGCGAAACTGACGAACAGCATGCCAAAAACCAGCACGTGCAAGACAATCGCCCAGACACTAGGCCAGAAGTAGCTTTCCGAGGCGGACGGCTCTCGCATTTGCTGCATCAGGGTGCCTCGGTAATCAAGCCAACATTACCGACCCCGGCCTTCTGCAACCCGCCCATCGCGCCCATGACGGAGCCGTAATCGACAGTCTTGTCGCCGCGAATGAATACCTGGGTACGCTTGCCGCCTTCAGTACCGGCGCGAATGATCTTGGTCACCGCGTCGGTCATTTGCGGCAAGGTCATGGCCTTGTCCTGCTGCTTTTCGGTGTCGACTTCGCTGCCAAGGTTCCAGTAGTAGGTCTTGTCAGACTTGATCGAAATGGTCAGGACCTGAGTGTTGTTGTCCTGCGGCAAGGCTTCGCTGGAAACCTTGGGCAGATCAACTTTCACGCCCTGATTGAGCATCGGCGCGGTCACCATGAAGATGACCAGCAGTACCAGCATCACGTCGATGTAAGGCACCACGTTCATCTCGGCAACCGGCTTGCGCTTTTTGCGAGCTCGAGCGATTAAAGCCATTGGAAATTACCTGCTTATTCTTCGCTGGTGTGCACTTTGCGGTGCAGGATCGCCTGGAATTCGTCGGCGAAGGTGTAGTAGCGGCCCAGCAGGGTTTCGCTGCGGGCAGCAAAACGGTTGTAGGCGATAACGGCCGGGATGGCGGCGAACAGACCGATCGCGGTAGCAATCAGTGCTTCGGCAATACCAGGGGCCACAGTGGCCAGGGTCGCTTGCTGGGCAGTTGCCAGACCACGGAAGGAGTTCATGATGCCCCAGACCGTACCGAACAGACCGATGTATGGGCTGACGGAACCGACGGTGGCGAGGAACGGCAGGCTCTGCTCGAGTTTTTCCTCTTCGCGGGAAATGGCCACGCGCATGGCACGCGCCACGCCTTCCATGACCGCTTCCGGGTCAACGCCTGACTGCTGACGCAGACGGGAGAATTCCTTGAAACCGGCACGGAAGATCTGCTCGACGCCCGAATCCGGATCAGGGTTGCTGCCGGCCTGACGGTAGAGCTTGGACAGGTCGATACCGGACCAGAAGCGCTCTTCAAAGCTCTCCAGGGCACGTCGACCGGCGCGCAGCAAGTTGCTGCGCTGAAAGATCATGATCCATGAGGTCACCGATGCGGCTACCAGGATCAGCATTACCAGTTGCACCACGATACTGGCATTGCTGACCAGGCTCCACATGGAGGAATGGTCGACGACGTTAGCTTCCACGCTTTATCTCCTGCTTTGAGTGTGTACCCGCGCCGCTCACGTCGGCAAAGGCCGCACGTAGAGCTTCGGGAATGGCCCGGGGTTTCAAACTGTTGGTGCGCACACAGGCCACCAGAAACTGCCCTTCGCAGAGCAGCACATTATCCGTAGCTCGCCTGACCTGCTGTTTGAAGCGCAGGCTGACCCGGTTCAATTCAATTACTTCAGCGCTTACCAGCAGTTCGTCGTCCAGTCGCGCCGGCGCGTGGTAACGCGCTTCGCTGGAATGCACGACGAACAACAGGTCCTCCCCTGCCAGCGCCGACTGGGCAAAGCCCAGCTCCCGGAGCCGCTCGGTTCGAGCCCGTTCCATAAACTTGAGGTAATTGACGTAATACACGATGCCGCCCGCATCGGTGTCCTCGTAATAAACGCGACAACGATGTGCGAACGGCTCAAGCCCGTTTTGCGCGCGCATACTCTAGTGCTTACTCCTCAGGTTGCCAATCCGGCCAGGCAACTGTTTTTCATTGATTCGCGGCTTTCTGGCGAAAGTACGGTCCTGGGACAGCACAAACCCGGAATAAATCAGCGCGCAAAGGTTACTAATCGTCCACGGCATCGAGGAACTCGTCTACCACGGGCATCTCGCCTAATCGTGACGGGATGTTTAAACCGAAGTGCAGGTACGCATGCCGAGTGACCACCCGCCCCCGCGGAGTGCGCATGATATAGCCCTGCTGGATCAGATACGGCTCCAGCACGTCTTCAATGGTGTGACGCTCTTCGCTGATCGCCGCCGCCAGACTGTCTACACCCACCGGCCCACCGTCGAACTTCTCGATCATGGTCAGCAGCAGGCGTCGGTCCTGATGGTCGAAGCCACGCTCGTCGACATCCAGCAGGTTCAAGGCCAGGTCGGCGATCGGCTTGGTGATGTGACCCTTGGCGCGAACCTCGGCGAAATCCCGGACCCGACGCAGCAAGCGGTTGGCGATCCGCGGCGTGCCACGGGCACGGCGGGCGATTTCGAAGGCGCCTTCCGGGTCCAGCGGCAAACCGAGAATGTTCGCCGAACGGCTGACAATCGTTGCCAGGTCAGCGGTGTTGTAGAACTCCAGACGCTGGACGATCCCGAAACGGTCGCGCAACGGGTTGGTCAGCATGCCGGCACGGGTGGTTGCGCCGACCAGGGTGAACGGCGGCAGATCGAGTTTGATCGAGCGCGCGGCCGGCCCTTCGCCGATCATGATGTCGAGCTGGAAATCCTCCATGGCCGGGTACAGCACTTCTTCGACGATCGGCGACAACCGATGGATCTCGTCGATGAACAGCACGTCGTGCGGTTCAAGGTTGGTCAGCAACGCCGCCAGATCACCCGGACGCTCGAGAACCGGCCCCGAGGTGCTTTTGATCGACACGCCCATTTCCTGGGCAATGATATTGGCCAGGGTGGTTTTACCCAGGCCCGGCGGGCCGAAAATCAGCGTGTGGTCCAGCGATTCATTGCGCCCGCGCGCGGCCTGGATGAACAACTCCATTTGCTCGCGAACGGTCGGCTGGCCAATGTATTCGGCCAGGCTGACGGGGCGAATCGCCCGATCCTGGACTTCCTCGCGGTCACGGGGACCACCCGTGGCGGCGATCAGACGATCAGCTTCAATCACTTAGATCATTCCCTTAAGGGCACGACGAATCATGTCTTCACTGCTCAAACCTTTCTCCTTGATCGCGGAAATCGCCTTGCTGGCCTCCTGCGGCTTGTAACCCAGGGAAATCAGCGCGCTGACCGCGTCATTTTCGGCGGTGGCGACCGGAGGCGCATCTGGCCCACCCGGCTGGTTTGGCACCAACGCGAACATCGCCGGCACGGTTTCCCAAGCCTTGAAGCGATCCTTGAGTTCCACCAACAAACGCTCGGCCGTCTTCTTGCCCACGCCCGGCACCTTGGTCAGCGCCGAAGTGTCCTGAGACTGCACGCAACGAACCAGTTCGTCGACCTCCAGGCTCGACATCAAGGCCAGCGCCAGTTTCGGCCCCACACCATTGAGACGGATCAGCTCGCGAAAAAAGTCTCGCTCGCGCTTGCCAAAGAAGCCATAGAGTAACTGCGCGTCTTCGCGTACGACCAAATGGGTGTGCAGGGTCAGCGGTTCACCGACCGACGGCAAGCGATACAGCGTGGTCATGGGTACTTCCAGCTCATACCCCAGACCGTTTACATCCAGAATCAGGTGCGGCGGCTGTTTCTCAGCCAAAGTGCCGCGCAAGCGTCCAATCACGTTTCAGATCCTTGAGCCTTGGCCAGATCAGTGCTGGCGACTGACAGAACAAGGGTTTTGCGCCGACAACACAGGCGCAAAACCCTCATTCCATAAAAAATGATTGCTGATGCTATCAGAGACGCAGGCGCCCGCCACGACTGCGTGCCGTACCCAGACCATGAGGCAACAGGCTGGACCGGGTGTGAGCGTGGCAAATCGCGATGGCCAGGGCATCCGAAGCATCGATTTGCGGCTTGCTGGTCAATTTCAGCATGTGCATGACCATCATTTGCACCTGTTCCTTGTTCGCCCCGCCGGTGCCGGTCACCGCCTGCTTGACCTGGGTCGCGGTGTATTCGGCGATTTCCAGGCTTTCCTCGGCACCGGCCACAATGGCTGCGCCACGGGCCTGGCCGAGTTTGAGGGCGGAATCGGCATTGCGCGCCATGAAGACTTTTTCGATGCCCATGGTCACCGGGCCGTAGGTCTGGATCACTTCACGCACGCCCCGATAGACGATTTGCAGGCGCTCATGCAGCTCGCCGGAGCCCGTGCGAATGCAGCCCGACGCCACGTACACGCAGCCACGCCCGGTATCACGTACCACGCCATAACCGGTGATACGCGAACCGGGGTCGATTCCAAGAATTAAAGTCATAACGCCTGCGGGTTAGGTAAGAGCACGATATTCAATACAGCGAATAACAAATGTGGGAGCTGGCTTGCCTGCGAAGGCGCAGGCACATCAAACAATGATGTAGCCTGACACGCCGCCATCGCAGGCAAGCCAGCTCCCACACTGAATCTTAGTCGCCCTTATCCGAGCTGTGCGGCCACCGACTCCGGAATGTCGGCGTTGGAATACACGTTTTGCACGTCGTCCAGGTCTTCAAGCATGTCGATCAGCTTCAAAACTCTCTCGGCGCCTTCCAGGTCCAGTTCGGCACTGGTGGTCGGCAGCATGACGATTTCCGCGTCATCGCCCTTGAAGCCTGCGGCCTCCAAAGCGTTGCGCACGGAATAGAAGCCGGCGAACGAGGTGAAGACGTCGATCGAACCGTCCTCGTGAGTCACCACGTCATCGGCGTCGGCTTCCATGGCCGCTTCCATCAGCGCATCCTCATCCACGCCTGGCGCGAAGGAAATCTGCCCCTTGCGCTCGAACAGGTAGGCCACCGAACCGTCGGTGCCAAGGTTACCGCCGCACTTGCTGAACGCATGGCGAACAGCCGCTGCGGTGCGGTTGCGGTTGTCGGTCATGCATTCAACCATCACCGCCACACCGCCCGGGCCGTAACCTTCGTAGGTCAGCTCGACCATGTCGTCGGTATCGGCAGCACCGGCACCACGAGCAACCGCGCGGTCGATGATGTCGCGGCTCATGTTCGCACCCAGCGCTTTATCCAGCGCCAGACGCAAACGCGGGTTGGAGCCCGGATCAGCGCCGCCCTGACGAGCAGCAACCGTCAGTTCACGAATCCACTTGGTGAAAATCTTGCCCTTCTTGGCATCCTGACGTTCTTTGCGGTGCTTGATGTTCGCCCACTTGGAATGACCCGCCATAACTCGCTCCGAATTCTCTTTGAAACATTGCCCGCCACGCCATGATGCGCCAGCCAGCAAATAAAAATCTCGACCATTGTATAAAGAAAGGGCGCATCCGAAGAGGCGCCCTTCTGGTCAGCCTTACTCAGCTTTAGGCGTTTCGCGCAGTCGAATGTGCAGTTCGCGCAATGCCTTGGCATCCACCAGACCCGGTGCCTGAGTCATGACGCAGGCAGCGCTCTGGGTTTTCGGGAAGGCGATCACTTCACGGATCGACTGGGCGCCGGTCATCAGCATCACCAGACGGTCCAGACCGAAGGCCAGACCACCGTGCGGCGGCGCGCCGTATTTCAGGGCGTCGAGCAGGAAGCCGAATTTCTCTTCCTGTTCCGCTTCGCTGATACCCAGCAGACGGAACACCGACTGTTGCATTTCCTTGCGGTGGATACGGATCGAACCGCCACCCAGCTCGGTGCCGTTCAGGACCATGTCGTAGGCACGGGACAGCGCGGTTGCCGGACTGGCTTCCAGTTCTTCCGGGGTGCACTTCGGCGCGGTGAACGGGTGGTGCAAGGCGGTGAAGCTGCCGTCGTCGTTCTCTTCGAACATCGGGAAGTCGACGACCCACATCGGGGCCCATTCGCAGGTCAGCAGGCTCAGGTCGTGACCAACCTTGATCCGCAGCGCGCCCAGGGCTTCGCTGACGATCTTGGCTTTGTCGGCACCGAAGAACACGATGTCGCCATCGACCGCACCGACGCGATCCAGGATCACGTTGAGGTTGGCCTCCGGGATGTTCTTGACGATTGGCGACTGCAGACCTTCGACGCCTTTGGCGCGCTCGTTGACCTTGATGTACGCCAGGCCCTTGGCACCGTAGATGCCGACGAACTTGGTGTAGTCGTCGATCTTGCTGCGCGGCATGCTTGCTGCGCCTGGAACGCGCAGAGCGGCAACGCGGCATTTCGGGTCGTTGGCAGGACCACTGAACACCTTGAAGTCGACTTCTTTCAGTTGATCGGCAACGTCAACCAGTTCCAGCGGGTTACGCAGGTCCGGCTTGTCGGAACCGTAACGACGCATGGCCTCTTCAAAAGTCATGTGCGGGAAGTCGCCGAATTCCAGACCCAGCACTTCCTTGAACAGGTTGCGGATCATTTGTTCGGTGATGCCCATGATCTCTTTTTCATCGAGGAAGCTGGTCTCGATGTCGATCTGGGTGAACTCCGGCTGACGGTCGGCGCGCAGATCTTCGTCGCGGAAGCACTTGGCGATCTGGTAGTAACGGTCGAAGCCGGCGACCATCAGCAGCTGCTTGAACAGCTGTGGCGATTGCGGCAAGGCGAAGAAGCTACCTGCGTGAGTACGGCTCGGCACCAGGTAGTCGCGAGCGCCTTCTGGCGTGGCGCGAGTCAGAATCGGCGTCTCGACATCGAGGAAGCCGTTCTCGTCCAGGAAGCGACGGATGCTGGTGGTCATGCGCGAACGCAGACGCAGCTTCTCGAGCATTTCCGGGCGACGCAGGTCGAGGAAGCGATAACGCAGGCGGGTTTCTTCGCCGACGTCGGAGAACTCGTTGAGCGGGAACGGCGGGGTTTCCGCTTCGTTCAATACTTCCAGCTCGTAGCCCAGCACTTCGATCATGCCCGACGCCATGTTGGCGTTAGTGGCACCGGCCGGACGCAGGCGAACCTTGCCGGTGATCTTGACCACGTATTCGCTGCGTACGCGATCGGCGGCGGCGAAGGATTCAGCGCGGTCCGGGTCGAACACCACCTGGGCCAGACCGTCACGATCACGGATATCGAGGAAAATCACCCCACCGTGGTCACGACGACGGTGGACCCATCCGCAAAGGGTAATTTCCTGGCCTTCCAGGCTTTCGTTCAGTTGGCCGCAATAATGGCTGCGCATCATGGTAGTGGTTTCACTTCTCGTAATTCGAAATTCGGTTGGAGGTCTTGCCGCCCCCCCGCACTTAAATAAAGGTGCCGGATGATGCAAGAGCTCGCGCGTGTCATTCAGCCCGGGCGCTAGACCCTAGTCAGCTTTGTCGCCACCGGCCAGATTTTTCTTGGAACCGGTCTTGAAGTCGGTTTCGTACCAGCCGGTGCCGCTGAGGCGGAAGCCCGGCATGGACAGCATCTTTTTAAGCTCTGGCGCCTGGCAGGCAGGGCAGTCGACCAACGGTGCTGCGCTGATCTTTTGAATGGCTTCCAACTGATGACCACAGGAAGCACATTGATAGTCGTACATCGGCATGGGGGTTGTCTCGGCGATCAGATTGCTACCGCGCATGCTGGGCTTTGCGGCAAAGGGCGGGATTATATCCATTAAATGCAGCCTGTGCAGCCGTAAGACTGCACAGACCGACACTCGACCCGATCCATCGCCAACCGCTAAGCCATGGCGAGGCAATTTCCCTCCTTCAAGCTGTGCACGACGCAGACAACCCGCACCAGCCCGGTGAAGTTCTTCACACCGCCATGACGCAAATGCACTTCGCGATCCACGTGGGACAACAGCGTACTGACCGAGCAGCGATTGACCTTGGCCATATCACCCAAAATATCCCAATAGACCTGCTCAAGCCGCAAACAGGTGGCAAAGCCATTCAAACGCACTGACCGGGATAATGGCTGGGCCAGGCCCATATCGAATTCGCTGACTAATAAATCAATCCTTACGTCCTTGAGTGGACCGACCCTCCCCTCGTCTCGCCTGTCTTCATGAACCATACCGTTGACACTCCTTTGCCATCCTTGCTGCTTATAAGAGTCATATTCCGTTTCCTTATAAAAGCGCAGGCGCACAGGCATATCCAGATGACTTTTTGCCCATCAACGTAGGATAAGCCAACAACGGAGAGGGGATCATGGAGCACGTCCTAGGCCGGACGTTTTCCCACAAATGCTGACGCAACATCACTCGATGAAAAGGCAAAAGATCCGAGGAACACTGCGCGCGAACAACACTCAGCAAGCGTCATCTGCACAGCGGCCAAAAGGAAGCACCGCTGGACCGCCTGATTTGAGTAGCCGCGGGCTTTGCTGTTAAATAGGCAGTGTGTCGCTACCGCCTATTTTCCGGGGGTTGCGCATAGGCTGATACCCGGTACGTGTCCAACGCCTCTTATTGTTCTGAAGCGAACCGTGCTCCATCAGCTCTTCCTTGTGATCCGTCTTAACGTGAGTTAATCGAAATGTTGAAAATCGTCCACCTGCTAATGGGCGCAGCAGCCCTGCTGCTGTCCTTCATCCCTAGCCTGCGATCCGAAGCGGTACCTTACCTGCAACAACCCGATGCGCTGTACCTGGCCTTTTTCGGCCTGCTCAACCTCACCCTTGCACCTGTTATTCCTTACTGGAACAAAGGTCCGCGTCACCAACTGCAAAACCTGGTCAGCGCCTTGCTGGTTCTGGCTGTCGTGCTGCAAACCCTGACGCTGATCGCCCCGATGCCTGTCATCGCCGGTCAACCTGCCGTTCTGTTCAGTCTGGTCGTTGCCCTGATCGCCATTTTTCTGCACCTGGCCGTCAGTTTCTACAAATCTTCACCGGCCGCCGCCTCGCCAAGCTATGACATGAGCAACCGCGATACTGGCACCGTTAAATGGTTCAACACCTCCAAGGGCTTCGGCTTTATTTCCCGTGATTCCGGTGATGATATTTTCGTGCACTTCCGGGCCATTCGCGGTGAAGGCCACCGCGTTCTGGTGGAAGGCCAGCGCGTGGAGTTCTCTGTCATGAACCGTGACAAAGGCCTGCAAGCCGAAGATGTGATCGCCGCCCTGCCGCGTCGCTGACTCCAAGGCTAAAAAAAACCGCGAACAGCCCAGGCTGTTCGCGGTTTTTTTATGATTTGCTTTTCAGTAATGTGGCGGTGGCGCCTCTTCTTCGAAGGACTCGAACTGGCCGACCATTTCTTCCTGCCGCTTGATCAGCGCCGTCATTTGCAGTTGCAGGCGCTCAACCGCATGTTGCTGCGCCGCCAGCACATCGTTCAATGTCTGGATGGTGTCATCCTGAAACGCCAACTGGCTTTCCAGATCGGTAACGCGTTCTTCCAGGCTCATGACTCAACCCTCCAGAAATGTGAAGTCATCGGTCAACACCAGACGCAGCCGCTCGCGAATCGTCGCGATCTGCTCTGGACTGTAGGGTTTGGCCGGCTGTTTGCCCCAGACCGGAGCTGGCCAGGCGGCGTCCTCACGCTTGCGCACAATCACATGCATGTGCAACTGACTGACGACGTTACCCAGAGCCGCGACGTTCAACTTGTCCGCGTCAAACGAGTCCTTGAGGATTTCCGCCAGCTCAGTCGTTTCCCGCCACAGCTGCTGTTGATCTGCGCCATCCAACTGAAATATTTCACTGATATCCTCGCGGCGTGGCACGAGGATGAACCACGGGTAGTTCGAATCATTGGACAACAACAGCCGACAGAGCGGGAAATCGCCGATCGGCAACGTGTCTTGTTGAAGTCGTGGATCTAAAGCGAACACAGCGCACACTCCCCTCTGGTCATCTTTTTTCAGCTTAGCGCCCCTACCGAAAGACGGCGCACCAAGCGACAGGACGGCAGCATACCTGCGAACGCCAAGCGCTTCACGACGAACTGCCGCCTGCAGCGTCCTCCGGGCGCCCCGACATAAGCCATTTTGATCAGGCATGCACCATGACAGAACCAGCCACCGCACAAAAAATGGCGAAATGACCGATAAACAACGGGCTGTTCGATTCGATCACAAAACGACACTGTATGAATTCGGTACAGCAATTGAAATTTTTTGCACCAAAACCGCACAACGCGTCTACGCTCAGTGCGTCAGCATCCGCTAACTACTCACTGGCGGGGTGAACCGGTAACGTTTTTGGTTGTCGCCCCCACTGGTTCGATGTGGTAAACACGATGCGAAGCATGGCGTCAAGCTCAAGTAAAACGAGCTTGAACCCCCCGGTTTTATGGGGTTTTTACAGCAGCAGGCAGGCCTTTGAAAAAAAACAGCAACAGAATTCCGATTTGTGCACGCTTGTTGCATTCACACCTATATCGTCTATAAGGCGTCTGCTGGAAGTGGAAGCCTTAAGGCCAATAAAAACAGTGGCAGGATTGCCCGATGGAGATTCAAGTGCAGGACCAGGGACTCTTTTTTACCGATGCTCAAGTCATGGAAAACAACGCTGAAGTTGTCAGTCCGATTGCGTCGGGATTGTGAATTTGCGACATCTACCCAGCCATTTGCGACAGGGTCGTAAAGAAGCTGAAAGGTTAGATGCGCAAGTATCGCCAACATGGTCGGCGTGATATAAGTTTGCGCCGACACAAAAAGAAAGAGCCGCCCGGATAATAAAACAGGCGGGACGGCAGTACTCTTCTAAAAACCAAAGGAGCAAATCACGATGCGCGTGATGAAGTGGAGCATGATCGCACTGGCAGTTGCAGCAGCAGCCAGTACTCAAATGGCTACGGCCGCACCGTTCGTAAGTGACCAGGCTGAAGCCAAAGGTTTTGTTGAAGACGCCAAGTTCGACTTGCTGATTCGCAACTATTACTTCAACCGTGACAACAAAGATGGCGCCCGCGACGTTAAAGACTGGACCCAAGGTCTTTGGGGCACCTTCAGCTCCGGTTACACCCAGGGTACTGTTGGCGTTGGCGTTGATGCATTCGGTTACCTGGCCATCAAACTGGATGGCGGCGATGGCACTTCCGGTTCGGGCAACATGAGCCGTAGCGACACCGTCAACGCTAACGGTGGCCGCGACGTCAACGACAGTCAGGGTAAAGCCGGGGGGGCCATTAAATTCCGCGTCTCCAAAACCGAGCTGAAATTCGGCGACATGTCGCCAAGCACTGCTCCAGTGTTTGCTGTTGGCGGTTCCCGTATCCTTCCTCAAGTTGCCAGCGGTTTCCAACTGCAGAGCAGCGAAGTCAAAGACCTTGACCTCGAAGCCGGTCACTTCTACTCGGGTTCCAGCCAGGACAAAAACGCCCGTGACGGCGGCCTGTTTGCAAACTACGCTGGCGTTGAAGCCAACAGCATCGACTATTTCGGTGGCAAGTACGGCATTACCGATAACCTTTCCGCATCGCTGTATGGCGCCAAGCTGGAAGACATCTGGAACCAGTACTACGCCAACGTGAACCTCACCACTCCATTTGGTGGTGACACGTCGCTGAACACCGACTTCAACATCTACCGCACCACCGACACCGGTGACGCGAAAGCCGGTGACATTAGCAACACAGCATTCTCGCTGGCCACTGCTCTGTCGTTCCTGAAAGCACACACCATCACCCTGGCCTTCCAAAAGGTTAATGGCGATACCCCGTTCGACTACGTCGGTATTGGCAAAAACAACCGCGGCGGCGACTCGATCTTCCTCGCCAACTCCATCCAGTACTCTGACTTCAACGCCCCTGGCGAGAAGTCTGCCCAGATCCGTTACGATCTGAAAATGGCTGAGTACGGCGTTCCTGGTCTGAGCTTCATGACCCGTTACGTGAAAGGTTGGGACATCGACGGTACCAAAACTCCAGCAGGCAGCGCTTACGCCGGCCTGTACGGTGAAGATGGCAAGCACAACGAAACCAACTTCGAAGCCAAGTACGTTGTTCAGTCTGGCCCGGCAAAAGATCTGTCCGTCCGCTTCCGTCAAGCTTGGCACTTTGCTAACGCCGACGAAGGTGAAGGCGACGTGAAAGAGTTCCGTGTGATCGTCGACTACCCGCTGTCGATTTTGTAATCGCATCAAGTTAGTTTGCGGTAACAAACAAAGAGGCCCATCTTCGGATGGGCCTCTTTTGTTGCTTACTGCACTGCAGACTCCTGAACCACTCGAATC
Organism: Pseudomonas wuhanensis; assembly: GCF_030687395.1. GTDB lineage: Bacteria > Pseudomonadota > Gammaproteobacteria > Pseudomonadales > Pseudomonadaceae > Aquipseudomonas > Aquipseudomonas wuhanensis. The sequence continues at coordinate 1,573,495 of NZ_CP117430.1, read as the reverse complement.
ACCCGCTGTGGAAACGGAATATCGATACCGGCCGTTTTCAAACGATCACGGGACTGTTCGTTGAACATGAACATCACATCCCAATAATCCGCCGTCTTCACCCACACTCGAAGGGAAACAGTAATCGAACTGTCGCCCAGAGTAGAAATCACTGCCTGAGGTGCCGGGTCAGCCAAAACGCGCTCATCTTTGGCCAGGTCCAGCAAAACATGACGGGCCTTCTGTAAGTCCGCCTCGTAAGCCACGCCTACATCAAACACGACCTTACGGGTCGGTTGACGGTTGGTGTTGGTGATGATGCCGTTCGACAGAACGCCGTTAGGCACGATGATGGTTTTGTTATCACCGGTGCGCAATACGGTGTGGAAGATCTGGATGTTGTCGACCGTACCGGCAACACCTTGGGCTTCGATCCAGTCACCGATGCGGAACGGGCGGAACAACAGAATCAGCACGCCGCCCGCGAAGTTCGCCAGGCTACCCTGCAAGGCCAGACCGATCGCCAGGCCGGCTGCACCGATGGCCGCGACGAACGAGGTGGTTTCCACGCCGATCATCGACGCCACGCTGACGATCAGCAAAACCTTGAGGATGATGTTCGCCAGGCTGCTGATGAAACCTTGCAGCGCCAGGTCGGCATTGCGCAACGCCAGCAGGCCACCCAGTTTTTGCGTGACCTTGTTGATCAGCCACCAGCCGATGGCCAGGGTAATCACCGCCAGTAGCACGCGGCTGCCGTATTCCATGATCATTGGAATCCAGGCTTGGGATGCCTTGACCAGGTTGTCCACTTCAGCATTCAAATCCATCTTTTTTCTCCTGATTTCCGGCTACCCGGCACGCAAAAAATGAGCGGCAGAAAAAGACCCACCGGAATAAACACAATCCCTGTGGGCGCGAGCAAGCTCGCTCCCACAGGTCCCGCTTGAAAAGTCAGTCGCGGAAGTTGTTGAACTGCAGCGGCATGTCGAACGTCTTGGCACGCAGGGCTGCAATGGCTTCCTGCAAATCGTCACGTTTCTTGCCGGTGATACGCACTTGCTCGCCCTGAATGGAGGCCTGGACCTTGAGCTTGGCGTCTTTGACGTGAGCGACGATTTTCTTCGCCAGCTCCTTGTCGATGCCTTCCTTGAGTACCGCTTCCTGTTTCATCAGCTTGCCCGACGCGTAGGCATCCTTGACTTCAAGGCACTGCACATCGATCTTGCGCTTGACCAGGGACAGCTTGAGGATCTCGATCATCGCTTCGAGCTGGAAATCAGCTTCCGCGGTCAGGTTGACGGTCAGGTCTTTTTCCTTGAACTCGAAACTGCCCTTGCCTTTCAGGTCATAACGACGATCGAGTTCCTTGACGGCGTTCTCGACCGCGTTGGTGACTTCGTGTTTGTCCAGTTCGGATACCACGTCGAACGACGGCATGTAATCTCTCCAATAAAAAGGCACGCTCGATAACGATGGAGCGCGCTTGGCTTGCGGTTAAAATCGGGCTCATTATAACGGGTCTTTTCCAACCGATACTGCGAGCCACACATGCCAGCGTCAAACCGAGCAAAACACTGATGTCTACCCCTTGGCATATTCTCGGCGCCGGCAGCCTCGGCACCCTTTGGGCCACACGTCTGGCGCGGGCTGACGTACCGGTCAGGCTGATCGTGCGGGACGCGACACGCTTACAGGCCTATCAGACGGCTGGCGGGCTGACGCTGGTCGAACATGGCGAAGCGCAGCTGTATCCAGTGCCCGGCGAAACAGCCGACAGCGACGAGCCGATCCGCCGCCTGCTGGTGGCCTGCAAAGCCTACGACGCCGAAGAAGCCGTGGCCCGGCTCGCTCATCGGCTAACACCCGACGCCGAACTGATCCTGCTGCAGAACGGCCTCGGCAGTCAGGACGCGGTTGCCGCGCAGGTGCCTCAGGCGCGCTGCATCTTCGCCTCCAGCACCGAAGGGGCATTTCGCGATGGCGATTGGCGTGTGGTGTTCGCCGGTCATGGCTACACCTGGCTGGGGGATGCCGGCCACCCGGTGGCGCCGATCTGGCTGGAGGACTTGAGCGCCGCCGGCATTCCCCATGAATGGAGCACCGACATCCTCACAAGGCTGTGGCGAAAACTGGCGCTCAATTGTGCGATCAACCCGTTGACCGTGCTGCACGAATGCCGCAACGGCGGTTTGCAGCAGCATCATTGCGAAGTCGCCACCCTGTGCGCCGAGCTCACCGAGCTGCTCGAGCGCTGCGGCCAGCCGGCAGCGGCGGAAAACCTGCGGGTGGAAGTCGAACGAGTGATCCAGGCCACCGCGGCCAATTTCTCCTCGATGTACCAGGACGTCGCGAATCAGCGCCGCACCGAAATCAGCTACCTGCTGGGCCATGCCTGCAAAGTCGCGTCGCGGCATCAGTTGAACCTGCCCCACCTCAATCAATTGCAGCAGCGCTTGATCGCCCATCTGCACAGCCTTGGATTGCCCAGCGACTGAGCAGCGGCTACGCTGGCCACTTGTTCCTTTTCAGCGATGAACCTGATGCCATTGCGCCAGCGCCTTGAAAACCTTCCAGTCGGCCAGAAATTGCTGGCCGCCCTGCTGGTGCTGTTGACCACCGTTTTGCTGGTCGCCAACCTGACCTTTATCAGCGCCGCCTATTACATCTCGCAGGAAAGCATGGCCCCCCAGGCCTTGCAGACCATCGGCCGGCTGGTGTCCAACCCCAGCCTGGTCTCCGACGCCTTGAAGTCGCCGCAAACCGCCGAGCGCCTGCTCAACGAACTCAACAGCTATACACCGTTGCGTGCAGCAGCGCTCTATGACGGCAACGGTGTGCTTCTGGCGCAGCTGCAGCAGGGAGACAAGCTCCATCTGCCGGAGCATTTCCGGCACCTCGAAGCCTGGCAAGCCATGGAGTTCCGCAGCAACCAAGTCATCACCCTGCCCCGCCCCGGCACTGCGCCTGGGCATTTGCTGCTGGTGGCCAGCAGCGAACTGCCGATGGCGTTCTACACCGGGACCCTGACCGCCAGTTTGGGGATTCTGATCTTCAGCGTACTGTTATGGCTGGTGATCGCCCGGCAGATTAAACGCCTGATTACCCGCCCCATCCATCAGCTCGAAGAGTTGTCCCGGCAAGTGACCCGGGAAGAGAACTACGCCCTGCGCGCCTCTCGCGGCAACCACGACGAAATCGGCAGCCTCGCCGAAGCGTTCAACACCATGCTCTCGCGCATCGAGGCTCGGGAGCAGCAACTCAAGCGCGCCCGCGACGACTCCCAGGCCGCTTACGATCAGGCCCAGGGGCTGGCCGAAGAAACCCGTCACACCAACCGCAAGCTGGAGCTGGAAGTTCAGGTGCGCAGCAAGATCGAAAAGAAGCTCACCGGATTCCAGAACTACCTCAACAGCATCATCGACTCCATGCCGTCGGCACTGATCGCCCTCGACGAGCAGCTCTACGTGACCCAGTGGAATCAGGAAGCCAGCGCCCTGTCCGGTACGCCTCTGGACGAAGCCTTGAACCAGCCGATCTTCCTCGCCTTCGAACCGCTCAAACCGTTCCTGCCGCAGCTCAGGCAAACCGTCGAGCAGCACACGGTGGCGAAGATCGAACGCGTGACCTGGCTCAAGGACGATGAACCCAAGCATTACGCCCTGACGTTTTATCCGTTGATGGGCGGTGCCGGGCGCGGCGTGGTGATCCGGATCGACGACATCACTCAGCGTCTGTCCCTGGAAGAAATGATGGTGCAGTCGGAAAAAATGCTCTCGGTCGGTGGCCTCGCCGCTGGCATGGCCCACGAAATCAATAATCCACTGGGCGCAATCTTGCACAACGTGCAGAACATTCGTCGGCGCTTGTCACCCGATCTGCCGAAAAACCTCGAACAGGCCGAGCAACTGGGCATCGAGCTGGACACGGTCAACCAGTACCTGAAAGCTCGCGAAGTGCCGCAGTTACTTGATGGCATTCAACAGGCCGGCGCCCGGGCGGCAAAAATCGTGACGCACATGCTCAGCTTCAGTCGCCGCAGTACCCGGCAGATGGCTCCCTGCGATTTGCCGGCGTTGATCGATCAAGCGGTGGAAATCGCTGGCAACGACTTTGACCTGGCCATCGGCTTCGACTTCAAGGGTCAGGCGATCATTCGGCAGTTCGATCCGGCGCTGGGCCCGGTGCCCGGCACCGCCAATGAACTGGAACAGGTGCTGCTCAACTTGCTGAAAAA